>NZ_BAAHNB010000001.1:0-547500 GCF_054658355.1 Thermodesulfovibrio sp. TK110 | reverse complement strand
TCTTAAAAATTTAATTAATCATTACAAGCAAAAGTTCAATGAATTATTAATATTAATTGGCCAGATTAAACAAGAACTTGACAAAAATAAAATATTCAAAACTAAAGAATTTATTCTTATAAACTCTGCAGTGGTAGAAAATCCAGGTGCAGTAGTAGATTTTCTGAAGCAATCCAGCAAAGAAAACAATAAACTGATTATTTTGTTAAAAAATCTGGATAATAATATCAAGGAACTTAGAAAAACAGGAGAAGATATTGTAAATATATCAAGAAAAATTGATCAAAACTCAAGAGACAACATTGAGATGGTCATAAAACGATCATATGGAATGTTTTTTCTATTCCTTACACTATTTTTTTTAGGTGGTAATGGAATTTTCTTGATTGTGGGGAAAAATATCATAAAAAGGCTAAAATTGGTAACTTCTGTGGTGGAAAAAGTTGGTAATGGAAAGTTTATTCAGATTTCTAATGGTTCTAACAAAGATGAAATTGATTTACTTATTAGAAAAATCAATGAAATGGAAAACAAACTCATGCAAAGAAAGATAGAACTTGATGAGAAAAACAAACAACTTTTTCAATCAAAAAAACTGGCTGCAATTGGTACTCTTGCTACAGGAGTTGCTCATGAATTAAACAATCCTTTAAACAATATTTATATTTCAGTCCAAATTTTGCAAAAAGAGTTAAAAGAGCCACCTCCATTTATTAATGAGATTTTAAATGATATATCTCATGAAACAGCAAGAGTAAAAAGAATTATAGAAGATTTACTTGAATTTGCAAGAGGCAAAGAGCCAGTTTTTAAAAAGGTAAGAATAAAGGATATTATTTTTAAAGCCTCTAATTCAATAATCAAACAGAGAAACTTTAAAAATATAGACTTAAAAGAAATTCCAGAAGAAATTGTAATAAACGCTGATCCAGATCAGCTGGAAAGAGTATTTCTCAATCTTTTTGAGAACGCAATAGATGCTATGCCTGAGGATGGCGAGATAAAATTAAAAGTTTTAAAGAAAAACGATTTCGTTGAAATCTCTGTATCAGATACAGGAACAGGAATTCCTGCTGATAAATTGGAAAAGATATTTGAACCATTTTTTACTACAAAAAATAAAGGAACAGGACTCGGTCTTGCAATAGTTTATAATATTATTCAAAAACACAATGGTAAAATATTTGTAGAAAGCACAGAAGGCAAAGGAACAATCTTTAGAATTTTATTACCGGGAGCATCATATGAACTTTAGAATTCTTGTAGCAGAAGATGAAGAAATCACATTAAAACATCTTGTATACGCTCTTAAAGCAGAAGGATATGAAGTAGAAGGAGTTACCAATGGGCTTGAAGCTCTCAGAATGCTTGAAAAAAATAAATTTGAAGTTCTTATAACAGATATTAAAATGCCTGAGATTGACGGAATGCAACTTCTTGAAATAGCCAAAAAAAAAGAACCAGATATTGAAATTGTTATAATTACAGGGTTTGGAAGTATAGCTTCAGCAGTTGAATCTATGAAAAAAGGAGCATATGATTATATCACAAAGCCCTTTGATCTGGATGAATTAATTTTTAAAATTTCCAAGATTAAAGAAAAAAAAATTCTTGAACGACAGAATATAGCATTAAAAACATTTCTTGAAATAAACAAAAAGACCTCTTTCATTGGCAAAAGCGAGAGCATGAAAAATATTCTAAATATTATTGAACAGATAAAAAACTCTGATTGTAATGTTCTTCTTACAGG
Source organism: Thermodesulfovibrio sp. TK110 (assembly GCF_054658355.1). Classification (NCBI taxonomy): domain Bacteria; kingdom Pseudomonadati; phylum Nitrospirota; class Thermodesulfovibrionia; order Thermodesulfovibrionales; family Thermodesulfovibrionaceae; genus Thermodesulfovibrio; species Thermodesulfovibrio sp. TK110. Next base: position 545,747 of record NZ_BAAHNB010000001.1, on the reverse strand, counting down.
AGAAAGTGGAGTAGGCAAAAGTTTTATAGCAAAACTTATTCACTATACGAGCAAAAGAAAAGATATGCCTTTCTTATCCATCAACTGCGCTACTTTAACAGAAGAATTACTCAGCAGCGAACTTTTTGGTCATGAAAAAGGAGCATTCACAGGAGCAATAAAACAGAAACAGGGATTGGTAGAGGTAGCTGACGGAGGCAGTCTTTTTCTGGACGAGATTGCTGAAATGAGTCCTACCATTCAGGCAAAGCTTTTGAGAGTTATAGAAGAAGGCGAATTTTTCAGAGTTGGGGGCACAAAACCCATAAAAGTTAATGTGAGATTTATCGCAGCAACCAATCAGGATGTGAAAAAAGCCATACAGGAGAAAAGATTCCGTGAAGACCTTTATTACCGTCTTAATGTAATGGAAATAAATATACCACATTTAAGAGAAAGAAAAGAAGATATTGAACCATTAAGCAAATTCTTTTTACAAAAACATCTACCAAAATACAACAAGAAAATCAAAGGATTTACAAAAGAAGCAATGGATATTCTGATACATTACAGTTTTCCAGGCAATGTAAGAGAACTTGAAAATATAATTGAACGAGCTATAATACTTGAAAAAACTCAATACATTACTGTAGAAAGCTTGCCTCCTACTCTTTCACTGTTTAAAATAGAAACAATACAGCACGGCAATATAAAAACTATAGACGAATTAAATAAAGAATATGTAGAAAAAATTTTAGAAATTACAGGAGGCAATAAAAGTAAAGCCGCGGAACTTCTTGGCATCTCACGAACAAGTTTGTGGAGAATACTGAAATCAGATAATAAATAAATTGTTCATCACTGTTTCAAAATAAAACACTATCTATCTTTCTCTTCTTTTAAAAATCAAATAATATCAAGAAAATCTAAGTGGCATAATTTTTGTTATTTTTTCTCTTAGAAAATAAAATGAGCAGGAAACATCTTTTGCTAACAGTATTGTGGGGAGAAAGGCTAGATGAAGTCTTCCAGTACACTAAAGAACTGGCAAAAATTATGAATAAGGATATAACTATGCTATTAATTCATCCTAAAAAAAGAAAATTTGAAGATTTGATGACCGCAGTTACGTTTGCAGAAGCAAGTGAATCAATTACTGCATCGGAATTACTGCAAAAGGACCAGAATGAGATAATTCAAAAGAATCTCAAAAGTTTAAAAGAAAAATACAATCAGTCAGGAATTAAGGTTGATGTAGTTTATATCGAAAATACAGTCTATAATGCAATTGATAACTTTTTAAGAAAAAACGAGCATATTGAAATGGTGCTGCTGAGCCCAGAAATTACCGTGAATGGAGAACTATCTGCAAGAAAATTGAAAAACCTTATAAAACATGCTGGCTGTCCAGTTGTAACAATGACAAGAAATAAAAAATAGGAGGGGATATGTATATTTACTTACCTGTAGCATTAACAAGTATTAATGCATTTTTACCTGTATGCCTCGGATTGGTTGTTGGATTACTTTCAGGATTGTTTGGTGTGGGAGGTGGCTGGCTTATGACGCCTCTTTTGATGATGCTCGGGATTCAGCCTGCTATAGCAGCAGCAACTGACGCAGCTCAAATTGTTGGAGCATCCACTTCAGGAACATATGCTCACTGGAGGCTGGGGAATGTTGATTTTAAAATGGGATTTCATCTGCTAATTGGAGGATTTCTTGGTGGATTAACAGGTGTAGAAATAATTAAAATTCTTAGAGTGATTGGAAATGTAAACTTTTTGATTAAAATTACTTATGTAATAATGCTTGGAGTAATAGGAAGTTTCATGTTTATAGAAAGCCTCAGTAAACTCAAAAATAAAAACAAAATCGTTGAAAACAAAGAGAAAAAAGACTCAGCTGTTACAAAGTTTTTCAAATCTCTTCCCTTTCAAATTCATTATCAAAAATCAGGTATTACCCATTCCATATTATTAACAGCTACAGTTGGGTACATTGTGGGTATTCTTGCTGCAATAATGGGAGTTGGAGGAGGATTTTTAATGGTACCAGTGATGTTTTATCTTCTTAGAATGCCCATGAACATTGTTATAGGAACAAGTCTTTTTCAGATCTTTTTTACATGTGTTGAGGTAACATTTCTTCAAGCATACATAAATCACACAGTGGATATTTTACTTGCCATAATGCTTTTGATTGGTTCAAGCTTTGGAGCCCAGGTTGGTGCAATTATAGGTAAAAAAATAAAAGGTGAACAATTAAGAATTCTGATGGCAATTCTTGTATTAATGGTCACAGTAAAAATAATTATTGAATTAATTACACCACCATCAATTTTATTATCACCCGCAGGAGGACATTAAAATGAAAAAATTGATGATTTTTCTTATCCTAATTTTTTTCATTGTAATCTCAACAAATGCATGGGCTAAAATTTCAGTGATTGCAAATCATAATCACATTACTATTAATTTATTTTATCATGGTTCTACAGTAAGTGTAAAAGGACAGGCTCAACCTGGATCAGATATTGTTGTTAAAATAACATCTCCTGATGTATCTCAGGTATTAAGGAAAAAGGGGAGAGTTCTTGATCTGGTATGGATGAGTGTAGAAAATCTTAAGTTTGACAATATTCCAAATCTTTACATATTAAGAAGCACAAAGGAACTAAAAGATATCTTGAACGAACAGGAAGCAGTTAAAAATAAAATAGGCTACTCAGCACTCAAAAACTTTGCACAGATTACTCCTGTTTCAAACGAAAATGAAAGAGAAAGATTGTGGAATGATTTCATTAAATTCAAAGAAAAATCAAAATTATATAGTGTAAAAGCAGATATTACAAAAAGCGAAGAAAATGAACAGACTCATTATTATACTTTGATTCAGTGGCCCTATCAGGCTCCACCTGGCATATACACTGTTACAGCATATGAAATAAAAGATGGAAAAGTTATTGATACTGCTCAAACCCAGATTAATGTAGAAAAAATTGGAATACTGAAAGCGCTTTCAAATATGGCAAATAATAACTCTTTATTTTATGGAATTATTTGCATATTAATTGCAATACTGGCTGGATTCTCAGTAGGGGTCCTGTTTAGAAAAGCTGGAAAAGCTCATTAAAATTAAGGAGGCAAATTAATGTATAGCAATATTTTAGTAGCCTTTGATGGTTCAGAGTTCAGTAAAGCTGCTTTATTTGAAGCTGTCAGATGGGTAAAAAAGCATGGTGGTCACATAATTATGGTTCATGCAGTATACTTTGATGAAGAAGAATTCATTATAAGTCCTGAACATAGGGAACAAAGAATAATGCTGGGTAAGCAGGTTTGTTATCAAATGAGTCAGGAAGTATCAGAAAAATACAACATACAGGCAGAACTTATAATATGTGAAGGTGATGCTCCTGATGTAATTTTACAGGTAGCAGATGACAAAAAAGCAGATTTAATAGTTATGGGAACATATGGTAAAAAAGGACTTAAAAAGCTTATCTTAGGTAGCACTACCTATAAAGTTATTGTGGAATCCTCGATAGATGTAATGGCAGTAAAGAAAATTTCTACATCGGATGAACTACATTACAGATCAATCCTTGTTGCCTTTGACGAATCTGAATATAGTAAAAAAGCCCTGCAGAGGGCATGTGAACTTGCAAAAATAGAGGATTCTACAATTTCTGTAATTTATGTAATTCCAAGGTATCAGGAAATGGTGGAATTTTTCAGTACTGAATCTATAAAACATGCTTTAATTGATGAAGCAAAAAAAATCCTTTCAGAAGCTGAAAAAATTGCCTTAAAATATAATGTTTCTATAAAAAAGATTCTTCATGAAGGTTCTATATCGGAAAAAATTGTTCAAACAGCTAATCTAATGCTTTACGATCTAATCATTATGGGAACATATGGATGGAAGGGTGTTGATAAGGTAATCATGGGAAGTAATGTAGAGAGAGTTATTATTAATTCATCTTTACCTGTAATAATTGTAAAATGAAAGGTTATAGAAAACTATTAATTGCAGTAAATGGTTCAAATGATATTTTAAAATACGGAATAAAATTGGCAAAAGATGAGGGATGCTGGGTAACTGTTCTAAAAATAATTCCACCTTATGATGGAGATTTGCATCTGACAGGAATTAAAAATATTGCCGATGTAATAAACAACAATGTAACGATTTTTGTTAATGAAGTAAAGAATATTGCTGAATCTGAAAGAGCTTTAGTGAAAATAAAAGTGCAAGAAGGTGATATAGAGGAAAAAATTCTAAAAGCCGCAGTTGAGGAAAATGTTGATTTAATAATTATACAGGCAGAAAAAACCAGTCCAATCAAAAAGCTCTTTCGTAAGAACCTTATAGCTAAAATTATAAATCAAGCACCCTGTCCTGTTCTTGTTGTAAGGTAATTTTCCTGTCCTGACTATATTAAAAATACTGGCAGAATTCCAAACAATATAACGCCTGTTATACAGACCAAAACTGCTATCTCAAGTTCTCTTGAATAAACTGGTTCAGGAGATTTCAAAGGCTCTTTCATATACATGTACATTACAACTCTCAAATAGTAGTAAGCTGATACCACAGTGAAAAGAACAGCAATCACTACAAGCCATGTAAACCCTGCTTTTACAGCCTGAAGAAATATATTGAATTTAACAATAAATCCTGCTGTGGGAGGCACCCCTGTAAGTGAGAACATAAATATCAACATTGCAAGTGCCAGAGCAGGATGAAATCTATGAAGTCCTTTGTAGTTTTCTATATCCTCCTCATTAAAAGCAATAACCATCGCAAAAGCTCCAATATTCATGAGAGTATAAATTAACATGTAAACCACAACAGCATTAAATCCTGTCTGTGTTCCCACTATCAATCCAATTGTAATGTATCCTGCATGAGCAATACTGGAGTACGCAAGCATTCTTTTTATGTTTCTCTGAACAAGAGCAAAGAGATTTCCCACTGCCATTGTGGCAATTGAAAGCACTATAAGAAAACTACTCCAGTCAATGTAGTAGTTTCTGAAAATTTCAATTAAAATTCTACCAAAAGCACCAAGCACAGCTACTTTTGGTAAAGTAGATATAAAAGCAGTTATCGGAGTTGGTGCACCTTCATATACATCTGGTGCCCACATATGAAATGGAACAAGAGCTATTTTAAAACAAAGCCCGATTATGAATAGCCCAAGCCCTATATAACCCAGAGACACATGATTTGAAAGAGATTTCATCAAAACTGAAAAATCTGTAGTATTTGTAGCACCATAAAGAAAAGCTATTCCAAAGAGCATAATTGCTGAAGAAATCCCTCCGAGCATGAAGTATTTAACTGCTGCTTCATTTGATCTCTGATCATATCTTCTTATCCCTACCAGAACATATATGCTCAAAGACATGAGCTCAAAAGAAACAAAAAAGCTTATCAACTCTCTTGCAGATACTAAAAGCATCATACCAAGGACTGAGAAAAGCACAAGAGCTATACTTTCATTAAGCAAAATTAATTTTTCTTTCAAATAGGAATTAAGAACAAGAAGTGAAAGAATTGCTCCAATAATTATGATTAACTTCAAATAAACTGATAGAAAATCATTTAAAAACATCTCACCAAATGCCTGACCTTCAAATCCTGGCACAATCAAAACAAGAACAACTAAAAACAGAACAGAACTCCAGAGAAGAATTTCATTTCTGATTTTTAGAAGCCCTGCAAGTAAAATCAATGATGCAAAACCTGTAAGAATTATTTCAGGTATCAAAGCATTAAAATTTAAAGGAATCTGCGGTATATTCATTTTACAGCTCCTTGAGTCATCACATGATTAATTAACTCTTTAACTGATTGATGCATAAAACTAAGAAGAGCATTTGGATAAAATCCTATCCAGAGCACTGCTACAAGAAGTGGAAAAAGTGTTAGTATTTCTCTTGCATTTAAATCTCCATAATCCTGTATGTGATTGAGAAACTCTGGATTGGTTTTTTCAAAGAAAACTCTTTGATAAAGCCATAACATATATGCTGCACCTATGATCAATGCAGTGGCTGCAAGAACACACATTAATTTCCATGCTTTAAATGCTCCAAGCAGTATTAGAAACTCACCAATAAATCCATTTGTTCCGGGAAGTCCAATGGATGCAAGAGTAAAAGTCATGAAAAATGCAGAGTATGCAGGCATTACAGTGGCAACACCTCCATAATCTGCTATCTGACGCGTATGGGTTCTCTGATACACTATTCCAACGCATAAAAACAAAGCTCCTGTAACAATTCCGTGATTAAGCATCTGAAGAACTCCGCCTTGAATGCCCTGCTGATTAAGGGCAAAAATTCCAAGTGTTACAAGTCCCATATGACTTACAGAACTGTAGGCAATAAGACGCTTAAGATCTTTCTGGACAAGACATATTAAGGCACCATAGATAATTGCAATAACTGAAAGAATCATCATAAAAGGTTTCATTGCAAGTGTAGCTTCTGGAAACATGGGAAGATTAAATCTTAGAAATCCGTATGCTCCCATTTTAATAAGAATTCCTGCAAGTATAACACTTCCTGCAGTGGGTGCCTCAGTATGAGCATCAGGAAGCCATGTGTGCACTGGCCACATGGGAACTTTGACAGCAAATGCAGCAAAGAAAGCCAAGAAAAGCCAGAGTTGCATTTTATAAGGATAAGATGTTTTCATAAGTGCAAGAATATCTGATGTTCCTGTATGGAAATAAAGGACTAAGATTCCAACAAGCATTAAGACACTGCCAACAAAGGTATATAAAAAAAACTTAATTGCTGAGTAAATTCTTCTTGGTCCACCCCATACTCCGATAATCAGATACATGGGAATAAGCATTGCTTCCCAGAAAATATAAAAAAGGAAAATGTCAAGACTCATGAAAACACCGATCATTGCAGAATGAGTAAGTAACACAGCAGAATAAAATTCTTTTATTTTCTTGTCAATCTCTCTCCATGAGACTGTTACACAAAGAATGGTAAGAAGACTGCTGAGTAAAATAAACAACACACTTATTCCGTCAACTCCAAGAGAATACTTAATCCCCCATTGAGGAATCCATAAATATTCCTCCCTGAACTGCATCTCATAAGTAGCTCTGTTAAAAGAAATATATAAAGGAATACTGAGGACAAACTCAACAATTGATATAACAAGAGCTGAAAATTTTATTAATTCCTCTTTTTGTCTTGGAAGAATTGCTATAAAGGCAGCACCTACAATTGGAAAGAAAATAAGAGTTGAAAGAACTGGAAAATGTAAATTATTTACTGCAAATCCGAACATTAAAATAGATCCACCAAGAAGAACAATAAGCAAAAGTGAGATTAAGAGATGTTTTAGGAGCTCTCTGTTACTGTCATTTTTAATTACTGCTTCTTCATGCATATTTAACTCCCCATTATTTAAAATTGTCCAAAACAGAAAACTATCAGAACAAAAACAATAATTCCTGCAATCATAAAGATTGCATACTGTTGAAGTTGTCCTGTTTGAACAGGTCTTATGTAATAGCCTGCTTTGTAGATTAAATTAGGAAGACCGTTTACAATTCCTTCTATTATCTTAATGTCTGTAATTCTTTCAATTAGTTTATCAGCAATCCATAAAGTTGGTTTTACAAAGAGGAAGCTATAAATTTCATCAACATAGTATTTATTCCATAAAACTTTATATAATCCTTTAAAAGACTCTGTGAGCTTTTCTGGAACTTCAGGCTTTAAAATATACATATACCAAGCAATGAATATTCCCAGTAAACCTGCAATAATTGAAATTGCCATTACAAATTTTTCATATTCATGAGACAATGCAATCACTGGCTTGGAAACTAAAGGTTCAAGAAAGTGAGGAACTGAAAAATATCCAACAAAAATTGAACCAATTGCAAGAACTATCAGAGGAACAGTCATTATTGGAGGTGATTCATGAACATGCCTGAAATCATCATGAGAACCCCTGAACTTGCCATGAAAGGCAACAAAGACAATTCTAAAAGTATAAAATGCGGTCAATGCTGCAGTGATTGTTAAAAGAATCCAGACAAATTTTCCATATGTTTTTGTAGAGGCAAAGGCATACCACAAAATTTCATCTTTACTGAAAAATCCAGAAAGTCCTGGAATTCCTGAAATAGTTAAAGCAGCTATTAAAAATGTAATGTATGTAACAGGCATTTTGCTTCGTAATCCACCCATCTTATATATATCAAGCTCACCAGCCATTGCATGCATTACACTTCCAGCTCCAAGAAAAAGCAGAGCCTTAAAAAAGGCATGAGTATAAAGATGAAATATACCAGCTCCATAGGCAGCAACTCCACATGCAGCAAACATATATCCAATCTGGCTGATTGTTGAATAAGCAATAATTCTCTTCATGTCCCTCTGAACAAGACCTATTGTGGCTGAATAAAAAGCTGTTACAGCACCTGTGATTGCTACAACTGCAATTGCAGTTTCTGAAAGACTATATAATGGACTGAGCCTTGTTACCATGAATACTCCAGCAGTAACCATTGTGGCAGCATGAATAAGGGCACTTACTGGTGTTGGACCTTCCATTGCATCTGGAAGCCATACATAAAGAGGAATCTGAGCTGATTTTCCAACTGCACCGCAGAAAAGAAGTAAAGCTATAAGAGTGATTAAATCCACATTCCATTCAAATAAATTTACTGTTTTACCCTGGAGAGCTGAAATCTTAGGAAAAACTTCACTATAATTCAAAGCATAAACACTGACAAATAAAAGAAAAATACCAAGAGCAAAACCAAAATCTCCTACTCTATTTACTATAAATGCTTTCTTACCTGCATCAGAGGCTGATTTTTTCTTATACCAGAAACCAATTAAAAAGTATGAACACAGTCCCACTGCTTCCCATCCAAAATAAAGCATAACAAGATTGTTTCCCATTACAAGCATAAGCATTGAAAAGACAAAGAGATTAAGGTAGGCAAAGTATCTTGCATATCCTGGATCACCATGCATATATCCAACAGAATATATATGAATCAACCAGCCAACAAAGCATACAACAAAAAGCATTACAGCAGTAAGCTGATCTATGAGATAGCCAAAGCTTATTCTTAAATCATCTGATAAAATCCATGTATAAACATTGTATTCAATGATTTTTCCCTGAAAAACCTCTGAGATTGCAAAAATTGAAACAATTAAAGAACCAAGTATAGAAAGAGTTCCTACGTAGCTTACAACTTTTGTATTAACAAATCTCCCAAAAATTATGTTAAAAAGAAACCCTGTAATAGGAAAAAGTAGAATCAAAATATAGTATTCCTTCATCTTAGCCCCTCAATTTATTAATCTCATCAGAATGATTTATTCCAGTGTTTCTGACAAGAGATAGAACAATAGCAAGACCAATAACAGCTTCGCATGCAGCAATAGCTATTGAAAATAAAACAAAAATCTGTCCTGTAAGATTAGCATTATAATAGCTAAAAGAAGCAAAAGCAATGTTTACGGCATTAAACATAATTTCAAGACACATGAGCATTGCAATCAAATCTCTCCTTATAATAAAACCTATTAAACCTATACTGAAAACTGTAGCACTCAGGATTAAATACCAGCTAAGAGGCGTCATCTGCCCCCCTGTCAACAGGAGTCTTTTTTGCAATAATAATTCCTCCTATAAGAGCAACGAGTAAAACTAAAGAAAGTATTTCAAATGGCAAAAGATAATAAGAAAAGAGAAGCTTACCAAGTAAATTAGTATCAGACTTAATTAAAACATTTTCTTGGGATCTTACAACGCTTAAGAAAATATAAAGACTCATAAAAAATATAATACCTGCAATCAATCCAGCAACAGAAAATTTTACAAATCTTTTATGTCTAAGCTCTTCCTTAATATTCATTACCATTATGGCAAAAATAAATAAAGCCAGAACTCCTCCCACATAAATAATAATCTGAATAACCATTAAAAACTCAGCATTTAAAAAAAGAAATACTGCTGCCACATTAAGAAGAAAAATCAATAAATAAAAAGCACTGTGAATGATATTTCTGCAAGCAATAACTGCGATACTTAAAATACAAAGGCTTACAAAAAAATATATAAAAAAAGCATGCTCAACTGCTGGATTCATTAGGTTCCTCCTTCTTTATCTCAACAAACCTTTTAATTGGAATAGGTTTTTGTTCTCTCTTTGCTTTGGGCCACCTTGATGGATCAATTCCTGGTGGTTGCCAGAATTTATTGAAATAAAAATCATAGGGCCACTTACTTGCAAACTCATCCCAGTTTTTAAGAAGTTGTTCTTTGTTAAAAATCAGTTTTTTTCTCGTATAGTCAGAATATTCAAAATCCTCTGTAAGCACCAGAGCACATACTGGACAGGCTTCCACGCAATAGGCACAGAATATACATCTTGATGCATCAATAACATAGTCTGTTACAATCATTTTATTTTCTGTTTTTTCTCTTTTAATGTAAATACATCTTGATGGACATACGGTGGTACATCTCATGCATCCAATACATTTTTCATTTCCTGTAAAAGGGTCTCTTACAAGAGCATGTCTGCCTCTAAATCCAGGATAAATTTTTCTTCTTTGAAGAGGATACTGTATTGTTACAGGTTTACTGAAAAGCATCCTCAATGTAAGAAAAAGTCCCTTAAATATTTCTATGAGAAAAATCTTATTTATAATTTCTTTCAGTTTCATAGTTTTACCAATAATACTTGAAAATTGAAGTAACCACAATATTAAATAAAGCTAAGGGAATCAAAACCTTCCATCCAATAGCCATTAGCTGGTCATATCTGTATCTTGGCAAGGTACCTCTCAGCCAGAAAAACAGAAATATATGAAAGTAAACCTTCATAAGAAACCAAACAATGCCAGGAACAAATCCAAGAAATGGTAAAGCTTTTACTAAAACTGGCGGGATTGTCCATCCCCCCCAGAAACATATTGTGGCAACTGCAGACATGCAGAACATTGCAAGATATTCAGCAAGATAAAATAGTGAAAATCTTATTCCAGAGTATTCAACAAAATATCCTGCAACAAGTTCTGTTTCTGCTTCTGGCAGGTCAAAGGGAAGTCTGTTGGTTTCTGCAAGCATGGCAACAATAAAAACAAAGTATCCAATAATCTGTGGAAATAAAAACATTCCATACCAGTATTCAGTTTGCTTGTTAACTATTTCGGTTAAATTAAAGGACTCTGCCATTAAAATAACACCAACAAGACTTAAACCAAGAGCAACTTCATAGCTTATCATCTGTGCTGCTGAACGAAGACTACCTAAAAAAGCATACTTGGAGTTTGATGACCATCCTGAAAAAATTATTCCATAAGTTCCAATTCCAGCAACACCAATCACATAAAGCAAACCCACATTTATATCTGCAATAACCCAGTTTTTATTCACAGGAATTACAGCAAAGGTGCTTAAAGCTGCAGTGAGACTTATAAGAGGTGCTATTTTGAAAATTGCTTTATCTACTTTTATCGGAATAATATCCTCCTTAAATATAAGCTTAATAACATCTGCAATTGGCTGAAGTAATCCATGGGGACCAACAATCATGGGACCAAGTCTTAGTTGAATATGTCCTATTACCTTTCTTTCAGCATATGTAGCATATGCAACATGAAGCATAAGAATTCCAAAATAAATTATAGTTTTAAGAGTCGCTATAAGGACGATATAAAGTGTTTCCATTATCTATCACACTCTCCTAAGACTATGTCTATTGAGCCTATGTTTGCTATAACATCTGCTACTAAGGAGCCCTCACATAATTTTGGCAACACTCCTGCATGAACAAAAGAAGGGGCACGAACTCTCATTCTGTAAGGCTTTGAGGAGCCGTCACAAACAATGTAAAATCCAAGCTCTCCACGAGGAGCCTCTACTGAGGCATAAACTTCTGTAAATTTTTGAATAAATTCCTGAATTTGTTTATCGTCAGTGTATATTTCAAAAAGAATATCTTTTTTATCAATTTTAAGAGGAGATTCAGGCATCCTTATTCTTAAAGCATTTTCAGCAAGAATATCTCCTTTAGGAAGTTTTTCAATGCACTGTTTGATTATTTTCACAGATTGCCTGAACTCAAGCATTCTACATTTATATCTGTCATATATATCACCATTTTTACCAATTGGAACTTTAAAATCCACTTTATCATACGCATCATATGGGAAAAATTTTCTTACATCATAGTAAACACCAGAACCTCTCAGTGTTGGACCTGTAAGTCCCCAATTTATAGCATCTTCTGCAGTAATTACTCCAACTCCCTTTGTTCTTTTTAACCATACTCTGTTCCTATCAATTAATGTTTCATACTCTTCAACTTTTCTTGGAAATTCCTCTACAAATTTGTAAAGTTTATCAAGAAATTCATTGTCCACATCACATCTTACACCACCAACTCTCGGATAACTTACAGTTAGCCTTGCACCTGTTACCATTTCAAATAATTCAAGAAGTGATTCTCTGTCTCGCATTGCATATAAAAATACTGTCATTGCGCCAATATCAAGAGCATGTGTTGCAATCCAGACAAGGTGACTGCATATTCTTGCCATCTCAGACATTATTGTTCTTATAAACTTTGCTCTTTCTGGAACATTAATACCAACAAGTTTTTCAATGGCAATACAAAAACCAACATTGTTTACCATACTTGAAATATAGTCCATTCTATCAGTAAGAGGAAGAGACTGAACATAAGTTAAATCTTCAGAAAGTTTTTCTACTCCTCTATGCAAGTACCCAATATAGGGAGTACATTTTTTGATTACCTCTCCTTCAAGTTCAAGAATAAGCCTTAAAACTCCATGAGTTGCTGGATGTTGAGGACCCATATTTACTACAATTTCTTTTACTGTTTTAGCTTTGTTCTGCATTTTCCTTCCATGCTTTTGCAGCTTCTCTTAATTCCTTATAAACTTCCCATTCTTTGTCACCAAGATTACTTTTTACAGGATAATCTTTTCTTAAAGGATATCCATTCCAGTCCTCAGGCATAAGAATTCTTCGCAGATCTGGATGTCCTGTAAATTGAATACCAAACATATCAAAACATTCCCTTTCAAACCAGTTTGCAGTTGCCCAGAGGTCAGTAACAGAATCTATACAACATCCCTGCTCTGGCACCTGTGCCTTTATTCTTATTCTATGTCTGTGTTTGTGTGACTGTAGATGATAAACCACATCAAAACGAGGTTCTCTGAAACCAAGATAATCAACTGCTGTAATGTCTATAAGATAGTCAAAATCCATTCCAGGAGTATTTTTTAAATAAGCAAGGATTTCTTTTATTTTTTCTTTTTTTACTGTAATTGAGCATTCGTCTCTGAAACATACAAACCACAAAATTTCTTCAGGAAATTGTTCTTTAATCTTTTTCACTATTTCTGCAGGATTCATAACTACACCTTCTCTGAGATTTATCAATTAAACAAACTCCTGAAATACAACCTCTTTTTTTATAGGGTTCGTTTTTTATTTTTTCCTGAAGCTTTAACAGTCCTTCAATTAAAGCTTCTGGTCTTGGTGGACAACCTGGGATATAAACATCCACTGGCAGAATTTCATCAACACCCTGAACAGTACTGTAGGTGTTAAAAATTCCACCACTACAGGCACAGCTTCCCATTGCAATAACATATCTTGGTTCTGGCATCTGATGATATAGATTAACTATTACAGGTGCCATCTTTTTTGTTACAGTTCCAGCAATTATCATCACATCTGCCTGTCTTGGTGTTGCTCTCATTATAATTCCAAATCTGTCAAGGTCATAATGGGATGCAGCAGTTGCCATCATTTCAATTGCACAACATGCAAGTCCAAATGTAAGAGGCCAAAGAGAAGAACGCCTTCCCCAGCTTGCTATTTTATCAAGAGTCGTAATAATTGTATTAGCTGCTGGAATGACTTTAATGCCTTCCTCTACTTCTACAGGCTCTGTAGTTGTGTCAATAACATGAATCATTCTTTACTCCAGTTAAAAACTCCTTTGCCAATTGCATAAAAATAACCGATTAAAAGAATAAAAATAAAAAGATACATTTCTATCAAAGCATAAAAACCAATTTTTTTATAAACCACTGCCCAGGGATAAAGAAAAACAGTTTCCACATCAAAAATAACAAAAATCAATGCAACAATATAAAATTTTACATTAAATCTTTCCCATGTATCTTCCATGGAAGGAATTCCACATTCATAGGGAGTAAGTTTCAGAGTATAGGCTCTTTTTGGACGAACTAATCTACTAATTAAAAGCATGGAAACTCCAATAATAATTGAAATAATTATCACTACCAGAACAGGTAAATATCTTTGGTTTAAAGCATCCAAGCCCATTTACCACCCTTCAAAAATGATAGCAAATAGTATAACAAAAAAAAGATGAAAAAAAGAATAGCTCTCTGTAGTTTTTACAGAGAGCTATTGAATTTTATTGATTATCTTCTTTTGAAGCAAACATTTCTTCTTCTTTTAAAAGTCTTTCCCAGTTTTTATCAATTATTTCCTGAATCTCAGCAATGAGCTTTTCCTTCCCAGGTTCAAAAAGATGTTTAAATCTGCCCTGTGCTTTAAGGAATTCTACAATTGGTTTTTTCTCCTTTGGTTTCACAGTAACTCTTGTAACGCCATTTTCAACTTCATAAAGTGGCCAGAAACATGTCTCAACAGCAAGCCTGCTTATAAGTATTGCATCATCTGTTCTTGTTCTCCATCCACGATTACAAGGTGTGAAAACGTTTATAAATTTAGGACCTTCAATTTCAAGAGCTTTTCTAACCTTTTTCATTAAGTCTGGCCAGTGACTTGGTGATGCTTGTGCAACATAAGGAATTCCATGAGCCGCCATAATTCTTGTTAAATCCTTTCTCTGCTGAGGCTTTCCCGGTATAACTGAACCTGCTGGGCAGGTTGTAGTATCAGCATATGTGGGAGTTGCACCAGAACGCTGAATTCCCGTATTCATATATGCTTCATTGTCATAACATACATAAAGCATGTTATGCCATCTTTCCATTGCACCAGAAAGGCTTTGAAAACCGATGTCATATGTTCCACCATCTCCACAGATAGCAATAAATTTTATATCTCTGTCAATCTTACCCTGTTTTTTAAGCGCTCTATACATTGTTTCCACTCCTGAAAGAGTGGCAGCTGCATTTTCAAAGGCATTGTGAATCCATGGCAGTTTCCACGCAGTATATGTTGATATGCAGGATGAAACTTCAAGGCATCCAGTAGAAGATGCTACAACAACAGGATAATCGCAGGCTGCAAGAAGTATCATTTTAACTACTATGGGCGCTGCACATCCTGCACAAAGACGATGTCCTGATGTAAATCTTAACTCTTTTTTTGATAGCTCTTTTAAGTTTAATGGTGTGCTCATTTTACTCCCTCACTCCAATGTATTCTTTTAAAACTTTTAGTTTTCCTGTCTTTGCAATTTCAATGAGTTCATCAATAACACCTCGGGCATGCTCTGGCATGTAGTCTCTTCCACCAAGTCCATATATTCTGTTAATTAAAAATGGTTTTTCCTTAAAGTTACACAAACTTGCAGCTATATCAAGATAAAGGGGACCGAAAGAGCCTCCAAAAGCATCTGCTCTATCAAGAACACAGACTGCTTTTAAGTGTTTAAGAGCATTACCAACCTCTTCATAAGGAAACGGTCTGAAAAGTCTCAGTTTTAGCAAACCAACCTTTATGCCCCTATCTCTGTATTCGTCTATCACATCCTTTGTTGTTCCAGCTGCAGAGTTTAAAATAACAATTCCTATCTCAGCATCTTCAAGTCTGTAGGATTCAAAAAGTCCATAGCTTCTTCCAGATATTTTTTCAAACTCCTTTGCAATCTCAACTACTACCTTAGGAACTTTTTTATATACTTCAGAATGGGCTTTTCTTACTTCATGATATAAGTCAGTAAGAATCAAAGGACCATAGCTTTTTGGTTTGTCTATATCTAAGAGTGGATAAAGAGGCTTATATTCACCAACAAATTTTTTAACCACTTCATCATCAAGATACTCAATCCTTTCTATAGAATGGCTTATTATAAAACCATCATAGCAAACCATTACAGGCAGTCTTATATCCATGTGTTCAGCAATTCTGAATGCCTGAATTGTATTGTCATAAGCTTCCTGTGCATTCTCACTCCAGAGCTGAATCCATCCACTATCCCTTGCACCCATTGCATCAGAGTGGTCACAGTGAATGTTTATTGGTGCAGAAAGAGCTCTATTTACAACAGGCATTACAATTGGAAGTCTTAATCCTGAGGCAATAAACAAAATTTCCCACATTAAAGCAAGTCCTTGAGATGCTGTAGCAGTTGCAACTCTTCCACCTGCAGCTGCAGCACCCACACAGGCACTCATAGCAGAATGTTCACTTTCTACAAGAATCATCTCTGTCTTTACCTGTCCATTTGATACAAAAGCAGCAAATCTTTGCATAAGCTCTGTCTGTGGAGTAATTGGATAGGCTGCACAAACATCTGGTTCTATCTGACGAAAGGCATTTGCTACTGCTTCATTTCCTGTTACTGCCACAACCTTTGTCATTATTTTACCTCCTCTTCCATTACAATTGCTTTATTACCTTTTTTACCCGGGCATTCCATAGCACAGATTCCACAGCCTTTGCAGTAATCAAAATCAAAATCCTGCCTCTTTCCGTCCTTAACTTTGACTGCATTATCCGGGCAATAAAGCCAGCAAAGAAGGCATTGAATACAGTTTTCCTCTATCCATCTTGGTTTGAAAGCTCTCCATGAGCCAGTTTTAAACTTAAGAGCACTTCCTGGTTCAAGGAGAACCATTCCTGGTGGTATATCTTTCCATCCTATCATCCTTCCTTCACCTCCTCGTAACCTCTCTTTACAGCAAGAAGGTTACCATCAATTATTTTCTGGGAAAATTTCTTCCCGAAACTTTTTCTTACATCTTCAAGCAATGTTTCAAGATCAACAAGACCTGTCACTTTGTTTAAAGCTCCAACCATCGGAGAGTTTGGCATCGGTCTTCCAAAGCATTCAATGGCAATCTTTGTGGCATCAACAGTGTAAACTTTTTGAGTTGGTTTAAGATTCAACTTTTTTCTTAATTCAGCAGGTTCTTTTGAAGTATTAATTATAAACTTGGCATCCTCTTTTGCTCCTTCAGTAACATCAATGCTTTCTATTAATGTGGGATCAACAACCACAACAACATCAGGATTTGAAACAGGACAATGCATTCTTAGTTCTTTTGAACTTATTCTATTGTATGCTCTGAGGGGCGCACCAGCTCTTTCTGGTCCGTATTCAGGAAATGCCTGAACATATCTACCTCCACTCAGGCAGGCATCTGCAAAAACCTTTGCAGCAGTTACAGTCCCCTGCCCTCCCCTTCCATGCCATCTAATTTCTACCTTTTCCATAAAACACCTCTCAAAAGAAAATTTTAATTATTTTAACAAAAACAAGACAATTTTATCACGAAGTATTATTGGATTTTGTCACATATTTGTAAGACAGGTAGATTATAGCTAAAATTATTGCAACTATAGCTAAAAAACCAACAATATATTCCATATACAACATGCCTTGTTGCACGCTTTCTAAAAATTTACCTCCAAGATACCCTGCTGTAACCATAATCGTAAGAACAACTGCGGAGCCAAAAGAATCAATAATTAAAAATTTTGTCATTGAAACCCGAGTGATCCCTGAGAGTAAAAAAACCTGAGTCCTGAATCCGACAAGAAGTCTGCCAAGCAACATTATAAGGGTGCTGTGTCTACGAAATTTTTTTTCAATTATTAAAAATTTAGCAGGAGAAAGAATTTTTTCAAATCTATGATTTGTTACTATTTTTCTACCAAATTTTCTTCCAGCCCAGTAAAGCATAAAATCAGACAAAATAAGACCTGCGTAAGAAATCAAAACTGCAGGAAGAGGTTTAATTATCCCAACTGAAATCATTACTCCACAGGCAATGAGAATTAAATCTTCAGGGAAGAAAGGAACACCAAGTCCGCCAAGAATTAATAGAAAAAATAAACCTGGATAGGAAAACTGCTCTATGATTGAGTAGGAATTCATTCTTTTATAAAAGAGCGGAGAGGCAGGGATTCGAACCCTGGGTGGAGCTTTTGGCCCCACAACCGCTTAGCAGGCGGCTGCCTTCGACCGACTCGGCCACCTCTCCAACTCTTTTAATAATAACACTGTTTATCTCAATCTTGCAAGATAACCACTTTTAAGCTGCTCTAAAAGTCTGTTTAATTTTTCAAAGTTTTTCTCAGCTTCATCAAAAAGCTTCTTTACCTTTTCATGGTCTCCTGCATTATGAGCTAAAACTATATCTCTACCAAGACTATGACACATCCTGTGAACATCTTCAAACTCTGAAAATCCTGGAAGATCCTTGAATTTCTGTCCTTCTTCACTGTAATACCACTTACCTATTCCACATGAGCGATAGTCAGCAAGTCTGTCAGGATCAAGTCTGTCAATTCCCTTCACATGTGCATGAACTCTTATTATAAGTCTTTCATGGTCTCCTTTAAATATGTCAAAAAGCATCTCCTGGGTTCTCTTTGTTTTTACAGCAGATGCTGTATGTCTCAGATCTGATGAAACATGCAGGATTTCATAGGAATCTTTAACTATTGTTTCTGCAAGACGTTCTATCTGAGATGCTATCTTGGCAGACTCTTCAATGTTTCTTGTTACTTCTTCACTTGCTGCAGACTGTTCTTCAACAGCAGTTGCAATCTGTGTTATCTGATCCTTAAGCTTTGTAACAGCAGATACAATCTCTCCCAATGCATTTCCTATGCTTTTAACAGATTCTGTAACTTCTGTGACTTCTTTAAGTTCTTTTTTCATTGATTGAGAAGTATCTGAAGTTTCTTTTTGAATCATGTTGATTTTCTGAGCAATTTCATCTGTTGCTCTGATTGTCCTTTCTGCAAGTTTACGAACCTCATCAGCAACAACTGCAAATCCTCTGCCTTGCTCTCCTGCTCTTGCTGCCTCTATTGCTGCATTCAAAGCAAGAAGATTTGTCTGGTCAGCAATATCTTTAATCACTGTTACGATCTCTCCTATTTCAGAAGCAGAACTATTAAGTTTTTCTATCATTCTGCCAAGCTCATTTGTTGTCTCATAAACAACATTTACTTTCTGGACCGCATTCTGAGCCAATGTTCCTCCCTTTTTAGCAATTTCCATTGTTTCCTGAGCAGTTTCAGAAGCTTTTGAAGCATTGTTGGCTATATCTGTGATTGTCTGGGTCATCTCTTCAGCAGCTGTGGCAATCTGATTTGCCTGCTGAGATTGTCTTTTTGCTCCTTCAATTGTTTCATCTATCACTCTGTTACATCTGTCAACACTTTCAGCAAGTTTCTGAGAATACTCAAAAGATTTGTCAGTGAGATTTATAAATGTTTGCAAAACCTTATCAATAGCCTTTGCAAGTCTTCCCACAATATCCACTCTGTCCTTAAAACCAATGCTTACAGTTAAGTCTCCTTCAGCTATTTTTTGTAATGCCTGAGCAAGAAGATTAACAGGTTTGTGAGTAACTATATAGGTTATGTAAACTATTGCTGAAGCTGAAATAATCCCTAAAAATCCTAAAACAGCAAAAACAAGCTGAAGTGTTCTTACCTCATTCATTATCTCCACAGGAACTTCTTTAGCACCAAAATGAATTGAAGTGTCATAGGCAATTTTATAAGCACCATAACCAGTAACGATAACTGTTGCAATAACTCCAAAAGCAATAGCTAAAGCCAGAGGAATAACCATTTTCCAGCGTAACTTTACCCTTCTGTCAAGCTCACTTAAAATTTTTTTCATCTCCCCACCTCCAAAATTATACTTTAAATCTAAAAGTTATAATATCCCCATCTTTAACTTCATACTCCTTTCCTTCAAGTCTTAAAACTCCTTTCTGCTTTGCTAAATTAAGGTCTCCTTCTAAGACGACAAAATCATTGTATGATATTACCTCTGCTCGAATAAATCCTCTTTGAATATCAGAATGAATCTTTCCTGCTGCATCTACTGCTAATGTTCCTTTTTTAATACTCCATGCCTTTACTTCCTGTGGTCCTGCTGTAAAAAAAGATATATAATCAAGAATTTCATATGCTTTTCTTATGATTTTTTTACTTACAGGTTCATCTATTCCTATAGCATCAAGAAAATTTGAAATTTCATCCTGAGGAAGTTGAATGATTTCACTTTCAAGTGAACCACATATTATTAAAAAACCTGTATCTTTAAATCTTCCCTCATTAAAGGATTTTTCATCTGCGTTTATAACAGCAAAAGCAGGCTTCAAAGTTAAGAAGTTTAAATGTCTTATCTGTTTAATCTGTTGTTCTGTAATTTTCATTATTCTTAAAGGATTGCCCTCTTCTAGATGATTTTTTAAAAATTCAAGAATCTCCATTTCCGCCTCATTTATCTTCTGCCCTTTCTTTTTATGTTCGGAGATTCTTTCAATTCTTTTAGTCACAAGATCTAAATCAATCATTATAAATTCATATTCAAGTTCATTTAAATCCCTTACAGGATCAATGGTATTGAATTGATAAGGCACTGATAATTCTTCAAAGCCCCGCAAAATATATATTAAAGCATCAGCATCCATCATTTGTTTTATAACTTTTGAATTATGTGAGGGATTATCTTTTATTAATCCTGGTAGATCTATACATTCTACCTGAGCAAAAGTTGTTTTTTTAGGATTTATCATTTCACTTATTTTTCTTAATCTTGGATCATCTACCTGAAGAACTCCTTTGTGAACTTTCTCTGCCTGAGTGGGATATGAAGAAGTTTCAATTTTCTGATAGGCAGTTGCATTGAAAATCGTGGTCTTTCCTGAATTGAAAAACCCAGTTAAAGCAATCCTCATATTTTTCCTTCTATGAAGTTTTTTATAACTACCATGGCTTGATGAAGTCTCTGAAGTTTCATATTTCTTTTTCTTATTAACAAAGGCTCATTAAAGGGAAAAGGATCTGCCCTTATCTGCCGATCTTTTTTAATTATTACATCATGAAGCTCTTTTAAATCTTTTTCTGAAAACTTTTTTAAAAACAACGGATTTACTGTAATAAATCCCTCTGCAATGTCAGAGGCTATAGCTGAAAGTGATTTAGTTCTGCCCTCCATTGTTTCCCCTTTTTTTATTAAGTATTATTGAAACCCATATTCCAAGTTCATAAAGTATGATCATAGGAACTGCCATAAGTGTCTGATTGAATGCATCAGGAGTTGGTGTTATTATTGCTGCAACCACAAAAGCAAGAACTATAGCAAATCTTCTATATTTTTTCAGTGTCTGAGGAGTTATTAATCCCATTCTTGTTGTGATCACAATCAAAATTGGTAATTCAAAAACAACTCCGAAAGCAAGAAGAAACTTCAGTAAAAAATCTATGTAAAGCCCCACAGAAAGCATGGGCATTAAAAAGTCTCCTACTTTATAATTAAGTAAAAATCCCATAGCAAAAGGAAGAACAATTAGATAACAGAAAGCAACACCAGCTAAAAAAAGTCCTGTTGCACTTAAAACAAAGGGCAAAACATATTTTTTTTCATGAGAATAAAGACCCGGAGAGACAAATCTCCAGAGCTGATAAAAAATTACAGGAATTGTAAGAACAAATCCTGATACAAGTGCAATCTTCATGTTCATCCAGAAGGCTTCTGCAGGTCCTAAAAAAACGAGCTTTGTATTATGAAGCTTCTGGTCAGGAACAAAAACCAGTCCTTCTTTCAATGAAAACTGGGGAGTAAATTCAAGAGGAAAAAGCAGAAGTTTAAAAATATATTCAGAATAACTAAATGTAAATATAAAAGCTATAATCAGAGCTACAAGACATATTAAAATTCTCTTTCTTAGCTCTGAAAGATGCTCTATTAAAGACATCTTCTGTTCTTCCATCCATTATTACTCCTTTTTTTCAATCTCTTTTCTGGCAATATTTTCAATATGTTTATCTATTCTAAGATCAGAAATAGATGGTAAGTCTTTAAAAAGTTCTTCTTTAAGCTGGAGAGGGTCTTTTATCTCCTTTTTGGCTTCTTCAACGGTTTCTTTAACTTCCTGAAGCTCCTTTTCCATCTCAGATTTTGCTCCCTGAAAAGCCTTTTTTATTTCATTAATTGTTTTACCAAGCGTATATCCGAGCTCAGGAAGTCTTTTTGGACCAAATACAAGCAAAGCAACGATAAATATTACAATGAGTTCCTGAAATCCTAAATCAAACATGAAACTATTATAACATTATTCAACATCTTCTACAATTCTTTTTATTTTATGTTTTTCTCCAGGTAGCACCACACTTATGCCAAACATAAATCTCACATCTGGATTCCTGTTTTTTATGTCAAAACCTGTACTTACTGTTGTATAAGAGAAATCTGTTACCCTGACTCTGTAACCAAGCCTCCATTCTACAAGGTCTATTTTATTTTTATCAATAGCCTTTCGTCCGATTATTTCAAAGAGAATAGAAGAGTTATAGCTTACTTTAAGCTCTGAACCAAGATTCATGTTCCATGTTTCTTTTAAGCCTTCTTTATTCGGTCTAAAATAAATTATGTTTCCATGAGCTTTTACAGGTCCTATTTTTTTTGTCACAATAAAACCTCCTCCAATGCCTCCTTCTGTTGAGAACTCTTCACTACCAAAATCTCCTGAAACATAGAGCATGTATGCAAAAGCTGGTAAATAGGTTGTTTCATCAATTATCCTGTGTTTAAAGCCAAAATTAATATCCTCTGCACCATTGTCATTAAGAGAATTATGGTATGAAAGATTATAGGGCAGATTAGCAATAATCTCCACATTATTGGTTAATCCATAAGAAACATTCAGATTCGTTCTTTTTATATCAGGATCATTTGTCATTTCATAACTCAGATCAATTGCTACCTGATTCTGTTTTGGAGTATCTGCAGAAAAAGTAGAGATTACACAGAATGGTGCAGTAGGTGAAAATCCTTTTCTGTCAAAGGCATAGGCACAAGGAGTTAAAATCAAAACAAAAATTGAAAAAATTATCAATCGTTTCATTTAAAGAAAGAATAGCAAAAAAAGCAAAATCTGTCAAATTAATTATTAATCCTGGTAAAATGTTTTCTATGGATATTCATCAACTAAAAATTTTTATTTCTGTATTCAAAAATAAAAGTTTCTCAAAAGCTGCCAGAGAGCTTTTCCTCACACAACCAACAATAAGTGAACATATTAAAACTCTTGAGGAAGAATTGAACTGCAAGTTGTTTGACAGATTCGGAAAACTCATTATCCCCACAAAAGAGGCAGAAATACTATATGAACATGCATGTGGAGTAATAGAAAAGGTTGAAACTCTGAAAGAGATTTTACAAAAAATAAAATCCGAACCATCGGGTGATCTCCATATTGTAGCAAGCAGCATTCCAGGGACATATATTTTACCAAGATTGATATCTTCTTTTAAAAAGATTTATCCCAATATTTCAGTTCAGATAGACATCTCAGATTCAAAATCCGTTATAGAAAACTTACTTTCAGGGCAAAGTATACTGGGAGTGGTAGGAACAAAACTTCATGAATCAAAAATCAATTATCTTCCTTTTATGAATGATGAACTTGTAATTGCAAGCCCTGATTTTATAAAAGAATCTTTTATTGAACCAGAAGAACTTCTGAAACTTCCATTTATAATGAGGGAGGAAGGCTCTGGAACAAGAAAAGAAATGGAAAGATGGCTTAATGAAATGGGAATTGATGTAGAAAAACTCAATGTGGTATGCACACTAAGTAGCACAGATGCTGTTAAAGAGGCAATTAAAAATAAAATAGGCATATCAATACTTTCAATCCATTCAATTAAGGATGAAGTAGAATGCGGAAAACTTAAAGTTGTAAAAATAAAGAACTACACAATGAGTAGAACCTTTTACATAGCTACTCATGCAAAAAGAAGTTTACCTTACATATACAGGCTTTTTTATGAATTTTTGCATGAAAAAGCCTTTAGTTTATGATACTGTCAAGTCCCTCAGGCGAAAAACCAATTATGCGTTTTCCATTGAAAGAAATAAAAGAAGGCGTACCATTTACATTAATCTTATTCATAAGAGCAATTGAGTTTTCTATCTTTTTAACTCCCTCAAAGCATTGCTGCCCTGTCCATTTTGAACTAAGATAATCATTGAATTGCATTCCTGAACATACTGCTCTTATAGCTTTCTGTTTTGCCTGAGGATGAAGTCTTTCAAGAGGAAAAAATATAACTTTCACTTCCACTTTTCTTGAATCTGCCCATTGCTTAACTGAGTTTTTTGCTCTTTCACAAAATGGGCAATCTGGATCAGTAATCATGTAAACATATTTATTAGCACCATCTGGTTTGTATGAAAAAGCAACAACTTTTTCAATTTCTGATTGAAAATTCTTAAAACTTTTCTCCTGAATCCTTTCTAAGGTTGCTTTACTTAAAAATACTCCATCTTTATAAATGTCTCCAAATATGAAAGTTTTGCCATCAGGATATGCATAAAACACATTTAATCCACCGCCTTTTTGAATTACAATCTGGCATAGATTTGTTCCTTTAATTTCATTTTTTTCAACAATGCTGTCAAAATCAATTTTTAATGTTTCTTTTAAATTCTTTTCTTTGATGTTTGAACAAGAATTAGTGGAGAGATTACAAGATGAAAGAATGAAGCTTAAAAATAAAAAAATTAAAAAAAATCCTGCTTTTTTCATTTTATCTCCCTTTTATTTTTTAATTAGTTTAAAAACAAATCTCTCAAAAAAATCAAGATAGATTTGTTAAAATTAACAGATGGATATAATCAAAAAAGTCAAACATACAATTGACAAATACAACATGATTTCAACTGAAGATCATGTCCTTGTTGCTCTTTCAGGAGGACCTGATTCTGTTTGCCTTCTTCAGATTTTAAATATACTTAAGCCTGAATACAGATTAAAAATCTCAGCAGCCTATATAGATCATGGACTAAGACCTGATGATGTTCCGAAAGAAATTGAATTTTGTAGGCATTTGTGCGAATCCCTCAATATACCCTTTTATACGCAATCAATAGATGTTAGAAACTTTGCAAAAACTGAAAAGATAAATATCCAGGAAGCAGCAAGAGTTCTGAGATATGGAGCACTGGAGCAAATAAGTATTAACAT
The DNA here is from genome assembly GCF_054658355.1 of Thermodesulfovibrio sp. TK110. Taxonomy (NCBI): domain Bacteria; kingdom Pseudomonadati; phylum Nitrospirota; class Thermodesulfovibrionia; order Thermodesulfovibrionales; family Thermodesulfovibrionaceae; genus Thermodesulfovibrio; species Thermodesulfovibrio sp. TK110. The sequence goes on along the minus strand of NZ_BAAHNB010000001.1, from coordinate 520,491 downwards.
TAAGGCACATAAAATTGCATTAGCGCACAATGCTGATGATCAAGCTGAAACTGTTATAATGAGACTTTTAAGAGGAGCAGGACCAGCTGGATTGAGCGGAATTCCTCCAGTAAGAAAAAAAATCATAAGACCTCTGATAGAAGTTGAAAGAGCAGAAATAGAAAAATTCCTGTCAGAAAAAAACATTTCCTATATTATTGATCCATCAAATGAGAGCTTAAAGTATTTAAGAAATAAAATAAGAAAGACCTTGATGCCTGTTGTAAAATCAATCTCTCCGCAGGCTACAAAAATTATTTCAAGAACTGCTGATATTTTAAGAGAAGAAAACGATTATATAAATATAGCAGTAACAAAAGCTTTAATGCGACTTATGAGCAGAAAAACAGATAAAACAGTTGAACTCTTCTGTAATCCAATGGAAGTACTCAATATAGTTATATTAAGAAGAGCTTTAAGAGTTGCCATTGATAGTGTGAGAGATTTAAAAGGTCTAACTTTTGATCACATAGAAGACATAATAAAACTTATAAAAAATGGTAAACCAGGTGACAGATTATATCTTCCAAAAGGAATTAGAGCTATAAAGGGATATTCAACTTTAACAGTAACAGCAGAGCTTCCAAAAAGACTTTCTACTTATGAAATACATGAGCCTATGGATATTTATCTTAAAGAAGCTAATGTCTTTCTAAGTCTAAAGGAAATAAAAAGAGAGGATCTTCAAGATTTCGGGAATGGGAAAAGTATAATTTATATTGACATGGATAAAATTAAATTTCCGCTAATTATAAGAGCAAGAAAACCAGGAGACTACTTTTATCCTTTTGGTTTTGGAAAAAAGAAAAAGCTTCAGGATTTCTTTGTTGATGAAAAGGTCCCGAGAGATGAAAGAGACAGTATTGCAGTAATTGAAAGTAATGGAGAGATTGTGTGTATTGCAGGCTACAGACTTGACGACAGATTCAAAATTGATGATAATACAAAGAGATGTTTACAGATAAAAATTATGCCAAAGTTGTAATCACTGTTTTTATTCTGGTAACCATTACTTTAGTTTCAAAAACTCTTTATTCTGAAGAAAATTTTTCCACATCAATAAAAAATAAATTTGATACAATCTATCAAAGATTTTCAGATTCCATAATCCCTCTTCCGGAAGGAGTGGCTGTTGCAATAGACAGAAACTATGCCATACTTCCAGCCACAATTGTTGAGAAAGTAAAAAATCCTGTGGTTGCTGTAGATTCAAAATTAAATATAGCTGTAATAAAACTCAATAGAGATCTCAAACCAGTAAACTTTGGGCTATCAGCAACAAAAGATGAAATATTTTTCCTCTTGACATTCTTTGAAGAACCATCTTTACTGCTTGTAAAAGGAAAACTTAAAAACAGTAAACTCCAGATTCAGGGCAAACAGATTCCTGGTTCTCTGCTTCTTTCTCTTGATTTAACACCAATCGGAGTTATCACAGAAAGCGATAATGTTTCAGAGGCTTTGTTGATTGAGCCTGTTTATTCAGAGATCAATAAATTGATAAAAAGAAAACCAGGCTGGTTAGGACTTCAGGGGCAAACATTAACTGCTCAACTCAGCAAAATATTTAATGCTTCTGAAGGAGTGTTAATTACAAATATTTATGAAGGTGGTCCATCAGACAGAGCAGGATTAAAAAGAGGAGATGTAATTGTTGAAGCGGATAGTTACATGATTAAAGAGTTAAAAGATCTGCAAAATATAATCTCAACAAAGTTTGCTGGAGACTCTGTCAATTTAAAGATTTTAAGAGAAGGACTTTATAAAAATTTTCAAGTAATCCTTGAAGAACCTCCAGAAACTCTGCTTCAGACAAAGTCTTTTCATACATCAAAGATAAAAGGTGTTGAGATTATAGAAATTCCTGAAGAAATAAAGGCAAATTTAAAGAAATCTATAAAGGGTGTCTATGTAAAGAAAGTTAATGAAGACAGTCCTGCACTTGGAATACTTAAAGAGGAAGATATAATTATTGAGATTAACAAAAAACCAGTAAACTCCATGAGTGATTTTAATGATATCATCTCAAAAACAGCAGACTCTGACCTTCTCATTCTTGTTTACAGGCAGGACAGTTTTCAATATGTAATAATACCCTGGCAAAAATCTCGTTAGAGATAAGCATTCCTTTATCTGTAAGTTTCACTTTATTACCTGAAATGCTGAGCAGTTTTTCCTTTTCAAAATCCTTTAAAAACTCAAGCAAACATCTTTCTTTAAGATTGATGCCTTCTGTCATCCTCAACCCGAGAAAAATCTTTTCTTTTAATGACTCCACTTTATCAACAGAATAATCATCTATCCACGCAAGTTTACCGTTAAGTAAAGAATTTGCATAAAGAAATAAATTTAAGGGATTGTGAAACCTTTTTCTATCAATAAAGGAATGAGCTGAAGGACCAAGCCCGAGATATGGTTTTCTTAACCAGTATGAAATATTGTGTTTGCATTCAAAGCCTGTCCGAGCAAAGTTTGATATCTCATATTTTTTGAATCCTTTTTCTTTAAGAAAATCTGTGATAAGCTCATACATTAAAGCAATATCATCCTGTGAAAAAAGTGAAAAATTCCCAGCATAAAGCTCCTTCCAAAGTGGTGTATTTTCTTCCACTGAGAGTTCATATGCTGAAATGTGGCTGACAGCTGTGTTGACTGCTTTATTAAGAGTTTCCTTCAAGCTTTTCAATGTCTGTACTGGAATCCCATAGATCAAATCAATTGATATGTTTTCAAAGCCATTTTCTAAAGCAGTTTCAACGGTTTTAACTGCTTCCTGAGCATTATGAATTCTTCCTAAAAATAAGAGTTCTTTATCATTAAATGACTGAACTCCTATGCTTAATCTGTTAATTCCGTAATCTTTTAACAAATCAAGCTTTTCCATGTTAAGAGTTTTAGGATTTATCTCAATTGAAAACTCCACATCTCGGGCTATTTTAAAATTTTTTCTTAAACCTGAAAGAAGACTTTCCAAACCATGTATGCTCAAGGATGAAGGCGTTCCTCCACCTATATATATTGTTTTAAGAAGATGGGGAAGATGTTTTGCAATCTCTATTTCTTTTAGAATTGCCTTAATATAAAGCTTTTCTAAATCTCTATCATAGGGCAATGAATAGAAACTGCAGTATTTACACTTCTTTATGCAAAAAGGAACATGAACATAGAGAGATGAAAAAAATGAAGTCATAGTTTATAATAACTAAAATGAAACTACTTGAAAAAATTTTAATGCCTCATCTTGACTGGATTCAGGTTGAAGTCTCAGGTTTTTGTAATGCTTCCTGCTTTTACTGTCCTCATACAACGCACAGAAAATCATGGAAAGGAAAAAACCTTAGTCTCTCTGAATTTTCTCTTATTGCACCATACCTTAAAAAAGTCAGGCTCCTTTATCTTCAGGGATGGGGTGAACCTTTCTGTAATAGCGATTTTTTTAAATTCGTAGAGATTGCAAAAAAATATGGATGCAGAGTTGGTACAACAACAAATGGAATGTTAATTGAGCAATCCCATATAGAAAAAATAATTGATCTTCAAATGGATGTGATAGCTTTTTCATTGACAGGTATAAAGAAAAATGACGAATTGCGTGCTGGAACCAAGATTGACAGGATTTTTAAAATAATTGAGCAATTAAACAAGATGAAAATAAAAAAAGAATCCTCAAATCCAAAGATTCACATTGCTTACATGCTTCTTAAATCAAACTTTGATGAGCTGGAAGAAATTCCTGAAATTTTTAGCAAAAAAGGCATTGCCCATGTTGTGATAAGTCTTCTTGATTTTGTTCCTGAATCTTCTCTTAAAGATGAATCCCTTGTTCCTGAAACAGAGGAAGAGTTCAATATTTTAAAAAATAAAGCAGTCAATGTCATAAAAGAGGGGAAAAAACTTAATCTATCAATATCCTTTAACATTCCTCACCCATTCAAAAAAGGAAAAAGTTGTTCTGAAAATCCATTGAAGTCAATTTTTATAAACTCTCTTGGATATGTTTCTCCATGTGTATTCACAGGGATCCCGGCAAAGGGATTTAAAAATATCTTTTTTGGCAACATAACTGAAAAAACTCTACCATTTATTTTAAGAAATTCTAAGGATTTCAGAAAAAAATTTATTTCAAATGATTCCTCTTTACCATGTAATAGTTGTCCAAAACGCAGGATAGTGGAATTATAAATTGAGGGGAGGAGTGAACCTCCCCTCTGTAAAAGTTATTTCTTTACTTCTTCAGTAGATTTCTGAGCAAGATATTTGATGAAGGTGGAAGTTGTTGAACCACTTCTTCCTACAAGTGTTCTTAACACAGAACCCCAGAATGCAACAGACTCTGATATACGAGGTGATTCTACAAGCTGGTAAACCTTTGGTGAATCCTTAAGGGCAAATACAACTCCCAGTCCTCCAAGGTCTGTCTCACCATAAAGCTTGAATCCCTTAGCCTTTGCTTCTTTAATAAGTGCATCTCTGTCACCGAATTTAATAGCTCCTGTTGGACATGTCTTTGCACATGCAGGTGTAAGTCCAGCCTGAACTCTGTCAATGCACATGTGACATTTTGAAATCTTACCTTTTCCACCCTGATCATATCTTGGAATATCAAAGGGGCAGGCAGAACGGCAGGCATGACAGGCTATGCATTTGTTCTTGTCATAATAGACAATACCTGTTTCTTTATCTTTTATCAATGCACCAACAGGGCATATCTGAACACAGGCAGGCTCACCACAGTGCATGCATCTTTGGCTCACAAAAAGCCATTTTATTCCCTTAGAATCAGCGTGCTCTATAAATCTGATTCTGTTGAAGTTATTTGCATCAAGGTCTGGTGGATTTTCATGGGTTCCATTGTTTTTTGTCTTTGTTGCAGGAAGCTGGTTCCACTCCTTGCATGCCACCTGACAGGCTCTGCATCCTATGCATATATCTGGTGTTATTAACAATCCCTTACGTGCCATTTTTCACCTCCTATGCCTTCTCTATGTTTACCATGAATGCCTTTGTCTCAGGTATCATGGTATTGGGATCGCCCACTGATGGCGTGAGAAGATTTGCACTGTCTCCACCAGAACCATCCTTAGGCCACTGCCATCCAAAGTGCCATGGAAGTCCTACAATATGAATGGTCTGACCTAAAACTTTCATTGGCTGAAGTCTTGGAGTAACTATTGCAATTGCCCAGAGCTTTCCTCTTGCTGAAGAAACAATCACTTTATCTCCACTCTTTATTCCCTTTTCCTTTGCAAGTACTGGATCAATCTCTGCAAATACCTGAGGCTCCAGTTCAAGTAACCAGTCAGTATGTCTTGTCATTACTCCTGTCTGCCAGTGCTCTGTTACTCTGTATGTTGTACCCACATATGGATATCTTGTGTCACAAAATACAAAGGTATCTGCATCAGTACCAAAAAGTTTTACTGTTGGATTTATTCTGTGTTTCTTGTAAAGTGGATTTTCTGAGAACGGACACTCAAGAGGCTCATAGTGAGTAGGGAATGGTCCATCTGCTAATCCAGGACCAAATATTGCACCCACTCCAAGAGGCTTCATTATGAATGGAAGCTTTCCGCCTTCCATTACAAGTGGAGGTGCAGGTCCATCTGGCACATCCCCAACCCATTTCTTGTTTACTGCATCCCATTTAATTACAGCTCTCTTTGGATCCCATGGATTACCCTGTGGATCAACACTTGCACGGTTGTAAAGTATTCTTCTGTTTACAGGCCAACACCATGCCCAGTTCGGATAAAGCCCAAGTCCTGTTGGATCTTCCTTTCCTCTTCTTGCCATCATGTTACCTGCATCAGTATAACTTCCAGAATATATCCAGTTACCACATGCTGTGCTACCATCATCTCTGAGAAATACAAAGCTTGGGAGTTGCTGACCTTTTTTGTATGCTTTTTTGTCCACAGGATGTTCTGCTATGTCAGTGGTAAAGTATCCGTTTATCTCTTTGGCAACTTTATGAGTATCAATGTGTTTTACTTTTCCGTTTTTGTCTGTTTCACCATAATTCCATGTAAGATAAATTATTGGCTCAGGAAATGCTCCCTTCTCTTTTTCATAAAGTCTCTTTACTCTGAAGTAAAGCTCATTAATTATCTCTGCATCTGGCATCGCTTTACCAGGTGGATTAACTGCTTTGTATCTCCACTGGGCAAGTCTTCCTGAGTTGGTAATACTTCCTTCTTTTTCCACAGAGCTTGCACAGGGTAAGAAAAATACCTCAGTTTTTATCTTCTTTGGATCCATACCTGGACCACGCCAGAATGAAGCTGTTTCATTATCCCAGAGATTGACTACTACAAGCCAGTCAAGCTTAGCAAGTGATTTTCTTGTTTTGTTAGAATTGGCACCTGAACATGCTGGATTCTGTCCCCAGGCAAAGAATCCTTTAATATTTCCTTTGTACATCTGATCAAATATCATAAGCCATGAGCAGTCCTGCCCATCATCTCTCTTGGGAAGATAACTGTAACAGAAATCATTTTCCTTTGTGGCTTTTTCACCGTATAAAGCCTTTAAATAACTCACAATGTACTTTGGTCTGTTAGACAACCAGTTAACACTCTTTGGCTCTTTTGTTTTTGGAGTATATTTTTCAATGTATTTTGTAAGATCTACATCGCTTGCCACAGGTGTGGGGTTGTATCCTGTAAGGATATGGAAAAGAAGTCCGTGGTCAGTTGAGCCCTGAACATTTGATTCACCTCTCAGAGCATTTACGCCACCACCTGCCATTCCTATATTGCCAAGTAGCATTTGAATAATAGAAAAGGCTCTTACATTCTGAACACCTACAGTATGCTGTGTCCAGCCCATTGCATAACATTCTGTCATAACTTTATCTGGTTTACCTGTTGAGGCGAGGATCTTGTAACACTCTTCAATTTTTTCCTTTGGTGCTCCTGTAATATTTGCTACTGTATCAATGGTGTATCTTGAATATTGTTTCTTGAGTAACTGGAAAACACAATTTGGATGCTGAAGCGTTGGGTCTTTCTTTGGTACTCCATTTTCATCAAGTTGATACTTCCAGGTGGATTTGTCATAGGCTCTCTTTTTCTCATCATATCCTGAGAATACTCCATCAAGCTCTTCAGCGGTTTTAAAGTTTGGATCAACAAGGAATGATGCATCTGTGTAGTTTACTACATATTCTTTGAAATAGAGATTGTTGTCAATTATATATTTAATCAAACCACCAAGAAATACAATGTCTGTTCCAGAACGAATCGGAACATAAAGGTCTGCTTTTGAAGCTGTTCTTGTAAATTTTGGATCAACTACAATGAGTTTAGCTCCTCTTTGTTCCTTAGCTTTCATTATCCATTTCATTGAGACAGGATGGTTTTCTGCAGGATTACCACCCATAACTAAAATAACATCTGCATTTCTAAGATCAATCCAGTGGTTTGTCATTGCTCCTCTACCAAACGACTCTGCCAGAGCCGCTACAGTAGCGGAGTGTCATATACGAGCTTGATGTTCAATATAAACAAGCCCCCAGGAACGCATTAATTTTTGAAGAAGATAGCATTCTTCATTATCAAGGGCTGCTGAACCAACATGGGCAATGGCATCAACTCTGTTTACAACCTGTCCTTGAGCATTTTTTGTAATAAAATACTTATCCCTTGTCTTCTTTACAAGCCTTGCAATCTTGTTTAAAGCCTCCTCCCAGCTTATCTTTTTCCATTCTGTAGCTCCAGGTGCACGATAAAGGGGTTCTGTGACCCTGTAAGGATTGTTTGCCATCTGATAAATTGAGGCACCTTTTGGACATAGTGTTCCTTCATTAATAGGACTATCCGGATCTCCTTCTGTGTTAATTACTTTTCCATCCTTTACAGAAACAATGATACTACAGCCAACAGAACAGTAAGGACAGATTGTAGTTGTCTCCTTAGCGCCCTTTGTTCTTAGCTCAGCTGCATAGGCTTTTGCAGGCTCAAGATTAAGACCAAGTGAGCTAAGAAGGAGAGCGCCTGTTGAGATTTTAAGAAAACTTCGTCTGGTAAGTTCCATAAACCTCCTCCTTCTTTAGTTTTTAAATAAAAAGGGAAGCTTTGAGGTTTCATGCCTCAACCGCTTCCCCTGTCCACCGATTAAACTCATCAGGGGGCTGTATGGAAAATTTAATCGGTTCATCTATTTAACTTATTAACAATCTATATGCCACATAAAATTTTCATATAATTCAAAAACTTTTTTAACAAAGCGGGTGCAACTAAGGTTGCTTGAACTATAATTTAGAAAAAATTTTTTCAGGGGTTATTTTTTATGCAATTTATGCAATCTTTTATTAAGTGCCTGCCTTGTTATACCAAGCATTGAAGCTGCAATACCCTGATTCCCTTTAGCTCTTCTTAAAGCTTCATGGATAAGCAGTTCTTCCATTTCCTTTAATGTGGGAAGTTTATCAGGAAATCTCATCTGGATATAAAACTTTACTATCTCACTTTTAAGCTCTTTATCAATGGAATTGCTTATGTCTATCATATCTTTGAAGAGTTCTAATGACAAAATGGAGGATTTACACCGAGCCACTGCATCATAGATTATCATTTTTAATTCTCTTATATTTCCTGGAAAGCTGTAATTCATTAAAAGAATTAATAACTCTTTTGGATACTTGGGAGGTTTTTTCCCCAGCTGTTGTGCAGCTTCTGCAATAAAATGCTCAACTAAAACAGGTATATCATCCTTTCTTTCTCTTAAAGGTGGAAGATGTACATGATGTGCTTTGAGTCTGTAAAATAAGTCCTTTCGGAAAATCCCTTTGTTAACCATATCATGTATATCCTGATTTGTGGCAACTATAATTCTTGCATCAGTGCTTTTCGGGATATCAGAACCAAGAGGATAATAAACTTTTTCCTGAATAACCCTTAACAGCTTAAGTTGAGAAGCCTCAGATAAATCTCCGATTTCATCAAGAAAAAGAGTTCCTCCTTTTGCTCTTAAAATAAGTCCTTCCCTGTTAGATATCGCTCCTGTAAATGCTCCTTTTCTGTGACCAAATAGAGTATCAGAAAACATTGTATCATCAAGTCCTGCCACATTTACTGCCACAAAATCACCTTTTTTGCCGCTTATTTTATGAATTGCTTTTGCCACAAGTTCCTTTCCTGTTCCTGTTTCACCTGTTATTAAAACAGGTTGCTCTGTTTTGGATATTACTTCTATGTATTGAAAAATACCTCTCATTTTTTGATTTACAGTAATAATTTCTGAAAAAGCCTCTTCATGTTCAAGTTTATCCTCTATTAAGCGATGCTTTAATCCTGAAATCTCCTCCTTCAGGCGATTCATTTCCAATGCTTTTTTTATTGATAAAATTAGCTTATTTTTTTCAACAGGCTTTACCAGATAATCAGAAGCACCTATTTTTATGCATTCAACAGCTGTTTCTATGTCTTTTATTGCTGTTAATATAATTACAGGAATGTCAGGATATTCCACTGATATATATTTTAAAAGTTCAAAACCTGAGATATGTGGCATTGAAAGGTCAAGCAGTAAAATAGAAAATGCTCTTTCTTTTAAAATTACAGGAAGTTCTCTTGGATCCTCAATTAAAATAACATCATTGATTCCCGATTGTTTCAGAATTAATGAATATGTATACAAAGACTCCTTTTCATCATCTATTATTGCAACAGAGTAATTAAAGTTTTCCATGTCCATGATAACAGGGCAAATAAATGATTATTTGCGTACCTGTATTTTCTTCTGATTTAATTGTGATTTCGCCGCCAACTTCTTCTATAATGCACTTTGAAAGATAAAGTCCAAGCCCTGAACCACCTGATGAATATTTTGTTGAAAAAAATGGCTCAAAAATATAAGGCATTATATCCTTAGAAATTCCAATGCCTTCATCTCTGATTTCAATGTATATTTTATCTCTTTTTATGCCTGTGGAGATAAAAATTCCCTTTTTTCTGTCAGGTAATGCCTGTAAGGCATTCATTAACAGATTTATTATAACCTGCTCAATCTTTTGCGTATTACCTCTTATTTTTGGTAATCCTTCTTGAAGATTAAGACCAAAATTTTCAGTATGCATAAAAATATGATGATTAAGCATTGTTACCACTCTCTTTATCACTTCATTTACATCAATAATTGAGAATTCAGATTTTAAACCTTCTTTAATGTATTTTCTGAAATCATCAATGGTATCTGAAACTCTCGTTATACCCTCCATGATTGACAGCATAAGTCTTGGAATAATTTTTTCAATCTCTGTAGATGAGATTCCTCCCAGCAAAAACTCACCATTTTCATTCTCATACTCTTTAACAAGATTAAAAACATCCTGCCATGCCTGCAATGTTATTCTGAGATTATTCAACATAAAATTACAGATGTTGTTTATTTCGTGAGATATACTTGAAGTAACCAGATCAATTGATTTTAGTTTGTCCTGCAGTATTAATTGAGCATTTCTTCTTCTTTTTTCTTCCTTTTTCCTTATTTTTTCTGTTATGTCATTAAATTTAAAAAATACAACTCTCTGATCCTCCCATTCCAAAGGATACAAACTGAAAAGCAAAACCCCTTTACTGCCATCATTTTTTCTATAACTTATAACCCTTTGGTCTTCTATGCTGTAGCAATCATGAATTAATCTAATAAAGTTTTTATACTCCTGTTCTTCAAAAAATTCTGATAACTCTGAATGCACACCAAAAAAATTCATTGCAGGCTGATTCATATAGATTATCTCTATTCTTTCAGGATCAAAAAGTATCAATGGCTCTGAATAGAAATTTATAAATTTTAAAAAAACTTCTCCTAATTGGACTTCTCTATGAAATATCTTCATTCTACTTTAATTTTTCCTTTTCCTGTGATTATTTCACCAATACAGTAAGCTCTGTATCCTTTTTTATTTAAAATATTCAATGCCTTTTTCACATCTTTACTGTCAATGATAAAAATATAGCCTATTCCCATGTTGAAAACTTTAAACATCTCTGATTCTTTCACCTTTCCTGTTTCTTGAATAAGTTGAAATACTGGATGAATCTGCCATTGTTTTTTATATAGCACAGCAGTTTTATTTTCAGGGAAAATTCTTGGTAAATTTCCAGGAATTCCACCACCTGTTATATGCGCCATGCCTTTAACCTTAACTTTTCCTTTAAGAGCAAAATAGGCTTTAACATAGATTTGAGTGGGCTTGAGTAATTCCTCAGCAAGACTGCAACCCAATTCAGGAACATACTGATCTATTTTCATTTTTGCTCTCTCAAAAAGAACTTTTCTTACAAGAGAAAAACCATTGCTGTGAAGTCCTGATGAAGCAACACCTATTATTGCATCTCCTTCTTTTATTTCTCTTCCATCAATAATTTCTCTTTTTTCAACCACTCCCACAGCAAAACCTGCAAGGTCATATTCCTCTTTTTTATAAAAGCCAGGCAGTTCAGCAGTCTCACCTCCTATAAGTGCACAGCCTGCCTGCCTGCAACCTTCAACAATGCCTTTCATAACCTGAGTTGCTCTTTCAGCATTGAGCTTTCCTACAGCAAAATAATCAAGAAAAAATAAAGGCTCTGAACCAACCGTCAGAATATCATTCACACACATAGCAACAAGGTCTATTCCAACTGTATCGTGTCTGTCTACTTCAAAGGCTATTTTAAGCTTTGTTCCAACTCCATCTGTTCCACTTACCAGCACTGGCTCTTTGTATTTTTTTATATCCAGACTAAATAATCCTGCAAAAAGTCCTATCTCAGTAAGAACTTCTCTCCGAAAAGTTGTCTTCACAAGAGGAGAAATCATTTTTACAAATCTTTCCGCTTCATCAATATCAACACCAGCTTGCTTGTAAGTAATGCTCATAAAACCTCCCTTATTTTCATGCTTATGTCAACAGCTCTGGCAGAATGAGTTAAAGCTCCAATAGAGATAAAATCTACACCTGTTAAAGCAATCTCTCTTACATTTTCAAGATTAACACCACCTGAGGCTTCAATTAGAACTCTGCCTTTTGCAATGGATACAGCCTTTTTCATTGTTTCAATCTCCATATTGTCAAGCATTACAATGTCTGCTCCTGCACTAATTGCCTCCTCAAGCTCTTCAATAGTTTTTACCTCAACCTCAATTTTCTGATAAATACAGGTTTTTTTTGCCTTAAGCACTGCCTCTCTTACAGAACCTGCAATTTTAATATGATTGTCCTTTATTAAAACCGCATCATAAAGAGCAAAACGATGATTATGTCCTCCACCTACCCTTACAGCATATTTTTCCATAAATCTTAAGCCAGGAGTTGTTTTTCTTGTATCAAGAATTTTAACTGGAAGGTCTTTAATTTTTTTAACAAATTCTGATGTAAAAGTGGAAATGCCTGAAAGTCGCTGTAAAAGATTTAAGGCAGTTCTTTCTCCTGCAAGAAGCAATCTTGTATTGCCTTTAAGTGTGGCAATTGCATTACCTTTTTCAATAAAATCGCCATCTCTGTAGTGTTCCTCAAAGAATAAATTATCAGGCTGAAGGCTTAAGGCTGAAGAGAGAATTGAAAAAAATCTTTTTATAAAAGGCATTCCTGCAAGGATCAGATTTTCTTTACATATTATCTGAGCAACAGCGTCACATTTTTCAGGAACAACTATTTCTGAAGTTATATCACCTTTTCCAATATCCTCTAAGATTGCTATTCTGAAAAGTTCATCAATTAGTGAAGTGTACATTATCTCTTAAAAAAAAGTCTTAAAAGCCCGTAAATGCCTCCTGCGACTGCTGTAATTGCAATAGCGCTCTTCCAGTCAAAAAGAGTGGTAACATTGCCCTGAATGTTTTTGCCTATTACAATTAGACTGGCAGAATTTTTAACCTCCACATTATTCCCTATAACTATACCTGATGCTGATCTTTTAATTTCAGCTTCCTCTCTACCAATGGCAATAGGACAGAGAGAAAAGTTAACATCAGTTTTCTCTCCAACTGCAACTCCACTTATACACTGATTCATGTTTAATTCATTAGCTCTTACAAATCCTATTGCTCCCTGTGTAACTTCAGCTTTTTCTGAATCAATACTTAATGCACATATCTGCTGCATTTCTGCAGAACCTGCTTCAATAGCCCTTGCTGTACTCTGTTTTATAGTGAGAAATTCAGCTTCAACTATATCCATACTCTGTCCTTCAATTTCTATTTTTTCTTCCATCTTTTCCTCCTAATCTAATTCTTCAAGAACCTTAAGATTCTCTTTTATTTTATCACTTTTAATTAAAAGCTCTTCATATTTTTCTCTATCTTTCTCAACCACCTCTTTAGGTGCGTTTTTTATAAAATCTTCATTCATCAATTTTTTGTTGAGAAATTTTATGTCTGCTTCAGTTTTTTGAAGTTCCTTTAAAAGCCTCTTTTTCTCCTGACCTATGTCTATTATTTCCTTTACAGGAATATAAATTTCAAACTCTTTTTTTACTGAAACTGCTGAGCCTTTTTGCCTGACAATCTCCTTGCTGATTTTTAATGTTTTTGCTCTGGCAAGTTTTAAAATAAATTGATATCCTTCATTTAAAACCTTCTCAGCCTTTAAAGAAAGTGGTTTAATAAATAGTTCAAGACTTACTGAAGGAGATATATTCAGTTCTCCACGAATACTTCTTACTCCTGAAATTGCTTGCATTATGTATTCCATTTTTTCAACTGAATCTTCATCTCTGCCTACAAGGTCATTGGTTGGATATGAAGAAATCATTATTGATTGGTCCTTTTTTAATATATTAAGCCAGATTTCCTCTGTCACATAAGGCATAAAGGGATGTAAAAGTTTTAAAACATTTTCAAAAACATAGAAAAGGCAGTTAACAGTTTCTTCCTTGTTTTCTGTTTCAGAGTATAACACAACCTTGCTTAACTCTATATACCAGTCACAGAATTCATGCCAGAGAAATTGATAAACTGAATTTGCTGCATCATTAAACCTGTACGCCTCTAAAGCCTGATTCGTTTCTTCTATTGTTTCTGAAAGTTTTGACAGAATCCATCTGTTTTTGAAAGCTTTCAACTCTTGCATTGTAACAGTTTCCTCTGTTCTTAAATGAGCAAAGCTCATTATAAACTTCATAGCATTCCAAATTTTGTTTATAAAATGCCTGTATCCTTCAACTCTTTCTTCTGAAAACTTTATGTCTCTGCCCTGAGCTGCAAATGCTGCAAGGGTGAATCTAAAGGCATCTGCTCCGTATTTTTCTATCATCACAAGAGGATCTATTACATTACCCTTTGATTTGCTCATCTTCTGTCCCTTTGAATCTCTCACAAGGGCATGAATATAAACATCTCTGAAAGGAATATCACCCATAAATTTCATTCCCATCATTATCATTCTTGCAACCCAGAAAAATATTATATCAAAACCTGTAACAAGAACAGTTGTAGGATAAAATCTTTTTAAATCCTCTGTTTCCTCTGGCCAGCCAAGTGTTGAAAAGGGCCATAATGCTGAAGAAAACCATGTATCAAGAACATCAGGGTCCTGTATTATTTCTTCACTGCCACATACTGGACAGACTCTGGGTTCATTTCTGCTTGCAAAATGAGAAAGCTCCTTTGGAATTTTAATCATCTTTGCTGTCTGTTCAATTTCATCTTTAGTAATGCCAAGTTTTCTTAATTCATTGTATGTACCGCTCCATATTTCTCTTCCATTAAAACTATATGGTTTGTAAAATAAAATTTCTATCAGATCGCCCTGTTCAATACCTTGCTGTGTTTTACATTTTGCACAGTACCATACAGGAATTCTATGCCCCCACCAAAGCTGCCTTGAAATACACCAGTCCTTTATATCACGCATCCAGGCATAGTAGTTATTAACCCATCCTTCAGGAATAAATCTTATTTTACCCTCCTGAACAACCTTTACTGCCTCCTCAGCTAATGGTTTTATTTTCACATACCACTGAACAGTCTGAAAGGGCTCAATAACTGTTTTACATCTATAACAATGTCCCACAGCATGTTTATGTTTTTCTATTTTTTCAAGAAGTCCAACTCTTTCAAGGTCTTCAATTATTCGTTTTCTCGCATCATATCTATCAAGTCTCTTATACTTACCAGCTTCCTCAGTCATTTTTCCTTCTTCATCAATCACACATACATAGGGAAGATTGTGTCTTTGAGCTATTTCAGCATCATTGAAGTCATGAGCAGGAGTGACCTTAACAGCACCTGTTCCAAACTCCATATCAACAGAACTATCTGCAATTATAGGAATCTCTCTATTCATAAGAGGAAGTATAAGAATTTTACCAATAAAATTTTGGTATCTTTTGTCTTCAGGATTAACAGCAACTGCTGTATCTCCAAGCATTGTTTCAGGTCTGGTTGTTGCCACTGTAATAAATTGCCCAGCCGCATCTTTTAATGGATAGTTTATGTAATAAAGCTTACCTTCTATTTCTTCATGCTCTACCTCAAGATCAGAAAGAGCTGTATGGCATCTCGGACACCAGTTAATAAGTCTCAGCTCCCTGTATATGAGTCCTTCCTCAAAAAGTCTCAGGAAAACCTCTTTAACAGCCTTTGAAAGCCTTTCATCCATTGTAAAGCGAAGACGAGACCAGTCACAGGAAGCACCTATTCTTTTAAGTTGTTGTATAATTTTCCCTCCACAGGAGTCCTTCCACTGCCATACTCTCTGAAGAAAAGAATTTCTACCAACTTGATATCTATTCAGTCCCTCTTTTAAAAGTTCTCTTTCCACAACATTTTGAGTGGCAATTCCAGCATGGTCTGTGCCTGGAATCCATAAAGTAGCATAGCCAAGCATTCTTTTCCATCGGATTAATATGTCTTGAAGAGTTGCGTTTAAAGCATGTCCCATATGAAGAGTCCCTGTTACATTGGGAGGTGGAATTACAATGCAGTAAGGTGTTTTTTTAGGATCAGGATCTGGTTTAAAGAAACCTTTTTCTTCCCAGAAGCTATAAAGCCTCACTTCAATTTCCTGAGGTTGATAAACTTCACTTATAACCTTTTCTTTAAGCATCTTTTTGTTCCATGACCTCCAGAATTTGTTTGAAAATATTTTTCATTTCCCTGTTAACTTCCCTGTTTATGTAAGGTCTGAGTTTGCTAATTAATTCATCTTCTTTTTCTTGAATAGAAATTGACTGTTTTTTTATGCCCAGCAGAGATTGTATTTTCTCATTTAATTCTTCTAATGTAAATGGCTTAACAATGAAATCTACGCCAAGCTTTCTTAATTGCTCAAGATTTATGAAAGAGTAAAAATTCAGCACTGCTAAAATTGGTAGTAAAAGAGAGTATTTTTCTCTTATTTTTTGAAAAAAACTTAATAAATCTGATTCTTCTATATCAACACCTGAAACTATTAAATGTGGACTGTGCTCTTCAATGCTCTGCAAAGCCTTATCAGTATCTGAAAAAGCTATAATTGAAAAATTGTCTTCCTTTAAATTACTTAAATAATCAGATACAAAAGGTGATTTTTCCAATAAAAAAATTTTCATCTTACTTCTCCCTCATCAATTCTTCTGCTTGCTTGGTTTTCATTCTTTTTACAAGCTCCTGATAGGAATGAGTACGAATTATCTTGTTAAACTGGCTACGATAATTACTTACAAGGCTAACTCCTTCAATAACCACATCATAAACTTTCCACTCTTTTCCATTGAAATAAAGCTTATAATCAATGGGAATCTCTTTTTTGTCCTTTGTTATTATTTTAGTTTTTACCTCAGCATACTTACCATTTTCAATTCTTTCATCTGTATAAACTATCTGCTCATCAGTATAGGACTCAATCTTTCCAGCGTAATACCTTTCAAGAAGGTCCTTATAAAGCTCAACAAACTCTTTTTTTTCTTGTGGAGTTCTATCTTTCCAGTAAACACCTAAGGAACGCTTTGACATCTCTTCAAAATCAAAAACTTTGCTAATCTCTGCTTTCAATTCAGCTCTTCTCTGCTGTGTCTTTTTTTCTCCTTTGTATTTAGAGTCTTTGAGAATGCTTATCACTTTATCCACAGTTTTTTTAATCTGTTCCTTTGGAGAAGAAATAGCAAGGGCGATAGATATTGTAAAAACAAAAAATAATAAAAATATTACCAATTTTTTCATTACTGAACCTCCCTTTCTCTGTCAAGTCCTGATGCCTGAAGCAGATTTGCAATAGCCATCTTTTGATTATAAAGTGCTTTCAGGTGATTTACTCTTGTAGTAGCATAGGCAACAACAGCATCTGCAAGATCCTTTGTCTCTCCAACTCCCATATCAATGTTTGCATCCGTGGTTACAAGCCATTTTTTTGCATTCTGATAAGCCTCATCCATATCCCGAGCAGACTTTGTTGCTTCCTGAAGTTCGTAATAGGCTTTCATAATCTGAACTGGAATTCCAATTTCAGCAAGTTTTTTCTTTTCAAGCACCTTCTGATACTCAATCTGAGCCTCTCTTATTTTACCCTTTGTTATACCAAAATCAATATTGAGTTTCATTCCAAGCACTGCTGCAAGCATTGAATCATTAAGAGGATCATAAATATAAGGATTGTGAATTCTGTCTCGGTTTGTAGCTCCTGCCAGAGATCCTTTAACAAGGAAAAATATCTGAGGATAAAGATTGCTTTTTTCAACATCAATCAGAGCCTGCTTTGCTTTGAGTCCTTCTCTTATCTGAGTCATTTCAGGTCTTAACTGAAAAGCCTTTGCTATAAGTTCATCTGGTTTCATATATATTTCTTCATATTTTAATGGTTCTGTAATTATCTCAAGTTTCGTATGCTGAGGAGTTCCTGTCATGAATTTTAAGGCTTCTAATATGATTGCTTCATTTTTATCAATCTCATTCAAGTTTCTTTTGACCTCACCAAAATAGGTTTTAAGTTTATAAAGAGTAAGTTCATCAGCAGGAGGAATCTCTTTCTTTAAATCCTCCTCTGTTCTCTTTATAGCTTTTTCAAGCTCATCTTTAATCTCATTGGCAAGATTTCTCAAATCTCTTAGCATGGCAAGACTCCAGTAAAGCTCTTTGGTTTTTAAAATAACTTCTGAACGTTTCTTTTCAAGCTCTGCTTCTGAAACCTTTATTCCTCCTTCTGCAGCAGTCCTGTATCCTGAAATCTTTCCAAAGGTATAAACTGGCTGCAATACCTGCATTGTAATTATGCCAAAAATACCATTAATTGTGGTTGATTTAACATCGGTTCTAATCTCTGGAGATATTGCGTCTCTGCGTGCTTCAGGAGAGGGACCTCCTAAAGCCATGAGCTCAATCTGTGGAAATACTGCTGACTGTGCCTCACTGAGTTTTGCTTTGTAAATTTCAATATCCTGCTTATACTCACCAAGCTCTGGATGAAACTTAACTGCTCTTTCAATGCATCCTTTGAGATCAAGAACAACTCTGTCTTCTGAAAAACAAACTGATGAAAACAAAACCACTGTGGCAATAATTAAAATTCTAAATTTTTCCGAATACATATTTAGACAACACCTCCTCTATATCTATTGCAGATTCTGTTTCTCTAATTTTACCATTCTGAGCAATATATTGCTCAGAACCTCCAGGTGTAATCTGAACATATTTTTCGCCTATCAATCCTTTTGTTCTTATGGAAGCAATTGAATCCTCTGGAAGCTTAATGGAATTAAGAATTTTCAATTCAACCACTGCCTGATATTTATTATTAAGTGTTACTTTCTCAACAGAACCAACTGGAACTCCTGCAATCTCTACAACAGAGCCTTTTTTAATTCCTCCTACCTTATCAAATTCTGCATAAACAGTATAATAACCAGTCTGAAACATATCAATCTTACCAAGTCTGAAAGAGAGATACGCCAATGCTAAAATTCCAATTAAAACAAATATGCCCACTGCTATTTCAAGATTTTCTCTTTTCATTGTTCCCTCCATTTTCTATACCCATTATAAAATTTTTTACAACAATATTATCACTTTTCTGAATCTCTTCTGGAGTTCCTGTTGCAACAATTCTTCCATCATGAAGCATGGCAACTCTATCTGAAATTTCAAAAATTTCAGGGATTTCATGGCTTATTATCAATCCAGTAAATCCATACTGTTTCTGAGTTTCTCTTATAAGATTATGAATTGAACGAACCAGAATTGGATCAAGTCCTGTTGTAGGTTCATCAAAAAGGATTATTTTGGGATGGGCTATTAATGCTCTTGCAAGGGCAACTCTTTTACGCATTCCTCCACTGAGCTCCGCAGGATATTTATACTCCATTCCAAGAAGTCCAACATCACTCAGAGCTTTAATAACTCTTTCATGAATCTCTTTTTTATTTAATCTGTTTTTCTCTGTTAAGGGAAATGCCACATTATCATAAACTGTCATGGAATCAAAAAGAGCACCTCCCTGAAAGACAACTCCAATATCTGCTCTAATCTCATCAAGCTTGCCTCCTTTTAGCTTTGTTATATCCTGTCCTTTTATGAATATACTTCCTCTGTCTGGTTTCAAAAGCCCAACAATATGTTTAAGCAAAACAGACTTTCCACCACCGCTTCTACCAATAACAGCAGTGACTTCTCCTTCATTTATAACTAAATTAACACCTTTTAAAACCTGTTGCTTTCCAAAGGACTTATAAAGCTCTTTTATTTCAATCATAAGAGAAATGCTCCAAGAATATAATCCCAGATGAGTATAACAACGCTTGAAAGCACAACAGCATTTGTTGTTGCTCTGCTTACTCCTCTTGCTCCATAACCAGCATTATAGCCCATAAATGTGCATATCCATGTAACAAGAAGACCAAAGCTTAGAGATTTATAAACTCCGATTCTTATATCTTCCATATCAACATAGAGCTCCATCTGAGAAAAGTATGTTCCTTCACTTAAACCAAGAGCATGAACTGAAATAAGATATCCACCATAAATACCTACCACATCAAAAACTGCTGTTAAAAGAGGAAAAGTAACAATGCCAGCAAGAATATTGGGCACTACCACATATTTCATTGGATTAACTGCCATTACTGTAAGGGCATCAATCTGTTCAGTAATTCGCATAATTCCAATTTCTGCTGTTATTGCAGAACCAGCCCTTCCTGTTACCATCAATGCACAAAGCACAGGACCAAGTTCTCTTATAAGAGAAAGAGCAACAACAGGTCCTAAAAGTGCCTCTGAGCCAAACTTATTTAATGCATGATAACCCTGAAGCGCAAGAACCATGCCACTGAAAGCACCTGTAAAGACTACAACAATCATTGATTTATTACCGAAAAATCTTACCTGCCTGAGAAAATTTCTGAATTTAAGGGGAGGAGTAAAAATATGATAAATTGAATCAATCAGAAAGAGAAACATTCTTCCTAAAAACATTAAAAGCTCTATGGTATATCTGCCAATAAATTTTATAAATGGTATCATTGAAGTTTTAAGATATCTATTTTAGCTTTTTTTTGTCAACATTTGCTTAAAACAGTCATTTAATGTTAAATTAAAAAAATTTTGAAAGGAGCTATATATGAAATATTTGAAGATTCTTATCTTTCTTTTGAGTTTTTCAATTATTTTTGCTTGCAGTAAAAGTGATGAGGTGGTGGTAAAAGCTGGTTCATCAAAGCTTACTAAAAAAGAACTTCAGGAGGATCTTAAAAGCCTTCCTCCTCAAACAAAAGCCTTTCTTGCTTCACCTGAAGGTGTTAATCGTCTAAAAGATGAATTAATTAAAAGGGAAATTTTATATGAAGAGGCAAAGAAAAAGAAGCTGGCAAACTCTGAAGAATTTAAAAGAAGAGTTGAGGAGTTCAAAAAAATTACACTTATCAACATGTTGCTTGAACAGGAATTGAAAAACTTATCCCAGGTAACTGAAAAAGATGCAGAGGATTATTATGAAAAAAATAAAGACCAGTTTATTAAACCAACTGAAGTAAGATTGAGCCAGATAGTTGTAAAAAATGAAGATGAAGCTAAAAAGGTTTATGAAAGAATTGACAAAGGTGAGGATTTTGGGAAAATAGCTAAGGATCTTTCAAGGGATGAAAAAACAAAAGCTTCTGGTGGAGATATAGGATTCTTTAAAAAAGGACAGCTTAATCCCCAAATAGAAAATATTGCCTTTAACCTCAAAAAAGGTCAGGTAAGTATGCCCATGAATTTAAAAGGAGCCCTTTACATATTTAAAGTTACTGATGTGAGAGGAACTCCTGTTCAGTTTGAGCAAATTAAAACACAACTGATTGAACAGCTTAGAGCAAAAAAACAGCAGGATTGGTTTAACAGCTATATTGAAGAACTCAAAAAGAAACATAAAGTAGAGGTTAATGAAAAGGCTTTACAGGAAATACTCAATCAGGCTTTGATTGGAAGTAAACCTGAAGAAATGCCTCGGCAGGCTAAATAATTATTTACCAATGCAGAATTCACTGAAGATTAAGTTTAATATCTCTTCAGTGGTAACAGCACCAACAATCTGACCAAGAAAACTCAGAGCCTCTCTGAGAAACATGGCTGTTATCTCAAGAGGCTCTTTTTTCCCAAAGCTTTGAAGGGCATTTTCAAGGGCTTCAAGGGCATTTTCAAGGGCTATTTTGTGTCTCAATTTTGTTACAATTACTCCTTCCTGCTCATATTTACCTGAAATCGTTGTATTGAAAATAAGCTCCTTTAACTCTTCTATTCCTTCGCCCTTTAATGCTGAAATCTCTATAGCAGGCTTGTCTTTGAGAGGCTGAGGCAATTGGAATTTCTTACTTTTTATGTCTTTTTTGTTCATTACAACAATAACTTTCTTATGAATTATCTTGTTTATTATTTCTTCATCAAGACTTTCAATTGGTCTACTCATGTCAAGGACAAGTAAAATAAGTTCAGCTAATTCAACTGCCCTTAAACTTCTCTTTATACCCTCTGCCTCTACAAGATCATGAGCTTCACGAATACCTGCAGTATCAACAATTTTAAGAGGCATTCCCTTAATGTTTACATACTCCTCTATAATATCCCTTGTAGTGCCTGGAATTTCCGTTACAATCGCTCTGTCTTTCATCAGTAATGCATTAAGCAGTGAAGATTTCCCAACATTTGGTTTACCCACAATTGCAGCTTTTAGCCCTTCCCTGTAAATTTTACCTTCTTCATATCCTTCAATGAGTTTTTTAATCTCTTCCTTTATACGGTCTATCTCACTTTGGATCTGTTCATGAGTTAATCCATCAATATCCTCTTCTGGAAAATCAATATAAGCTTCAACATGAGCACAAACCTTCATCAGAGAATCTCTCAATTCATTGATTTTTTCAGAGAGTTTTCCACTTAAATGCTCTAATGCAATTTTTTGAGCCTGCTCAGTTTTTGCCCTAATAATGTCAATCACTGACTCAGCCTGACTCAGGTCAATTCTTCCTCTTAAAAATGCTCTTTTTGTAAACTCACCTGGTTCAGCAACACGAGCACCAAGAGAGACAACAAGGTCAAGAATTTTTTTTAATGTTACATATCCAGCATGACAGTTGATTTCCACCACATCTTCTCTGGTGTATGTATTTGGAGCTCGCATAACAGTCACCAAAACCTCATCAATCTTTTGTCCTGTTTTAGGATCAATTATAAAACCATAGTGAATTGTGTGAGTTTTTACATCTGATAGCTTTACTCCCTTTGAGCTTTGAAATATTTTATTTGCAATAGGTATAGCTTCTTTTCCACTTATACGGATTATTCCAATCCCACCTTCTCCTAAGGGAGTGCTTATGGCAGCAATTGTGTCAAACTCTGAGGAAATCACTTAGCTTTTTTTATCTTCTGGTTAATATAAAATTGCTGGGCTATTCCAAATAAGTTATTTACAAGCCAGTAAAGAACAAGTCCTGAAGGAAAACTCAGGAACAAAAATGTAAAAACCACTGGCATAAGTAACATTATTTTTTGCTGGCTTGGATCTGCAGTGGAAGGAGTCATCTTCTGTTGAATCAGCATTGTAGCACCCATTAAAATGGGCAAAATATAATAGGGATCTTTTGCTGAAAGGTCATGAATCCATAACATGAATGGAGCCTGCCTGAGCTCAATTGCTATTGTAAGTATTTTATAAAGAGCAAAAAATACAGGAATCTGAAGAAGTATAGGAAGACATCCACTCATTGGATTGATTTTGTATTTTCTATAAAGTTCCATCATCTCCTTTTGAAGTCTTTGCGGATCATTCTTATATTGTTCTTTCAATTGCAATAACTTTGGTTGAAGCTCGCTTAACTTTTGCATTGACTTCTGCCCGCGATTAACTATGGGAATAAAAGGAATTCTTACAACTATTGTGAGAATTACTATAGCAACTCCGTAATTTCCAGTGAAGCTATAAAGAAGCTTTAAAAACCAGAAAAGAGGACGGGCTATGATTGAGAAAAATCCAAAATCAACTATATGCTCCAGCCCAACATTAAATTTTTTGAGATAATCATAATCTTTTGGCGCAGTAAATACTTTATACTGATTTGTTCCATCGTTAAATTCAACTGCTGTAAGAGCATTTCCATTATAAGGTAAAACAACGAATTGTTGAGCTTTACTTACAGGAACAATGGCTGAAAAAAAGTATTTGTCTTCTTGAGCAATCCATTTTACACCTTCTTTGTATGTAGCAGGTTCCTTCATTTTTGAGGGATTAAGCTCAATTCTCTGAGCTTCTTTTAAAATTACAGGTCCCCAATGGGGTGCATTTGTTTTATCAAAAATTCCAAAATCTTCTCCCAGTGTTACATAATAAGAACCAACTCCGCTTACCTCTTCTTTTACATCAATTAAATATTCAGTTTTGTTAAAAATAAAACTTCTTTTGATTGAACTGCTGCCATTGCTCCAGTTAAATACCACCACTGCTTCATTGGAATTAGTGAAAGTTGCCTTTGAATCATCTACATTGAAAATAATTTTTGTATAATCAAATTTACCATCCTTAATTATTGAAACTGCTGAAATTTGACTAGAAGAAAGCTTAATTGGATTACCCTTTGAATCTTTATATTTTTTCAATTCCACTGATTTAATAGTTGCTCCTTCATTTGAAAGAACTACTTTGAACACTTCATTTTCTACAATCACTTCCTTGTACTTTCCATCTTTGACTAAAGGTTTTGTTTCTTCTTTTTTATCAGAAGGAAACTGAAAGGTTTGCGGAACAACAGGTTTTTCTTCCTTTTTCACTTCTTCCTTTTGCTGAACTGGTTGATTCTGTGGCTTATAGTATTTTGTATACAAATACTGGCTACCAAAAAGAATAGCCATGCTTAAAACTACTGCTAAAAATGCTCTTAATCCTGTGTTATCCATATCCTCACCTTAATGGATCATATCCTCCTGGATGAAAGGGATGACATTTAAGTAGTCTTTTAATAGCAAGAAAAATACCCTTTGCACCATATTTTTTAATAGCCTGTTCTGCATATTCTGAACATGTTGGATAAAATCTGCATGCAGGAGGCATAAATGGTGATATAAACCTCCTGTAAAATCTTATTAAAATCAAAGAAATTCTTGATAT
Source organism: Thermodesulfovibrio sp. TK110 (assembly GCF_054658355.1). Classification (NCBI taxonomy): domain Bacteria; kingdom Pseudomonadati; phylum Nitrospirota; class Thermodesulfovibrionia; order Thermodesulfovibrionales; family Thermodesulfovibrionaceae; genus Thermodesulfovibrio; species Thermodesulfovibrio sp. TK110. The sequence goes on along the minus strand of NZ_BAAHNB010000001.1, from coordinate 495,923 downwards.
TAAGGAGTTAATCTCCATCTACCCTTTGCTCTTCTTCTTTTTATTACTCTTCTTCCACCAGGTGTGCTCATTCTTTTGAGAAAACCATGAGTTCTTTTCTTTTTAAGCTTATGAGGATGATAGGTTGTGTAAGCTCCCAATTTTTAACCTCCCTGTTAAAATTTGTAAGGAATAAGAGTTTTTATAGCTCTATACTGAGTTTCATCAACTTGAGCTGGATGCCTTAAATGTCTTGTCCTCTTTGAAGGTTTGCCTGTAAGTAAATGACTCTTATTAGCCCTTCTGCGCATAATCTTTCCAGTTGCTGTAACTTTAAATCTTTTTGCCGCTCCTCTGTGTGTTTTGAGTTTTGGCATAAACAATCTCCTCCTACATAAGTTTAGACAAATATTTTAATAAAAATTTAATGAAATTATCAATCTTTTCCTGGAGCTATAATCATGCTCATATTGTTACCTTCAAGGCGGGGTTCCTGCTCTATTCTGTGGGCAAAACCTACAAGAAGAGCTTTTATTTTATCAAAAACTTTCATTCCCAGTTCAGGATGAACAATTTCTCTCCCTCTGAAAAAAAGTGTTACTCTCGCTTTATCTCCATCTTCAAGAAATCTTTTGATATGCTTTACTTTCAGCTGAAGATCATGGTCTGAAATCTGTGGTCTTATCTTTATTTCTTTTACTGTAGGAGTTTTCTTTGAGGAACTCTTTTTCTCAAGTTGATACTTATATTTTCCATAATCCATTATTCTGCAAACTGGCGGATTTGCATTTGGTGCAACTTCTACAAGATCATAACCTCTTTCTCTTGCTATTTGAATAGCTTCTCTGGTGCTTACCACTCCAATCTGTTTGCCATTTTCATCAACCAATCTTACTTCCTTTGCCTTAATAGTTTCATTTACTCTAATTTCCTTTGTTGCTATCTTCTCACCTCCTCAATTTATTTTCTTTGCTGTATTCTTTCAAAAAGCTGTTGTAAAAACTCATCAATTGTTATAAGTTCAAGATTCTGTCCTTCCCTGAATCTTACTGTAATTTTACCACTTTCCATTTCCTTCTCACCAACTATTACCATATAGGGCACTTTATTTAAAGTTGCTTGTCTTATTTTATAACCTATTTTTTCATTTTCTGTATTGAGCTTTGCCCTAACCCCTTTTTGCACAAACTTATCATAAATCTGTTTGGCATAATCAACATGTTTTTCAGAAATGGACATAACCTCAACCTGCACAGGAGCAAGCCATAATGGAAAGGCACCAGCATAATGCTCAATCAACACTCCCATAAATCTTTCAAGTGAACCCATCAAGGCTCTATGTATCATAATTGGTCTATGTTCTTTACCATCTTTTCCTCTATATGTGATATCAAATCTTTCTGGAATGTTAAAATCAACCTGAATTGTGCTGCACTGCCAGGCTCTGTTTAATACATCCTTTATTTTTATATCAATCTTTGGTCCGTAAAAAACTCCTTCTCCAGGATCAATATGATAGGACAGACTTCTCTTTTTAAGTGCCAGTTCCAGAGCCTCTGTTGCTTTTTCCCAGTTTTCAATACTTCCAACATATTTTTCAGGTCTTGTAGAAATATATATTTCATAGTTATCAAATCCAAAGGTTGACAGAATAAACACTGTAAAATCAAGAACTTTCTGAATCTCTTCCTCAAGCTGTTCTTCTGTGCAGAATATATGAGCATCGTCCTGAGTAAATCCTCTGACCCTCAAAAGTCCATGAAGCACTCCTGATCTCTCATATCTGTAAACTGTTCCAAGTTCTGCCAGTCTTAATGGAAGGTCTCTGTAACTACGAAGTTCAGATTTATATACCTGAATATGGAAAGGACAGTTCATTGGTTTAAGCTGGTATGCAACTTCATCAATTTCCATAGGAGAATACATATTTTCCCGGTAAAAATCAAGGTGTCCACTTTTTTTCCATAACTCAAGCTTTGCAATATGAGGAGTATAAAGAAGTTGATATCCTGCTTTTAAATGTTCATCTTTCCAGAAATCTTCAATAATTTTTCTAACAATTGCTCCATTCGGAAGCCATATTATAAGACCAGGACCTACTTCTTCACTAATTTCAAAAAGTTTCAGCTGTTTGCCAAGCCTTCTATGGTCTCTTTTTTTAACTTCTTCAAGAAATTTAAGATACTCATCAAGTTCCTGTTTTGTTTGAAAGGCTGTTCCATATATTCGCTGTAACATCTTATTTCTTTCATCACCACGCCAGTAAGCTCCTGCAACACTGAGAAGTTTAAAGGCTTTAACCATTCCAGTATGAGGTATATGAGGTCCTCTACAAAGGTCAATAAATCCACCTTCTTCATATACTGAGACTTTATCATCTTGTATTTCGTTAAGAATCTCAACCTTATAGGATTCACCAAGGGTTTCAAAAAGTTTAATTGCTTCCTCTTTTGAGATGTCCTTTCTTACAAAGGGATTTTTTGCTTTTATAATTTCCTGCATTCTTTTTTCTATTTTTTGAAGATCCTCTTCAGTAAAAGGCTCATCTTTGTCAAAATCATAGTAAAATCCATCTTCAATGGCAGGTCCTATTGTAACTTTAACATCGGGAAATAAATCTTTTACAGCATGAGCCATAATATGAGCAGTACTGTGTCTGAGGATTTCCACTCCTTCCCTGCTTTCAGGTGTAATTACTTCAACTTCTTCATCTCCATTAAGTGAAGATAAAAAAAATAAATCTCTTATCTCTCCATTAATTTTAATTGCTATTGCCTGTTTTTCCTTAAAAAGCCTTTTTAATTCATCAGGCTCTACCTCAAAAATAGTTTCTTTAACCTTTACTTTTATGCTCAACCTCCTTAAATTTATTCAAATTTTATATTAATCCAAAACTCAAGCAATAATCAATATCTCAGATTAAAATCCCATCTATCATTCTCAGTCTTCTTGTGCATTTTTGAGCAAGGGCTTCATTATGAGTAACAATTATAAAGGTTGTGCCTTCTTCAGAATTAATTTTCTGAAAAAGTTCAAAAAGCTCATGAGCTGACCTTGAATCAAGATTACCTGTAGGTTCATCAGCAAGCACCAAAGAAGGATTTTTAAATAAAGCTCTTGCCACAGCAACTCTTTGCTGCTCACCACCTGAAAGCTCTCCTGGACGATGATAGGCTCGTTCTGATAATCCCAATTTTTTCAATATTTCAAAAGCTCTTTCTTTAATAATATTTTGAGTTATCTTAATCTGCCTGTAATGCCCTGCAATTAACTCTGGCATCATAACATTTTCCATAACATTGAATTCTGATAAAAGATAGTGAAACTGAAATACAAACCCGATATATTTATTCCTAAACTCTGAAAGAGCATCTCTTGAAAGCTTTGAAGGATTTATCTCACCATTAAATTTGTATAAAATCTCACCGGATGTGGGTGAATCCAGTGTTCCAATGACATGAAGAAATGTGCTTTTACCAACTCCACTTGCTCCTGTGATTGCAATAATCTCACCTTGATAGGCTATAAAATCAATCCCTTTCAATACTTCTATTGAACCAGCCTTTGTGTAGTAAGTTTTTTTAAGGTTTTTTGTCCTCAGTATCTCTTTCACGAAAGGGTTTCCTAAATTCATTTATTTTTTTCATTATATACTGGTGAATCCCGTCTGCTTTATCTGCAGTATAGTGAAATCCTTTTTTCACAATTCCAGTTGTTTTATCACCTATCTGTCTGATTTTCCCTCCACCAAAAAACACTGCAACAATAAGAAAAACGATAAATACAACTATACTCAGGCATCCAATGTTTCTTATAAATCTAAACATTACTCATACCTCAGAATCTCAACAGGATTTATTTTTGATGCTCTATGAGCAGGATAAACAGTTGAAATAAGGCTGATAAATAAGGCGCATGCACATATCACTATAACATCAAAAATCTTGATTTTAACTGGCAGTTTACTCAGATAATAAACATCTGCTGGAAGTTTTACAATTTCGTAGGATTTAACAATCTCACATAAGAAAATTCCTCCGATTAAACCAATAAAAGTTCCAATTAAACCAATAATAAGCCCCTGAGATATGAAAATCCACTTTATAAGATTATCTGTTGCACCCATTGATTTAAGTATGGCAATATCTCTCTGCTTTTCAGTAACATTTATCATTAGCATACTTATTATATTAAATGATGCAACAAGCACAATCAATGTAAGAATAAGAAACATTGTGAATTTTTCAAGCTTAAGAGCGGAAAAAAGATTTCTGTTCATTTGCATCCAATCCTTGAGATAAAACTCTCCATCAAGCTCACGAGCAAGTTTCTGACAGAGTATATCTGCTTTATAGAGATCTTTAAGTCTCAGTTGAATACCTGTTACTTTATCTCCATATTCAAAAAAATCCTGAGCTATCTTGAGATCTGTTATTGCGAGATTCATATCATATTCATACATTCCTATTTCAAAAATTCCTGTAACAATAAATTTCTTGACCTTTGGAATTATACCCAGTGGACTGAGTGAGCCCATTGGAGATATTATTGTAATTGTATCTCCTGGGAGCACTCCAAGAAGATTTGCCAGTTCTTTGCCAATTATTATCCATGGCAGGTCTGTGTGATTTTGATATTTATATTTAACATGTTTAAAAACCTCTGTAGTTTTCATATCATACTCTGGAATAATTCCTCTAAGATATACTCCGTGAGCTCTTTTTCCTGATGAAATCAGAACCTGTCCCATTACAAAAGGAGAAGATGCCTCAATTTCCTTTTTCTTTGATAAAAAATCCATAACATCTCTGTAATTACCAATTCCTCCAGAATAACTTAAAACAACAGCATGTGCCTGTGTGCCGAGAATTTTTTTCTGTAAATCCTCGTGGAATCCACTTATTACAGAAATAACAACAATCAAAGCCATAACTCCTAAGGCAACTCCGCTTATGGAAATTATAGTGCCGAAGGAAAACCCTCTTTTTTTGCTTCTTAAGTATCTTAAGGCAATAAAAAAAGGAAGTCTCATTTCTCAGGTCTTAAAAGAGGAAACAGTATAACATCTCTTATTGAGTGACTGTCAGTTAAAATCATAACAAGTCTATCTATCCCGATGCCTTCTCCTGCTGCTGGAGGCATACCAACTTCAAGAGCTCTTACAAAATCCTCATCCATCTCAGGCACTTCTTCATCTCCTTTAAGTCTTTCTTCAAGCTGCCGAAGAAATCTTTCTTTCTGATCAATAGGATCATTTAGCTCTGAAAATGCATTTGCCATTTCCCTTCCAGCAATAAAAAGCTCAAATCTTTCTACAAGCTCTGGATTGTCTTTTTTTCTTTTTGCCAGAGGAGAAAGCTCAACAGGATAATCAATGATAAATGTTGGCTGAATAAGTTCAGGCTCTACAACTTCTTTAAATATCTCGTCAAGAACCTTGCTTAAAGAACTTTTCTCTGGAATATCTATACCTTTTTCCTTAGCCCATTTTAAAGCGAAATCTATGTTTTTTAATGCTTCCTCTGGCACACCTTTAATCTTCAGTGCATCGTACATGGCAACTCTTTTAAATGGTGGAGTGAAATCAATTATGTAATCTCCATATTTTACCTGAAGACTTCCGCAAAGTTTTTCAACAATGTAAACTAAGAGCTTTTCTGTGAAATCCATAAGCCATTCATAGTCTTTGTAAGCTACATAAAACTCCACCATTGTAAATTCTGGGTTATGTTTTGTTGATATTCCTTCATTCCTAAAATTCTTACCTATTTCAAAAACTCTTTCAAATCCACCAACAAGAAGTCTTTTCAAATAAAGCTCAGGTGCAATTCTTAAGTAAAGCTCCATATCAAGAGCTTCATGATATGTTTTAAAGGGCTTTGCTCTTGCACCACCTGCAATTGTATGCATCATAGGAGTTTCAACTTCAAGAAAACCTTCACCTTCAAGAAACTCTCTTAAATATTTAATAATTTGTTGCCTCTTTATAAAAGTTTCCTTTACTGAGGGATTCACAATAAGATCAACATATCTCTGTCTGTATCTTGCCTCAATGTCTTTAAGTCCATGCCACTTTTCTGGAAGAGGTCTAAGAGATTTACTTAAAAAAACAAAATTATGAACTTCTATAGTTAACTCATTTGTCTTGGTTCTAAAAAGTCTTCCTTCAACACCAATGATATCGCCAATATCAAGATTTTTAATTAAGGAAAATCTTTCTCCTAAAACATCTTTTCTGAGATAAATCTGGATTCTTCCCTTTGAATCCTGTATATGGGCAAAGGCTGCTTTACCAAAATCTCTTAGAAGAATTATTCTTCCTGCAGCTGAGGCTTTTATGTTTTCATTTTCCAGTTTTTCTTTATCAAGATTTCCAAACTTTGTAAAAATTTCTTCAGTGCTATATTCAGGCTCAAAAACTCCATTGTAAGGCTCAATACCAAGACTTCTTAGTGTTTCAAGTTTTTTAATCCTCTGCTGGATAAGCTCAGATAAAGGTGTTTCCTGCATTGTCCTAATTTATACCCCCTTAATTCATAATTAAAATTTAATTAAAAAATCGGGGCGAGCCGATTTGAACGGCCGACCACTCGCACCCCAAGCGAGTGCGCTAACCAGGCTGCGCTACGCCCCGATTTAAGAAAGCATTCTCAAAATCTCTCTGAGTTTAAATCTCACTTTATTTATTATATCTTTTTTTGTTAGCGATTCATTTGAATCTTGCCGATACATTTTTCCTAATTTCTGTCTAACTCCCTCTACTGTAAATCTCTCTTCATAAAGCATCTTTTTTATCAAAAAAAGCATTTCTATATCTTTTTTAGTATACAATCTCTGCCCTGTCTTTGTCTTTTTAGGCTTTAAAAAAGGAAACTCTGTTTCCCAGTATCTTAAAACATAAGGCTCCACTCCGACAATTCTGCTTGTTTCTCCAATTTTATAAAAAATTTTAAATGGTAGTTGTTTTTGTATTACATCTCCCATTTCAGTTCATAGTTTTCTGAATTCTTTGCTTCAACTGCCCACTTGGTCTGAAAGTAACCACTTTTCTTGGCTTAATTTCCACAGCCTGCATGGTCTTTGGATTTCTACCTATTCTGCTTCCTTTTCTTCTTACTGTAAAAACCCCGAAGCCTGATATTTTAACTACTTCTTCTTCCTTTAAAGCCTCTTTTATTGTATCAAAAACTGTCTCCACAATTTTCTGTATCTCAGTTTTCGGTAATCCTACTCTTTCAAAAATAAAATTGATAAGATCAGCCTTTGTCATCAGATCCTCCCGAGCTCAGCAATTTAGTTTATTGAATTTTATCTTATTTCATTGCGATATTGTCAAGTTAACAGAATCTCTAATACCTTTACAACAATTTTTTTTTGTGATATAATTTTTACCGTGAATTCGGAGGGTTTTATAGATGTTCCAGTAAGAGTTAAGTATGCTGATACAGATAATTTCGGTATTGTTTATTATGGAAATTATGCAATATTTTTTGAAAAAGCAAGGACAGAATATTTAAGGGAAAAAGGATACACTTATAAGGAATTGGAAAACAATGGATATCATCTTCCTGTGGTTGAGTTTCATGTTAAATATTACAAGCCTGCAACATATGATGATTTGCTTGTTATAAGAACTTCAATAGAAAGTTTAAAATCAAGAGGAATTGTATTTCGCTATGAAGTTTTTAAAGAAGAAGAAAAGATTGCCGAAGGTTTCACATATCATATCTGTGTCAACAGAGAAAATAAACCTGTTGCTCTTCCTCATTCTTTTATGAAAATTCTGGAAAAATCTTTAATATGAAACAAAAAGCTGTTATAACAGCAATGAATCTTATTACTCCTCTGGGAGTAGGTTTAGATGTATGCTGGAAAAGATTAGTTAATGGAGAATCTGGAATTAACCGAATTACATTTTTTAATCCTGAAAACTTTAAATGTCAGATTGCAGGGCAGTGTAATGATTTTTCAGCTGAAGAATTTCTTGATAAAAAAATAATATCCCGCTATGACAGAATGTTTCATCTTTTTATTTCAGTAGCTTTGTTAACAGCAGAAACATCAGGTTTTAAAGCTGAATCCGTTAAAGATGCTTTCAGATTTTCTATCATTGGAGCAAGTGCTATTGGTTGTCCAGCTACTTTTGAAAAAAATTATGGAATATGCATATCAAAAGGACCTAAAAAGGTCTCTCCTTTTTGTATTTTAAACTTAGCTGCCAATCCTGTTGCAGGAGAGGTAGCAAAAATTTTCAATGCTCGTGGACCACAGTATTTTCTTCAGGAAGCCTGTGCTGCAGGAACTAAGGCTATAGGTCTGGCTGCAAAATTAATTCAGATGGGAATAATTGACATTGCAATGGTTATAGGAGCTGATGCAGGCATAACACCAACGATTATTGCAACTCTTGAAAACATCGGAGCAATTGCTGCTGAAAAAGGAAATATGATGCCTCAACAAGCCTCAAGACCATTTGATAGGTTAAGATGCGGCTTCGTTCCTGCAGAAGGAGCTGGGTGCATCATTATAGAATCTTATGACCATGCCTTGAAAAGAGGAGTAATGCCTTTAGCTGAAGTTGCAGGATTTGGTGCAACCTGCGATGCCTATCATCCAACCGCACCAGAACCACACGCTTTAAGCATTGCTGAATGCATGAAAATAGCTTTAAAGGACGCAAGAGCTTCACCAGAAGAAATTGACTGTATTAATGCCCATGGGACCTCTACAGTTTTAAACGATTTAACTGAAACAGTAGCAATAAAAAAAGTTTTCAAAGAACATGCCTACAGAATCCCTATTTCAGCAAATAAGTCAATGATTGGACATATGTGGGGTGCTGCTGGAGTAGTAGAAACTATTTTTTCCATAAAAACAATCCTTGAAGGAATTATACCTCCAACCATCAATCTTGAAAATCCTGATCCAGACTGCGATCTTGATTATGTTCCAAATAAAGCAAGAAAAAAAGAAGTAAACATAGTTTTAAAAAATTCTTTTGGTTTTGGAGGTATCAATGCTTCCTTGGTATTAAAAAGATATAAGGAGGTCTCTTATGAGTAGTTACAATGTAGAAAGATTTAAAAAAATTTTTGAAAAAAATTTTACTTACCTGTGGGGCTTTTTAAGAAATGTTAAAAAATTTCCTGAAAAAGTAGCTCTTATTGATACAGATACTGCAAAACAATGGACATACAGTGAACTTAATAAAGAAGCAAATAGGTTTGCTTCCGCTTTAATTCAGGAAGGAGCAAAAAAAGGCGATGTTGTCATGTTTCAGCTTATGAATGTTCCAGAATTTGTTTTTATCTGGCTTGGATGTCAGAAAACTGCAACTGTAAGCAGTCCTATAAATTTCAGACTTTCTTCAGGTGAAACTGCCTATACAATAGATGATTCTCAACCATTGATTTTTATCTTTGACATATCTTTAAAAGAAATGGTAAAGGAAGCAATTAAACTTTCAAAACATAAACCAAAAAGATTGATTTATGTTGGACAGGGAGAATGTGAGTTTGCAGTACCTTATGAAGAATATGTAAAAGGAAAACCGGATTTTGAGCCAGTGGAACCTCCTCAAGAGGCTTATTCTGAAGTTACAAGGCTTTATACATCAGGAACAACTGGAAGACCTAAGGGAGTTCCTCTTAATAATATAAATGAAGTTTTAACAGCCATTGATGTAATTGTCAGCCTTGGACTGAATAAAAACGATATTTTACTTAATCTTTCTCCATGGTTTCATCGTGGAGGGATTCACATTGGAGGTCCAAATCCAGGACTTTATCTTGGTGCAACAATTGCATCAATGAAAGGCTTTTATCCAAAACCTGCGTTAGAAACAATAGAAAAATATAAAGTCACATTTATAATTGGTGTTCCTACAATGTATAAGGTTATGATGGAAGAACAGAAAAAGCATCATCATGATTTAAGTTCCTTAAGAGGAGTTGTAAGCATGGGTTCTCCACTTGACAGAGCACTCTGCATTGAGATGCAGAATATATTTACTCCAAACATATTCAACGGGTACGGCACTTCTGAAACATTCTGGAACACTCTCTTAATGCCAGAAGATCTTCCTCAGATGGCTGGAACTGCTGGCAGGGCAGTTTTATTTGATGAAGTTAGAGTAGTAAAAGTTTATGAAGACAGACTTGCAGAACCAGAAGAAATTGTTAAAAAAGACAATCAGGAAGTTGGTGAAGTTATTATAAAATCACTTAAATGCAGTTATGATTATCACCACAAACCTGAAGAGATAAAGAAAAAACTTAACAAAGAATGGTTTTATACAGGAGACCTTGCCACATGGGATAAAAATGAGTATATAACAATCGTTTCAAGAAAAGATGATATGGTTATTGTTGGAGGAGAAAATATTTATCCAATTCAGATAGAAGAAGTAATACAGGAGCATCCAAAGGTAATGCTTTGTGCAGTTGTGGGAGTTCCTGATGAAAAAAGAGGACAGGCTCTGGTAGCCTATGTTGTAAAAAAAGATGAAACCTTAACTGTTGAGGAACTTAAAAAATTCATATCAAAACATCCCATGCTTCCAGTCTACAAAAGACCTCGTTACTGGAGATTTCTTGATTCTATTCCAATGACAGCTACAGGGAAAAAACAACATTATAAACTTAGAGAACAAGCTATAGAAGATTTAAAAAATGGCTTACTTTTAAGATAATTCAGGAGGGGTAAGATGGGGTAATTATTTTATTTTTGCTCTTTTTGTTGTCTTTTCCTTTTTTTGCCTTTGCAATTGAACATGAAACAGGAGGTGCCATAAGACTCAGGCAGGAAATACTTGATAATTTCATTTACCTTGGAACAACCCATTCACCAGCTGATGATAGAAGCTATTTAAGATTAAGAATTCAGCTCTGGGATAAGGTTAAGTTCAATGATAAAATCTCTCTTTATGCAAGACTGGCAACAGAGCCAAGGTATTATGTTTCAGGTCCATATCGTGTTACTCTTGACAATGGAACAAATTTAAAAAGGCTTGATCAGGATGAAATCTTTATTGATAACCTTTATTTAGACCTTAAAAATCCATTCAACCTTCCATTAAATCTCAGAATTGGAAGACAGGATTTTCTCGGAAAAGACATATATGGAGAAGGATTTATAATTTTTGATGGAACTCCTGCTGATGGCTCAAGAAGTTTTTATTTCAATGCTATTAAACTTCAACTTATATTAGCTGAAGGGCATACTGTTGACTTTGTTTACATATCAGATCCTGCAACAGACACTTATCTTCCAAGCCTTCATCCTTCTGCATATGATACTGAAAAAGAAACGAGCAGACTTTATATAAACCATAAAAAAAGACTTACTGCAACTCATGAACAGGGTTTTTTGATATATGGAAAAAATAAACTTTCTCAAAAATTTACAGTTGAGCCATTTTATCTTTATAAAACAGAAGATGAATGGGATGGAAATCCTGAGCTTAATTTTCATACTTTTGGAATGAGAGCAGTCTTCAAGATAAACGATGAATGGTCATTAAGAGGAGAAATGGCTCGCCAGCTTGGTAAATACTCTGACGGAAAAGATAAAACAGGATTTGGTGGATATATCTTTTTAGCAAAGGCTTTTCCACAGGTAAAACTATCTCCAAAAATTGAAGTAGGCTTTGTTTATTTATCTGGAGATAATAGAAATACGCCTAATAAAGATGAGGCATGGAATCCTCCTTTTTCAAGAGCTGCATTCACAAATGAGCTATTTGCATATATAGTTATTCCAGAGACTTCATCAAAAGGAGGTCCAATGCCAGGTTACTGGACAAACTTAAAGGAAGTGCTAACAAAATTAATTTTAACTCCTTCCAAAAATGCGAATCTTTGTTTTTCATATCAGCATCTCTGGGCAGATAAAAAAACGAATTTTACAGGAACACTCCGTCAGATGTTTTCAAATGAAGGTTATGACAGAGGCCATATGTTAACTTTTCTTGGAACATATCAGTTTACAAAAAATATTGACGGACTTTTACAGTTTGAATACTTCATACCTGAAGACTTTTATACATCAAAAGCAAAAAATGCCACATTTATAAGATGGCAAATTCAGTATAAACTTTAAAAGGAGTCAGTAATATGAAAATTGATGTTACAACCTTTTACGGAATTATTATCTTTCTGTAGAGACAGGCTTGCCTTTTATGAAATTCCTGAAGCTATAATTTTATAGAAAGTCTTCCACAAACAGTGGGTGGAAAAATTCAGAAATATAAACTGAAGGAGGAGTATAAAAATCTCTTTATATGATTCCAGTCCTGTTTAAAAAGTTATGTCCTAACTGCGGAGGAGATATAACTTCTCAAAGACTGGAAAAAGGTCTTCCCTGTGAAAAATGCCTTCCTGATGAAGAGGTTGATCCCTGTAAATTCATAGAATCAGGAAATTATTATATAGAAATTTGCCAGATTAACGAACATGTTCAAAAGTGGGAAAACCATTTTGAAAAATATATAAAATCAAAACCATGGAGTCTTCAGAAAACATGGGCAAAAAGAGTTTTTTCTGGCAGTTCCTTTGCTCTTTTAGCACCAACAGGAGTTGGCAAAACTTCTTTTGGAATCTCAATGGCATCATATCTTGCAAGGGAAGATAAAAAGTCATACATTATTGTGCCAACAAAACTTTTAGTTGAACAGGTCTGTGAGCGTTTAGAAGATTTTGGACTTAAAGATGAGATTCTTACTTTTAATGAAACCACTGCAAAACTTAAAGAAAGATTAAAAAAAGAGGACTTCAAGGTTCTCATTACTACATCAATGTTCCTTTATAAAAATCAGGAAATAATTCCAGAAAACTTCAGTTTTATTTTTATTGACGATGTAGACTCCTTTTTAAAAACAGCCAAAAATGTTGACAAAGTTCTCCATTTACTCGGATTTTCTCCCTCTGACATTGCAAAAGCTTTTGAACTCATTTTACTTAAAGCAAAGGCTAATAAAACTGATACTGACTGGAAAAAAATAAATGAAATTCAGAAGGAGCTTGACAAATTAAAAAGTTACAAGAAAGGCGTGCTTGTGGTATCTTCTGCCACCAGTCAACCTCGTTCAAAGAGAATAAAAATTTTTCATGAACTTCTGGGATTTGAAATTGGCACTCCCACATTTTATTTAAGAAATGTTGTTGATGCCTTTACTGAAAAAGGTTCATTGGTTGAATGGATTAAAAAACTTGGTAATGGAGGGCTGGTTTTTATCTCTTCTGATAAAGGGAAAGAGGGAATAAATGAAGTTATAAAGGAATTCAAAAAAAATGGAATAAAGGCAATATCCTATGAAAATATAAATGATAAAGCAATACACAGTTTTGAAACAGGTAAAGTAGATGTTTTAGTGGGTATAGCTTCTTATAAAAATCCTTTAGCTCGTGGATTTGACATGCCCCATGCTGTCAGATACTCACTTTTTTATGGAGTACCAAAAATTGTTATTTCCTTAAAGTTTGAATCAAACCTGAGTCATCTTTTATGGGCAGTCTCTTCAATTCGTTCTTTTATCGTTAAAAAATTACCAGAATACACACAGAAAATAAACAGCTGGATTAATCAATTGAGAAAATTTCAATATCTAACCGAAGAGTTTATAAATTTAAAACCCTCTCTTAGCCAGAAAATAGACAGTTTACGAGAAGAAATCGGCAATTTTTTCTCATCAAAAGAAGTTTTGAATTTACTGAACTCCTCTGACGAAATAACACTTAGATTCACTGAAGAAGGCTATCTTATGATGATATCCGATGCTACTGGGTATCTACAGGCAAGTGGAAGAACTTCAAGAATGTATGCGGGTGGAATTACAAAAGGACTTTCATTAATTTTAGTTGATGATAAAGCTACTTTTAAACATCTTATGAGAAAGGTAAAATGGTTCAGTGATGAAATAAAATTTTTGCCTGTAGAGGAGATTGACTTAGACAGTATTTTAAAAGAAATTGATAGGGACAGGGCAAAAATTAAAGAGTTTTTCAGAATAAAGAAACATAAACACAGTAAAGATCCACTAAAACCTGTTTTAATTATTGTAGAGTCTCCAAATAAAGCAAGAACCATTGCAAACTTTTTTGGCAAACCTGTAAAAAGAAAAATCTTTGATCATGACATTTTTGAAACATCCATTGAAGACAGATATATAATGCTCACATCCTCTTATGGACACATTCTTGATTTGATAAAAAATGAGGCTTTTTATGGAGTATTAGTTGACAAGAACATTATTCCAATTTATGAAACCATTGAAGGTAAAGACTCAATAATCAAAAGCATAAGAAAAATTGCTGTAGAAGCAGAGCAGGTTCTTATTGCTACAGATCCTGATACTGAAGGAGAAAAGATAGGCTGGGATATTCATGAGATATTAAAACCCTACGTGAAAGAGATAAAGAGAATGGAATTTCACGAAGTTACTAAAAAAGCAGTAATTAAAGCATTAAAAGAACCAAGAGATTTTGATTTAAATCTTGTTAAAGCCCAGATCGTAAGAAGAATTGCTGACAGATGGGTTGGATTTGAGTTTTCTCAGTTACTTCAAAAAAATTTTGGAAAACAAACTCTTTCAGCTGGAAGAGTTCAAACTCCTGTATTAGGCTGGATAATTAACAGGGAAAAGGAATACAAAGAAAAAATCTATAAGGTTTTATTTTTCATAGTAGAAAATAATAAAAAACTAAGAATTAGTTTTGACTTTGAAGATAAACAGGAAGCCATGAAATTTTTTGCCAGTTTAAAAGAAGCTCAAATTGAAATTATTTCAGAGGAAGAAAAAATAGAAATGCCTCAACCTCCTTACAGAACTGATACGATGCTTAAAGATGCTGGAGATTTTTATAAATTTTCCCTGCCAAAAACAATGGAACTTGCTCAAAGCCTTTTTGAACTTGGATTTATAACTTATCACAGAACAGACTCTCAAAGAGTTTCTGATGCTGGAATTAATGTGGCAAAGGAATTCATAAAAGAAGAGTTTGGTCTGGAATACTTTTTACCAAGACTCTGGTCTGAAGAAGGTGCTCATGAATGCATCAGACCTACAAAAGCAATTGAACCTGAAGAATTAAGCTCAATGCTCATAACTGGACAGATTGAAGGGCTAACTAAAGAACATCTTCTTCTTTATGAAATGATTTTTAAAAGATTTATTGCAAGCCAGATGAAACCAGTTAAGTCTAAATACAGAGAAATTCTAATCAAAGCATTGGATAAACAACAAAAAATGAACTTGCGGACAGAGATAATTGAAGACGGCTGGAACAAAATTTTAAAAATTGACACTTATCCTGAAGTAGAAGGTATTTTTAATGTAGAAAATACAAAACAAATCAAACAACAACCAAAGGTTTATCTTTACACTTACAGTGAGCTTGTAGCAAAAATGAAGGAAAAGGGAATTGGAAGACCTTCAACCTATGCCAGCATTGTTGAAAAACTCCTTGATAGAAAATATATCTTTGAATCAAAAGGGTTTTTAATTCCTACAGAACTTGGTAAAACCGTGTATTTTTATTTAAATCAAAAGGAAGAGATAAAAAGCTTTCTTTCCGAAGAATTTACAGAACAGCTTGAATCATTTATGGATAAAGTAGAAGAAGGCATTGTTGATTATGAGAGACTGCTTCATGACTTATATAAAAAGATTCTAAAAACAAGAAAACATTGAAAATTCTACTTTTTTAAAGCTTGAATTAAAATATTTTTTAAAATTTCTGCAACACTTAAAACTTTTTCACTCACTGGTTTTCCAAAGTCCGTATTTTCAGGCTTTATACCAATTATAAAAATTTGTGTTTTGATTTTTGATTTTATATATTCAATACACATTTTAAGATTGCTCTGATGACTTGAGACTCCTGTATGATGCAAATTTTCTTCTTTTAAAAAAACTACAGAACCAGGTTCATGATTCATATACACAGCATCAATAAAAATAACTGTATCTGGTTTATGCTGGATTATTTTGTCAATAAATCTCTCAGTTTGATCTTCACAGTCAATCAAAGTTGCATTTATTTTTTCGTTATTTAGTGCTTTTACAATATATGAGCCAATTGCATCATCTCCTCTCAAAGGATTTCCTATTCCTGCAATTAAAACCTTTCCTTTAATGTTTTTTAAAAATTCATTCAATTCCAATTTGTTCTGCCACAAGAGGTTTTATTTTCTTTTTTGATATTCCAACTACTTGAGCAATTCCAAAAAGAATTGCCTCAGGACGGGGAGGACATCCTGGGATATATAAATTTACAGGAACTACTTTATCAACTCCACCAACTACATTGTAGGTGTCAAACCATATTCCACCTGCTGTTGCACAGGAGCCAAGAGCAATAACAATCTTTGGCTCAGGAGTTGCTTCATAAACTGATTTAACAAACTCTACAGTAGGTCTTGTTACAGGACCTGAAATAACAAGTGCATCTGCATGACGGGGAGAACTTACTACTTTCATCCCAAATCTCTCAATATCATAGTAGGGAGTAAGTACATCAAGAAGTTCTATATCACAGCCATTGCATGCTCCTGTGTTTACATGAAATATCCATATTGATTTTTTAAGTGCCTTTTGAGCTAATTTTTTAAGCAAAGACATCTTATAACCTCCTTTAGCCAGCGATTTTTATAATTCCTTTTGCTGCCATATCAATCACAGGATAAATAATTTCTGGATATATTCCAAAAATTATTATCAGTACACCGAATACTCCGGTACAAAATATCATTGAAAAAGGCACTGAGGTTGTAAAAACTTCTATTTTTTCATTTTTCTCCCAGAATATTGATATTGCTGTCCTTAAAAGAGCAATTGCACAGATAAACTCCGATAAAATTAAGACTATTGATACCCATAAAAAACCTTCATTAGCAATAGCAATAAATATTGTAACTGAACTCAAAAAGCTTGCAAAAAGTGGCATTCCTCCTGCTGCCAGTGAACCAATGAAAAATAATATAGTTATTGCAGGCATTTTCCCTATTGATTTCTTTATTTCCTCAATTTTTCTGCTTCCAATACCATAAATTATTGCACCTGCTGAAAAGAATAAAATCCCTTTCATAATGGTATGATTTATAATATGAAAAATGCCTCCGAATAATCCCTCATAACTTTTCAAAGCTAAGGCTGATGCTATAAATCCCATCTCACTTATGCTTATGTAGGCAATCAATTTTTTGATATCCCTTTGATTAAATGCAAGGATAGCACCAATCAACATGCTTAATGATGAAAGGGTTACTACGAGAATCTTTATTTCTTCATAGTTAAAAGAGAATATTGTTACTGTGCGGGCTAATCCATAAAATCCAAGTTTTGTTACTGCCCCAGCTAAAAATACTGTTACAGCTGACGGAGATTCTGAATATGAGTCAGGCAACCATAGATGGAATGGAATTAATCCTGCTTTTGTAAAGAATCCCACAATAAATAAAAATGCAGATAAAAGGGCAATATTTCGTGGTAAATTTTTAACTACTTCTCCAATATTGCTTATCATTACAGGTTTTTCAGCTATATAGAAAAGTAGAATAATTCCGAGCAAACTGAAAAGAATTCCCACATTAACTAAAATTAGATATTTAAAACCTGCTTTTAGTGATTCCTTATTTAAGTTGAAAACAATAAGATAAACTGAAAGAATACTGCTCAATTCAAGTGCAATATAAAGCCAGAAAAGATTATTCAAAGTGAATGCAAGATTCATAAATGCTGTGCTGATAAGTATCACACTGTAATAGAGATGAAAGCTTTCTTTTCTGTGATTGTAAACTCTAACAATATATTTTGGTGAATATAAAATTACCATTAAAGCAACAAATTCAACCATTAACTGCATGAGCAGGCTTAATCCATCAATGTAAAAGATTTCTCCAGAAAATAGAGATTTTCCATTCGATGAAACTAATGAAATCAAAGTCAGCACCGTTGACAGCATAGCTAAAATTATTGAAAAAGTGGAAATCAATTCCTTTATTAAAACTCTTTTACCAGAAAAAAGAATTATTAAAGAACCTGAAGCTGGAGCTATAAAACTGAGAGTGAGCAAAATAAAACTCATTGTTCACTCCTCTGAGAGTTTATTTCTTTAAATTTTCTCATTTCCTCTCTAAAAAATACTTCATTCAGCCTTACAGTAAGATAGACAAAAAATAGCACTACAACAACAAAATTAAAAGTCAAAGAAATTTCAATAAGCTTTGGCATATGAGGAATCATGCTTATTATCAAGAAATGAATACCGTTTTCAACAATAAAAAAGCTTATAATCATTTTAACCATGTCTTTTTTTGATATGAAAAGATAAAAGCCATAGATAAAAAGGGTTAATCCACAGGAAAAGCTTGAAAGCACCTGTGGCAGCTGAGATGCTTTGAATATTTCAACAAAATGAAAACCAACAGAAAGAACAACTATTGATAGAGCTATAGAAAGAGGATGGGATATTGAAGGTTTTTCTTCTGTTTCAATTCTGTTTTTAAGACACTTGAGTAAAAAAACAGGTATTAAAACAGCTCTTACAATTAGATCAACTACTCCTATCATATAAAGAGAAGGTATTTCAGAGATATAGCCAATAGCAAATACTGCCACAACAATAAAAAGAGAATGAGGAACAAGACTCAAAGTGGAAAATTTTAAGCTTTTAGCTTCTCCTGCAAGAAAAGTGAAAAATAAAATTATAATGTAGATTATTTTCATATTACACCCCTAAAAGAGCAAGAAATATAGATGTTAATGAAAAAAGAGCAAGCGTAAGATTATATTTCAGTGCCTGGTCAATTCTGAGTCTTGGATTTAAAGCCTCAATGAGAGTGCTTACAAATATAATTGTTGACACTTTTATCAATGCAATGCCTATGTTCAGTAAAGAGTTTCCTAACAGAGGCCAGGGAATAAAAATCTGCGTAAAAACAAGGCAGAAGAGAACCTGCCTTGACATATTAGCCCATTTAACACATGCATACTTTGGTCCGCTTAATTCAATCAGAACACCCTCTGCAATCTCCTGTTCAGCTTCAGATATATCAAAGGGAATTTTACCAATCAAAGCCTGAAGCGAAAGAAATACACAAACTGTTGCAAGAAGCATTGAAACATTTGGTCCACTGGCATGATACCATGTAACTATATCTCCAATTTTAAAAGACCCGGCGTTTATAGCACCTGTTATGAGAGCTATTGCAAGAATTGGCTCAACTGAAAGATGTAACATCATTTTTCGTGATGCACCAATGTAGGCAAAGGGATTTTCAGAGGCAGATGCGGTAATAATTATTGCAATTCCAACAACTGTAATTATGTAAATAAAAAGAAATATATCTCCCCAGAAGTTTAATGGAGGAGTTAATCCAGTTATAGGTATTAAAAGAGATGCCATACCAATGCTTACAACTGAAAGATATGGTGAAAGCCTGAAAAGTGGATTTATTGTTGATTTCAGGTCTTCCTTTCCCATTAGTTTGATAATGTCATAGTATGATTGAAGCGGAGGAGGTCCTATTCTGCTTTGAATCAATGCCCTTATTTTTCTGGTAAATCCATCAAAAAATGGAGAAAGGAGTAAAACAACGAATATATTTACAATTGATGAATATATGAGAAAATATGAACTCATAACTTTCCCCCTGAAAAATAAAACAGTAAAATCATAATGAGAATGCTACCAAGTATAAGCCATGCAATATATTTTTTCGTCATTGAGCTGTGTATTTTATAAAGTGATTCAAATATCTTTACCAAAATATTTGCTACTGGATAATAAAGCCATTCATCCGGATGAAGAATTTTTAAAATTTTTTCCGGTAGTGAGAGTTTTATTGATGGAGTTGTAACAGGATAAAATCCTTTAAATTGAATTTTTCCAATTCTGAAGCTCACAAGGTCTTTAAAGGGCTGATAAAAACTGTGTCCTATGTATGCTACTTCTTCAGGTGTATGTTCTTTCCCACCGTACCATGTCTCAACTTCTCTTTTAGGAGCCTTAGCATATTTTTCAAAGGAAAATATTAAAAGACAGAGAAGCAGCAAAGGAATCATAACAAAAACAGGAAACCAGGCACCCTGAGAATTATTTTTAATGAAGTTAATGTTAACCCCTGCAATATTGACTGCAAAAACTGAGGAAAAATCAGGTAAAGAGACTGATGAAGCTGCAGTGGCAATATAAATAATTTTTAAAGGAATCATGGGAAATAATCCTGTTAAAATACAAACTATTGCAAGGAACAACTGAGGCAAAACCATGCTCCATGGTAAATTTCTTTTTTCATCAACTGCTGCCTGAAGCTTTCCCATAAAAGCAGAATTTACAAATTTAAGAAAAGATGCTAAAGTTACTGCAGAGATAAAAACAGAGATAATTCCAAAAACTATAAAAGCTCCTCTTATCAGAAAGAATACTTCTGACTGTTTTGCTGACCAGATTGAGGATTCAAAAATAAGAAGTTTTGACATAAAACCATTAAAGGGAGGAACTCCAGCAATTGATAGAGAGGCAATCAGAGCGGTGATTGCTGTAAGAGGCATTACTTTCATCAATCCTGAAACCCTGTTAAGATCTGTAGTTGCTGTTTTATAAAAAATTGAGCCAGCATTTAGAAATAAAAGGCTTTTATAAATAGAATTATTAAAAACATGAAATAATCCTCCCACCAGTGCAACAGCACCAAGAAATGGATTAATTTTAATAAAATAAAGTCCAACACCGATTCCAAGAAGCATATATCCTACCTGTCCAATGGAATGGAATGACATGAGTCTTTTAGCTTCATCCTGTGTTAAAGCAGCAATTGTTCCAATAAAGATTGAAAAAACCCCAAATGCTGCGATAATAAATCCCCATATCTGAGTATGAAAAGAAAGAGGTAGCACAGAACAAAAAAATCTAAGGAGAGCATAAACTGCAAGCTTTGACATTACTCCACCAAAGAAAGAAGAAGCTGATGACGGAGGCTGTGGATATGCATTTGGTAGCCAGAATCCAAAAGGAAGCACTCCAGCCTTTGTAACAAAGGCTATGAAAAAGCAAAATAAAATAAAGTGAGCAACTCCTGGGTGATTGGTTATAATAAACACAAAACTTTTATTTATTTCATTAAAAGAAAAAGCATTGCTGTATGAATAAAGAATTACAGAGGCAAGAATTAAAAATGCTGTTGCCACATGAGTGGTAATAAAATACTGAAGTCCTCCTTTAATTGCTGGTTTCCTCTGTTTTTCAAAAACAACAAGAAACCACGAACTCAATGTCATAAACTCCCAGAAAAATATGAAAAACAGCATATCTTTCACAGAAACAACTCCCATAGATGAAATAAAAAGCAGCATTAAAAATGGATAAAAACCAGCTGGTGAATTTTCTTTATAAGCATTAAGATACTTCCATGAAAATAAAGATACGCAGAAGGAAATCATAGATATTATTAAAAGAAATAAACCAGAAAGAGCATCAATACTTACAAGAAAGGAAGAGTTTACCAGAGGCTTAATGGGAAAAACATTATCTTCAACAATTTTGTTTCCCAGGATTACATCTATGGAAAGGTAAAAAAGAGATGCTGAGGAAATAACTGTGAGAAAAACTGCTAAAAATCCAGAAAGATTTTTATTTTTAATAAAAGATGTTAATGCTGCTCCAGAAATCAAGGCTAAAAATGAAATATAAAGATATTCCATCAATATCCTCCTGATAAAGCTTTAACAAAGGGATA
The DNA here is from genome assembly GCF_054658355.1 of Thermodesulfovibrio sp. TK110. NCBI lineage: Bacteria > Pseudomonadati > Nitrospirota > Thermodesulfovibrionia > Thermodesulfovibrionales > Thermodesulfovibrionaceae > Thermodesulfovibrio > Thermodesulfovibrio sp. TK110. The sequence goes on along the minus strand of NZ_BAAHNB010000001.1, from coordinate 474,209 downwards.
GCCAATTAGAGGTGAAAGCAGAGTCAAAATTAAAAGTATCATTAAACTTAATTTCATTGAGAAAGGAACATCTTTACCAGCTTTCATTACCTTCTCTGAGGCTTCTCCAAAGAAAACTTTGTGCCCCACAAAAATGTACCAACAAAAGGCAAGAATGCTTTCAAAAATTGCAATGATCCCAAATATGGTAGTAGCTGTATTTTTAATTTCAAAGGCTCCTGTAAAAATCATGAATTTACTCCAGAATCCTGAAAAAGGTGGAACTCCAATTATTGAAAACATACCAGTAAGAAAACAGGCAGTAAAAATAGGGAATTTTTCTGAAACTCCCTGAAGCTCTTTAATACTTTTTGAGCCTGTTGCATAGGCAATTGCACCAACTGAAAGAAAAAGCAGTCCCTTGGCAAACCCATGGTTAATAATATGAAAAATTCCTCCAGAGCATGCTGTTTTAGACCCATAGATTCCAACAGATACACCAAGAAGAATATAACCAAGATGTCCTATGGTTGAATATGCAAGCAGTTTTTTCAGGTCATCCTGAAAATAGTATAAAATTACAGAAAGCATCATTGTTGAAATAGCAATAATTCCCACAATAAAGGCTTCATTTTCTGTAAAAGAAAAGTTAGAAAGATAGATTCTTGCTATCAAATAAACGCCTGCTTTAACCATTGCTGCTGCATGAAGATAGGCACTTACTGGTGTTGGAGCAACCATTGCATCAGGTAACCAGGTAAAAAGGGGTATCTGAGCTGACTTTGCAGTGGCAGCAAAAAATAAAAGAACAAAAACAATAAACTTACTGGATAAAGATAGTGAATCAATTACTGAAAAATCAAAAGATTTTGCCTGAGAATACATTAAAGCAAGAGCAATTAAAAAGCCAATTCCTCCAATGTGTGTCATTATGAATGCCTTTAATCCAGAAAAAAGAGCCTTTTTTTCTCTTGTATATGAAATCAATGCCCATGAACATAGAGTTGTTATTTCCCAGAAGAAAAATAACTGTAAAAAATTGACAGCTGTAACAACTCCAACCATTGCACCTATAAAAAGGAGCATAAGAAAGTAATAACTTCCGTAAGGTTTGTAGAAGGGATGATCAACATTTAAAGGAGACATATATCCACAGGAGTATAAAACTACAAAAAAGCCAATTACAGTTATAAGAATAAGTAAAATTGATGTAAGAGGATCACAAAAAAGTCCGAAACTCAACTCAGCATGCAACCATTTAAATAGTGAAAAACTATAATAAACTCTGATTGTTGAATGAAATGTCTCAAAAATACTTAATAAGCTGAATAAAAGTGTAATCAGAGAAAATACAGAAGCAATGAAGTATGCTTTATTTTTAAAAGTATAAGATAGTAATGCTCCGATAAATGGTGTAATCAATGTTAAATAAAGAAAATCCATGCTAACTCCTTATGAAGCTGCTTTTCTTCTGCATTCAGGGCATATTTTAAGTTTATTAATCTGTTCCTCGCTTTTGTACTGAAGCCTTTCAATTTGCTTTTTTAACATATTCAATGAAATAAAGGGTTTCCCACAAACAATGCATCTTACCATCTTTATTTTTATAATAATCTCAAGGTCATTTTTGTTGTCAGTAGCAAGTTCATACTCATGGGTAATTCTGATTGCTTTCTCTGGACAAGAAGCAGCACATCTTCCACAATATATACATCTGCCTGATGAAAACATCACAATTCTTTCATCCTCATGATTTTCAGTAGTTATTAATCTTGAAGGACATGTTCTTACACAGTTTCCACAACCTATACATTTATCTGGGTCAACCTCAAGCCTTCCTCTCAGATTTTCAGGCGGAGTTACTGGAACAAATGGATAGGGTCTTGTGATTTTTTTATGTCTTGATGAAAGTAAAAGTGCCTTTATTTTACTTTTAAACATTTTTTAATTCCTCTGCTGTGTAAACCTTTATAGAATGTTTTTTTAAATCAAAAACTTCATATCTTTCAGTACAGGAAAAACACGGGTCAATACTTCCAATAATTAAAGGAGCATCGGCTATTGAAGCTCCTTTAAGCATAACAGAAAGAGCCTGATAATTCTGATATGATGGAGCTCTCACACTCCATCTGTAAGGTCTTCCATCAGGTCCTGTCATAACATAGTGAAAAAGCTGTCCTCTTGGTGCTTCAATGTAAGATATTGCTTCTTTCCATGGTTCAATTTTTGAGACTTTTACTGATGTTTGTCCTTCAGGAATATTTTCAATAATCTGCTTGAGAATGCTTATTGAAATTAAGATTTCTTCCAATCTTACAAGAGTCCTTGCCCATACATCTCCTGCTCTATTTAAAGGAACTCTGAAATTCAGCATTGAGTAGGCAGCATAGGGAAAATTAACCCTCATATCAATATTTATTCCTGAAGCTCTTGCAACAGGACCACATACGCAGTATTTTTTTGCATCATCCTCCTTAAGAATCCCCACATTTTTAAATCTTAGCTGTATCACCTCATCATCAAGAATAATTTCTCTAAGCTCTCTTACTTCTCTTTCAATTTCTGATATTACTTTTTCTACGTCTTTGAGATGCTCTGGTTGAACATCAATAGTGACTCCTCCAACAATATTTATTCCATAGGTTTTTCTATTTCCTGTTATAATCTCGCATATATACATAACGGGTTCCCGAATTCTCCATGACTGCATGAAAAGCGTATCAAAACCAACAATGTGAGCTGCAAGCCCTATCCATAAAAGATGGCTGTGAAGTCTCTCAAGTTCAAGAAACATGCTCCGGATGAACTTTGCCCTCAAGGGAATTTCAATATTTGCAGCTTTTTCAACTGCCTGACAGTATGCACAGGAATGAACAAATCCGCAAATACCGCAGATTCTTTCTGCAAGAAAAGGAATCTGTTGATAATTCAGTGCACTTTCAGCAAGCTTTTCAATTCCTCTATGAACATAAAAACCTCTGTAGTCAAAATCAACAATCTCTTCTCCTTCAACAATTAATCTAAAATAAGCAGGCTCTTCAAGGGATGGATAAAATGGACCAATTGGAATAACTGTTTTACCTTCTTGTGGTTTCTTGAGAGGCTGAGGCTGTTTTGATTCTGGTGGCTTGTTATTGTAAGAAAAATCTTTTCTTAATGGATGAATTCCCTCTGGCCAGTTGTCAGGAAGAACAAGTCTTCTTGGATCAGGATGTCCCTCAAATTTTATACCAAATAGGTCATTACACTCTCTTTCAGCCCATATTACTGCTGGAATTATCTCTGAGATTGATGATATGGAAGGTTCTAAGGCATTCAGGGAGGTTTTTAAAATCACATTCATTTTTTCATCAATGAGAGAGAAAAAATAATTAAGTTCAATCTTATTTCTTTGATTAATAAAATCAATGGCTGTAAGATGAGTAAATCTCGCTCCCTGCATTACAAGCAGTTTTGCTACATCTTTTATTTGAGATGAATTTGTATGAATAACGAGATTTTCATCAGTGGTTTCAATTTTTTCAGATAGATCCATAATATTTTCTGTGATTTGCTTCATAAGAAAATTATTGCAGAAAAACTCATTTAATCTCAAATAACAATTATTAATACTCTGATAACATCTTTCTGGTATAATTTAAATGATCCAAAAAATTTCAGGGAGGCAACCATGAAAATTCTTATTGTCTATTACAGTACCTTTGGTAATACCTATAAAATGGCAAAATTGATATCAGAAGGAGTTAAGGAAGCAGGAGGTGAACCTGTATTAAGAAAATGTCCTGAACTCATTCCAGAGTCGGTTATTGCTTCAAGACCGGATATGCAGGCTGGTAGAGATATGCAAAAGGATATACCTGTGGTTAGTATTGATGATTTTAAAAATGTTGATGGATATGCTTTTGGAACTCCTACAAGATTTGGTAATGTATCTGCCCAGCTTAAAAATGTTATTGATCAACTTGGTCCCCTATGGATGCTAAAAATTTTTGAAGGTAAACCAGCTGGAGTTTTTGTTTCAACAGGAACAATGCACGGTGGACAGGAAAGCACAATTCTGACATTTATGACTGTTTTGCTTCATCTTGGATTTGTTATTGTAGGTGTGCCTTATTCTGTTCCTGATCTTTATCTTACAAAGGGTGGAGGCTCTCCCTACGGACCAGGTCATGTAGCAGAAGCTGAAAATAAAAGAGAAATTGATGAAAACGAAGCAAATATCTGCAAAGCTTTTGGTAGAAGACTTACTGAAATAGCTAAAAAACTTAAAAGATAACTTGCTGAGAAAAACTCACTTTCATAAAGATTTCTTAAAATATTGTGAACTTAATCTGTTGCTCAAAAAGTCTTAGATTTTTAAGTGTTGACGAAGAATTTTCTTCTTTTGTCCCTCTGCTGGTTCAAAATTGTTACTAAAAAACACTATCATCACTGAGGGCACTACAATTCTGAAGACAATCTAAAAAAAGATTGACATTCTGATTTTTATTTGATAATCTTTATTTAAGAAAAAATTTTTATCGGAGGTTAACTATGTCTTATGAGCCAAAGGATTATTCAAAATTAATTGGAATGCAGGGATTCAGTGAAACACTTCTTAAAAATCACTTTACTCTCTATCAAGGCTATGTGACAAATACGAATAAACTCCTTGACACACTAAAAACAATGCTCAATGAAGGAAAAACAGCAACACCAGAGTATGCAGAACTAAAAAGAAGGCTTGGATGGGAGTGGAATGGCGTAAGACTTCATGAGCTTTACTTTGAAAATCTCGGTGGCAGTGGTGTTTTTCCTCAGAATGGTAAACTGGCAAAGCTAATTAATGAAAACTTTGGTAGTTTTGAAAACTGGTTAAAGGATTTCAAGGCAACAGGCACAATGCGTGGAATTGGATGGGTAGTTCTCTATCAGGATATTCTAACAGGTAAACTTATAAATTTCTGGATTAATGAGCATGATGTAGGGCACCCCTCAGGTTGTAATCCTCTTCTTATTATGGATGTTTTTGAACATGCCTTTATGATTGATTATGGACTCAAGCGTGCTGATTACATTGAAGCCTTCTTTAAAAACATTAACTGGCAAGAAGTAGAAAAAAGATTAAAATAGGAGGAGTATATGGCTTACACAATTGATGATTTAAAAAACAAAATTCTTGAGATGTATCCTGAAGTAAAAGAACATGGCTTCAATATCAATATCTACTACAGTGAAGAAAAACAGGCTTACATAATCAGATTTCAGAAGGACACATCTGAATTGATTACTCATCTTGACAAACAGGATGCCGATGACTGCATGAATAATGTGAAATGCGTTTATCTTGGTGTTCAGATAGGTCAGTTCATCAAGAACTTTACTGAGAGAGAAAGATTTGAGAGAGAAAAACCTGAAGAGGTCTCAGAATACAAAGCAGTTGAAAAATCTGTTGCCTTTGATGATGAGGGTTATCTGAAAAACATAAATGACTGGAATGAAAAAGTAGCCCAGGCAATTGCACTCAGGGAAGGACTCGGAATTCTATCAAAGGATCAGCTTGAAATTGTTAAATTTATAAATGAATACTACAAAAAATACAACTACTTTCCAGTTCTTAATGCAGTCTGCAAAAATGTAAATCAGCCAAAAGACTGCATAGCAGAAAAACTAATAGACCCACTTTTAGCATGGAAGATTGCAGGACTTCCTAAGCCTGATGATACTCTGATAAACATCGTTAAATATGGCGTAACTCCAACATAATGGATTACACCATAAAAATAGGTGGTGAAGCAGGACAGGGTATCCAGACAGTAGGGGATGCTCTGTCCCATATATTTGCCCGTGCAGGTTACTATGTATTCACCCATCAAGACTATGAATCCCGCATAAGAGGGGGACATAATTTTTATCAGATTAGAATCTCCGATAAACCTGTAACAGCTTCACGAATTAAAGTTGACATAATCGTTGCCCTTGATAAACAAAGCATTATAGAGCATGAAAAGGAACTTAGCCAGCAGGGTCATGTTCTTTATGACTCTACCTTTCTTAAGGAAAAGTATGATAAACCCCATTTCCTTGATGTTCCTCTTTTTGAGCTTGCTCAAACTCATGGTGGAAGTAAGATAATGGCAAACACTGTGGCAGTGGGTGCTGTTATTGGCATGCTTGGTATGAATCCTGAGATTATGTATGAAATTGTAAGGAAAACCTTTAAGAAAAAGGCGGAAGAAGTTATAGATGCAAACCTGAAATCTGCAAAGGCTGGCTATGAATATGCCCGTAAGCAGTGTCTTACCTGTTCTTTTATGGTATCAGGATTTTCTTCTCCAAAACTTCTTATTACAGGTAACGAAGCCATAGGTTTTGGTGCAATTGCCTCTGGATTAAAGTTTTACTCTGCCTATCCAATGACTCCATCAACAGGTATATTTAATTTTGTAGCTGAAAATGCCAGGGATTTCGGTATAGTGGTTGAGCAGGCAGAGGATGAAATAGCAGCAGTGAATATGGCAATAGGTGCTTCCTTTGCAGGAGTAAGGACAATGACAGGAACATCTGGAGGAGGCTTTGCCCTTATGGTTGAAGGTATCTCTCTTGCAGGGATGACAGAAACGCCTCTTGTAATCGCCCTTGCCCAGAGACCAGGACCTGCCACAGGACTTCCTACCCGAACAGAGCAGGCTGACTTATTGTTTGCCCTTTTTGCAGGGCATGGAGAGTTTCCAAAGGTAATATTTGCTCCGGGAAATCCTGAAGAGGCAGTGTATCTTACCAATAAAGCCTTTGAACTTTCTGAAAAATATCAGATTACAGCTATAATTCTTACAGACCAATATCTTGCTGACAGTCAATGGAGCTATGAAGGATTTAATCTCACCAAGCTTAAATACAATGACTATCGCCTGCGAGGTGATGCATTCAGGAGATTAAAATATTATGCCCGTCATTCATTTACAGAAACTGGTGTTTCTCCTCTTGGAGTCCCTGGGGATTCCAGTCATCTTGTAGTAACAGATTCTGATGAACACGATGAAGAAGGACATATAATTGAGGATGCAGACACAAGAGTAAGGATGGTTGAAAAAAGGCTTTTAAGAAAAATACCTCTTATAAAGAAAGAGATTGAACCTCCCCTTATTTATGGAGAGATCTCTCCTCATATTGTGCTTTTATGCTGGGGATCAATGTATGGAATAGTAAAAGAAGTGGTAGATGAACTTTCTGAGAAATATAAAATAGCCATGGTTCATTTCAGTGAGATTTATCCACTACCTCAAGAAATGGGCTGGCTTGAAACTCTAAAAAATGCAAAGCTTTGCATAAACATTGAACAGAATTCAACAGGTCAGTTTGCAAAACTACTAAGAATGGAGACAGGATTTAGCCCTCATCAGCAGATAAATCGTTTTGATGGAAGAGCATTTACAGTGGATGAACTAAAGGAGAAGGTATATGGCTACATTGGAAGATTATAAAGGGAAAACGCCTGCCTGGTGTCCGGGCTGTGGAAATTTCATGATTTTAAAAGCCTTCAACGAGGCAATGGTTGAACTGGGACTGAATCCCTATGAATTTGTAATTGTCTCGGGAATTGGACAGGCTGGAAAGTTTCCCCATTACACAAGGTGTCACACCTTTAATGGACTTCACGGCAGAACTCTTCCTGTTGCAACAGGAATAAAGCTTGTAAATCATAGGCTAAAAGTCTTTGCAGTAGCTGGTGATGGAGACTGCTATGGTGAAGGAGGAAATCATCTCATCCATGCCATAAGGAGAAATATAGATATTAAGCTATTTGTCCATGACAATCAGATTTATGGACTTACAAAGGGACAGGCATCACCAACCACAATGAAAGGAGTGGTAACAAAAACTCAGCCCTTTGGAGTTTTTTCAGAGCAGTTTAACCCCCTTGCCTTAGCAATAGCTTTAAACTGTAGTTTTGTTGCAAGAGCCTTTGCAGGAGATATAGAGCATCTGAAAACTCTAATAAAAGAAACTGTCAATCACAAAGGCTTTGCCCTTGTTGACATACTTCAGCCCTGTGTTAGTTTCAATAAAATTAACACTTTTGAATGGTATCGTCAAAGAGTGTATAAACTTGAAAATGATTATGACCCATCTGATAGAACCAGAGCTTTTGAAAAAGCACTTGAATGGGGAGACAGAATCCCCATAGGCATCATATATAAATCAGAAATGCCTACCTTTGAAGAGCAGATTCCTGTAATTAGAGAAAAAGCACTTGTGGAACAGAAACCTGAGACTGAAAAACTTGAGGATTTATTAAAAAAATTTTACTGACATTCGGAGGTTTTTATGAGTAAAACCAAATATCAGTATGTAATTGATGTTTCCAAATGTTATGGATGCATGTCCTGTGTTGCTGCCTGTGCCTCTGAAAATAATGTACCAATAGGAGTTTTCAGAACATGGGTTGAAAGATTTGTAAAGAACGATGGAACAAACTTTTTTCTTCCCAAGATATGCAATCATTGTGATAACCCAACCTGTGTTGTTGCCTGTCCTGTAAAAGCAACATATAAACGGGATGACGGACTTGTTCTAATTGATGATGAAATATGCATAGGTTGCGGAGCCTGTATTCAGGCATGTCCTTATGGTGCAAGATTTTTAAATCCTGTAAAAGGAGTAGCAGACAAATGTACCTATTGCGCTCACAGAATACCTGAAAAACTTCCTGCCTGTGTAGAAGCCTGCCCTACTTCAGCCAGAATGTTTTTAAGGAAATCAGAAATAAAGCTTCATATGCATGTTTTGAAACCAAATACTGGTAACAAACCTCGGGTTTATTACCTTAATTACGAGGGGGTGGAATAATGGATTTTTTAAATTTTACATATCCCTTTGGTTATGTTTATTTTAATGAAGCACTTGTATGGCAGCCCGTTGCTTTTGCTTATTCTTTTTTAATTTCAGGTGCGGATTTACTTTTTCTTGCAGCAATAGCATATTTTACTAAAAAAATGACTGAATGGATTCCTGTGTTTTTGCTTCTTGGACTTTCTTTCTTTTCAATTATTCTTCTCGGTCCCCTTGCAGATTTGTCTCTTCCATATAGGGCTTGGCGAATAATGTTTCATCAACATTTATTTTCATCAGCGCAATATCCAGGTATGAGCGTAATGGCTCTTTATGGTGGAGTTTTATGGATAATAACCTTTCTTCTTGGGGTAGCTGTAACCGGACTTTATATGAGTAATAAAAGTCTAAAATACAGCTTTCTTTATGCAGATGAAAATAGATATAAAAGTTTTGAATCCAAAATAAAAATACTTTTTATAGTCCTTGTTCCATTTACGCTTATGTGGTCCATATATCCAGGGATACTTTTTATCTCTCAAACATGGCTTTTTGGCTGGAGAAACTGGGGGATGCTTCCTGCAATGCTTTTTTCAGAAACTTTTGTAACTGCTACTGCATCTGCAATAATAGTTGGAGAAATATTCAAGAAAAAAAACAAGAATCTTCTTCTTTACATACATTCTGCAGCGGCAATAGTTTTATGTGCATTAATATTTATTCAAATTTTAACATGGACATTAACAGTAAGAGGTACAATGTATTCAGGGATTTATTCTATTTATCCTCTACTCATTATTGCATTTTTAATCTTTGCAAGTACAGCAACTCTCTCTATTATTGCTACCAAAAAAGAAAATCTTGTTTTATGGGTGGGAATAGTAGCATTAATAGGAGTTATCATTAATAAATGGAATATGATTATAAATGCGCAACTTATCTCAAGAACAGGAATGGGCACAGTTAAAGCAGGGCTTCATGGATGGTGGTTTTTTGAAACACTCTCGCCAATTGCAATAGCTATAATTGTTTTTTTAATACTCTCTTCAATATATCCTTTAAGAGGTGAGAGCTATGAAACAAATAAGTAGAAGAGACTTTGTTAAAGGTTTAGTTGGGCTTGCAGCTGCCAGTGTTTTTGTTGCAGGTTATGTACCAACGATTAGCAGAATTATCAAACCCAGATTTAATAAAGTCTTACCTGATGGTGAGGGAAGAATTGTTCACTCTGCATGCCTTGGTTGTAATGTTCGCTGCGGAATAAGAGTGAAGATTGTAAAAACAGATTATGGAGAAGTTATTGAAAGAGTCTCAGGTAACCCATATCATCCATACAATAGGGCGGTAAGCATAAAAAATCAGGTAAAAAGATATTTCTCTCTTCCATACAATACATCAATCTCAGAGTCACTTAGTTATTCGGGAACATTATGTGCTAAAGGAGAAGACGGTATCCATTATCTTTATGATCCCTATAGAATTCTTGCTCCACTTAAGAGAAGCGGACCCAGAGGAAGTGGAAAATTTAAAATAATATCATGGGATCAACTAATAAAAGAAGTTATAGAGGGTGGAACTATTGATGAAACCAAAGAGAAATTGCAAGGATTAAAGGAGATTTTTGTCTATGGAAAACTTAAACAGGCAGGCTTTAAGCCAGATGAGATCCTTGATGAGATGAAAAAAGATATTGAAGATATCAAGGCAAAAATTAAAGACAGAAAAATTACAGATAAACAATCATTAAAAAAGGCGATAGAAGAATTTAAAACCAAGTGGACTCAGAAAATTGCTCCATTAAAGCTTGAAGAAATTTTAATTGACCCTGACAGACCAGACCTTGGAACTAAGGCAAATCAGATTATTTTTTACAGAGGTCGAGGACAGGCTCATGCAGACGATTTTTATAAAAGATGGATAGACTCCTTTGGAAGTGTTAACTGGTTGAGACATACCTCTGCATGCCAGCTTGGTTATTATGCTGGGAATAAACTATGGGCAGGAACAACAGACCTTCAAATGGATGTCCAGACTTCAAAGGTTATACTTATGGCTGGAGCTCAGATGGGAAGACTTCATCCCGGCGCAACAGGACAGGGACTTCTCATTGAAAGAGCAGCACTGGGAGAGTTAAAAATCTATTATGTTAATCCTACTGCTCCAAGAACAACAGCAAATGGTAATATTGTTTGGATTCCTGTTAAACCAGGCTCAGATTCCGCTCTTGCTATGGCAATACTTAGAGTCATGTTTGAAAAGGAGTGGTTCAATAAAGAATTTCTTTCAATCCCGGGGAAAAAGGCATCAGAAAAAGCAAAACAGCCAGTATACACAAATGCCACATGGCTTGTTATGGTTGACGGAGATGGAGCCGGACAGTTTTTAAAAGGTAAAAACATTGGTCAGTATCATGAGAACCCTGTTGTTTATTCATCCGGTTACAAAGATTCTCAGGCTATAGACAGAGCAGAATTATTTTATACAGGCAAAGTAAAAGTTGAAGGAAAAGAAGTGACTGTTAAAACAACGCTTCAAATTTTGAAAGAAGAATCGATGTCAAAGACTGTAGAAGAATGGTGTAATATATGTGGTATTTCACCACACACAGTTATAACTATCGCTCAGGATCTTCACAAAAACGCACCAAAGGCTGGTACAACAATTCATCGTGGGTTAGGAATGCATCCAAATGGAGAGTATACTGTTTGGGCATTCAGGGCAATTGATACTTTAATAGGAAACATCCATCAAAAAGGTGGAATGCTTGGTAGAGCAGGTCATCTTAAATATAACGAATTCATCTACGACTTAAAAAAGGTTAAAAATGTCTCATGGGGAATTCCCATTGACCGTCATGGAGTTGCCTATGAAGATAGTTTTGAATTCTACTTTAATGGCTATCCTGCAAAAAGACCCTGGTATCCATTAACTCCAGAGGAAATTTATACTGAAGCATTTGCTGGTATTCATGATGCCTATCCCTATCCTATCAAAGTTTTAATGTTATATTACGCCAATCCTGTGCTTTCAGCAAACTATGGATTAAAGTTTATTGAAACACTTAAGGATACAAAAAAGCTTCCTCTATTCATTGGCATCACCACATCAATAAATGAAACATTCCTTTATGCTGATTACATTGTACCTGATACAACCTATCTTGATGGTGGAACAATGGGTTGTCAGTATTTATATGCATCAAGTGGAGGTGTTAAACATGCAGAAACATGGAGAACTCCAGCTGTTATGCCACAAACAGTTAAAATTGGAGAATGTCCTAATAAACATCCAAGATTTGCCTCTATGTGGGAGTTTTTGATAGATATTGGACTTAAGATGGGAATGCCAGGATTTGGAGAGGCAGGGATTTCTGGAAACAAGGAAAAAGAGGAATTTAAAGATAAAAAGTTCTCTCTTTACTGTGTCTGGGAATATATAATGAGAGTTTTTGCAAACTCTGCAATGGATGGAAAGGAAGCTGGACTGATAAAAGAAGCCACTCCTGAAGAGATTGAGTTCGTTGAGAAAAATTACCCAATTGCCCAATTCAGAGACATTGTCCCAGATGAGTGGAAATATATTGCCTATGGACTTGCCAGAGGAGGAGTTTTTACAGAGTATGAAAAATCCTTTGATGAAAATGGTTTTTCAAAGAGAAAACCTCCAACAGAAGTTTTAATGTTATGGAATGAAAAACTTGCAAAAACCAAAAACAGCCTTACTGGTAAAAAATTCTACGGCGGACCAAAATATTTTGCAATTTCTGACTATGCAGGAAAATCATTACAGCAACAAATTAGCGGATATCCCTTTACAGTCATTTTCCCTGGAAGTCCTTTATTTACAAAGCACAGAAGCATGTTTTATTATTGGCTTAAACAAATAATGCCAGAAAATTTTGCAATAATTCATCCTGAAGATGCGAGATCTTTGGAAATAGAAAGTGGTGATATAATTACAATTGAAACTCCTACAGGTTATCTTGATGTTAAAGCTGTTGTTGAACCTTCTGTAAGAAAAGGAGTAATAGCTATACCAGTTGGTATGGGAAGATGGGCTGATTCAGTGGTTATGAAACCTAAGTATTTTAAACTTAAGGATGGAAACCTTCAAAAAGACATTGAGAACCTCCCAAAGAAAATAGATCTACCAGAAGAAGCTGTTAATCCTGTAAAGAGACTTGATGAAATTAGAAAGAAGCTTTTATTTACAAAATCCAAGAAAGGCTACTATGAACACTTACTTCCTGATAGCTGGAGATTTTCTGGAGTATCTCCCAATATGGTAGCACTTACAGACTCGACAACTGGTAACTGGTCTCTTCTGAGCTGGATAGGTGGTGCACAGGTTTACTTTACAGTGGCAAAGGTAACTAAAAAATCTAAAGGGAGTTTAGAGGTGCCATGGATAATCTGGTAAAAGACAACATTCTTATCACAATAGGAAGAGCAAAACTGTATTCTGCCTTATTCAGTGCTTTTTACTCTCTGTATAAAGAAGAAAAAGTTGCCAGTGAAAGTATTGAGGCTCTAAAAATTTTTTTACCAGAAATAGAAGAAGACATCAATAGAATAACTTCAGAAGAAACTAAAAATTTCAGAGGCTATCAATATTTTGATGGCTTACTAAAGGATGTGTATCCCGGAATAATAGAGGAGTTTTATTTAAATTACGGTTTTGAAATTGACGAATTACCACCTGATCACATTATCACGCAACTTGCATTTATGTCCAAACTTATTAGTGATGAACTCCGATATCGTCAGCATGGAGACATGGAAACAGTTGTAAAATTAAAAATAATTCAGCACCGACTTCTTACCACACATATTTTGAAACTTTTAAAAGAGATTGAAAAGCTGCAAAATATTTATAAACTTCTCAACTTTGATAGAGGATTACTTTTCATGGAGTTAAAAAATGAGATTGGTAACATTAGAACATCTTGACAAAATTTTATATGAATTTAGAGAAAAATTTTTCTTTAAAAGACAGTCCGAATCTGTTTCTCTTCTTGAAAGCATAGGTAGAATTCTCGCAGAAGATGTGTATTCAAATAAAACCCTGCCTCTTTATGATATTGCCACAATGGATGGATATGCTGTAAACAGTCTTGACCCACCTCCTCTGAAACTTATAGGCGAGGTCTTTCCTGACTCGCCTATCAGAAAAATTGAAAAAGGTTATGCCTGCTATATAACAACAGGAGCACCTTTGCCAGAGGGAGCAGATGCTGTTGTAAAAATTGAAGAAGCAGAATTAACTGAAGAAGGTTTATTTTTTCAGAATATTACATCTGGTAGATATGTATTAAAAAAAGGAACAGACTTTAAAGAAAACGAACTGATTGTTGAAGCAGGTAGGAGAATTTCTCCACAGGAAATAGCTATGATGGTTGTTTTGCATATTGATGAGATTAAAGTTTTTAAAAAATACAGGGTTGGAATTATTGCCACAGGTGATGAGATAAAAAAAGGAATTGTAAAGGATGTGAATTCCTTTGTAGTAGCCTCTTTTATAAAACAATGGGGAGAAGAGCCTGTATTATTAGGAACAGCGGGAGATGATTATGAAGAATTAAAAGAACTTATGCTTCAAGGTTTAGTCTATTGTGATGCTCTGATAACAACAGGAGGAGTCAGTGTGGGTAAAAAGGATTTTGTAATAAAGGTTATAGAAGATGAAGGAGAATTGGTTTTGCATAAAGTGAGGGTCAGACCTGGCAAGCCAATGGCAATAGGAGTAATCAAAAACAAACCTGTATTTGCACTGCCTGGAAAGCCAGCAGGTGCTTTTATTGCAATGCTTTCTTTGAGAAAATTTTTCCTTGGCAATATTCCTTTCCCAAAAATAAAAATGAGAATGAAAAAAACTGTTAAAATACCAACTCCAGGCTTTGAGTATATAATTTTTATAAAAAATGTTGATGGATATGCCTATCCAGTGGGTTATAAAGATTCACCTTTAAGCATAATTCCAGAAAACTCGAATTATCAGCCAAGTCTTATCTCTAATGCTGTTAAAAGTCTTCTTGCTGATGGATTTGTGACAACACAAACTGATCTGGAAAAGGATCAGGTCGTGGATGTAAATCTCTTTTAGGAGGAAATATGGATTTAGAGTTTGCAGAAAGATTTCATGGGCATAGAAGTCCAGGGCTTGTTCTTGGAATGAGAATGGTTCAACTTATCTATAAGAAGATGGGAGACATGCCAAAGGGAAAGAAAATATTCGGAATAGCAGAAACAAGAATGTGTCTTCCTGACGCTCTCCAGATTGAAGCTCAGACCACAACGGGTAATAAAAATCTTATTGTTTATAATTATGGAAAACTTGCTCTTTCAATTGTCCTTCGTGAAAATGGAGAGGGCTATAGAGTATCTTTAAAAAAAGAGGCTATAGATGCAAGTGCAAGAATAAAAAAATTTTTGCTAAGAGAAGGAAAGCTAAGTCACGAGGAAAGAGACAAACTTATTGAAGATTTTTTAAATCTTGATGAAAAATATTTCAAAATTGAAAAAATCAGGATAAGGCTTCCTCAAAGAGATGAACAACAGGAGATTGTTGAATGCACTGAATGTGGAGAGCTTCAACCTAAGAACTTTACTGTTCCTGTAAATGGAAAATTTCTATGCCAATTATGTTCTGGACAAAGTTATTTTAAAAAAATTTAGTTTTTTCTCTACAACTCCTTAAAGACTTTATAAATACTTGAAAAATCCTCCTCTGAGAGGTTTTTTGCAATTGCCATTGCAAAAAGCTCCTTCACAAGGCTTCCAGTAAAAACTGGTTTTTTCATGGAATAACAGAGCTCCTGCAGATACTGTAAATCCTTGTAAATTAGGGAGTTTGAAAAATGAGGGGAAAAATCCTCATCAAGAAGTTTTTGCTTCTTCACATTGAGAATCATTGAATTACCAGCACCTGATTGAACTATGTCTATTACCTGAGCTTTACTTATTCCGCAGTTCTCTCCTATGGCAATGGCTTCAGAGAGAGTTGCCATGAAAGAACCGAGAACAAGATTGTTTATTAATTTCATTTTAGTTGCAAGACCCTGTTTTTCAAGATAGAAAATGTTCCTGCCTATTTTTTCAAGTAAGGGTTTTATCTTTTCAAAAGCTTGAAATTCAGCGCTCACTAAAACTGTAAGAAGTCCCTGTGATGCAGGAATAACGCTTCCAAGAACAGGTGCTTCCAAATAGTATGCTCCACTTTCTTTTACAAGACTGTGAAACTGAGTCACCTTTTCAAAATGATTTGTTGTGGTATCAATTATGAATTTGCCTGTGCAGTTACCTTTTAAAACTCCCTTTTCATCTGTTAGAACCTTCATTACTGCATCACTGTCAGTAAGATTTAGAAAAAGAGCATCCACTTCAGATATAAGTTCTGCAGGGTTTTTTGCTATTTTTACTCCGAGATCCTTTGCTTTTTCAATAGTTCTATTCCATACAGTAAGCTCAACTCCTTCAGAAATCAATCTTTTTGCCATAGCCTTACCAAGATTTCCAAGCCCTATAAATCCTGTTTTCATCCTATACCTCCTTTTATACTCTTGAATTTACTCAAAAACTTACAATTTCTTAAGAATCAAGAGATTTTATTACATTGTCAGAAAAACTAATGTTCCAGATATCACTACCAGCTCTTTATCCCGGATTCAGAAAAAACTCAAAGAAACGCCTTGCTCTCTCTTTTATCTCCTTTATATCTTCAACTTTTGGAGTTAAAAGCATTTCTACCATAAATACTTTTCCTTCACATCCTAATATAGCATCTCCTTCAAAGTCTCTCCATTTTTTCTAAAAATTCTCTGACCTTCCATCGTTACTTCAAAGTTTAAATATTTGCTCAACACAGCTCTTAATACAGAGACTATAAGGTCTTCAAATTGAATTCTTAAACCTAATATATCAATTTTCCATTTAATTTTCAATGAAATCAAGATGCCTTAGTTGCAACTGGATTAAACAGAGCAATGAATACTATATAATGATGCATCAGGTAAATTTATCACTGTTAATAGACAACTAAAATTGAGGAACGAAATTCTCCTTTAGTGGAGGATAGTGTATAATGATAGAAAATAATTATAATGAGGTACAAATTATGAGAACAAAATCTTTAGTATGGGTTTTAATGAGTTTTATAGTTTTTCCAGTTCTTTCATTTGCTCAGATGAAACCACAGATTCCTCCTCAGGTAAAAATTGCTAAAACCTACTGGTGCGCAGAGGTGCAAGACATACTCTTTACTGAGGAACCTCAACAGGGGCAAAAATTAACAGTTGGTGTGAGGGTTAAATTTACAAAAAAGACAATAATTCCAGGTGCTCCGGGGCAAAAGCTATGCAGTTGTGCTTTTGAAGGACCTTCAGATGCTCCAGCTAAATTCTGGTCAAAGACAATGTCCCTCAGACTGATAGGAGTTAAGTACTCTGAGACTGAAACTAATCTTCTTGAGTATTATGGACCAACCCCTGCCTTTCCTCCCTACGATTACGGTGGATTTCCAGTTATAGGCTTTGTGGTAACAGAAAATGATTTAAAGAAGGGATACATTGATGTATGGGGATGGGCTTCAAAAGAACCTTTACAATGCAGAGACTCTGCGATCTATGCCTCTTTTGCAGTTTACAACCAATCTCCATACAACCAGCAGAATGAATGCCATCCACACTCTGACTTTAAAAAGAGTTTCAGACCTAAATGCTTACATGTCCCTAAGATTCCTGAAGAAGCTATAAAGAAAGGGACGATTTTACGTATACCTCCTGAGAAATTCTCCTTTCAAAAACTTCCGCCAATTAAGTTTTATCCATTTGCTCGTTCAAATTTTATAAAAGCCATTAAAATCATAAATGGACAGGAGTTTATTACTTTAAAAAACGGTAAAACCATTCTGTTTGATAAGTTTTTAAAAGAAGTAAATGAAATAGAAGAAAAACTTAACAAAGCAGGCTATACCTTACGAGACAAGACTCCAGTTAAGATTCACTATATGTATCCTGCTGATAAACTTAATCTCCAAAAAGCAATGTTTTTAAAACAATTTAGATTAGCGTCTCCTCCCCCTGAAAACACTTGTCAATCAATACCTCCATCCACGAAGAGCCAGCAAGTTGCAGGTTGTCCCAGGGACTTTATTCCCCTTAATTGGGAAAAATCATGGGATGCCTCTTTTGGAGATGAGAATTTTGGAGTTGTCCTCGGATACAGTATAAGAATTGATGGTGGAAAAGAAAAAGTTGATATTAAGAAGTTGGACGGAAAGCCTGGCTTTATTTGGACAGATATTAAATTTTTTGGGAAAAATATTCACTTATTACTGATTGATAAAGATGACTCTAAACTCGTAGCCGAATGGTTAGATGGGGCTAAATGGTTAGGTGGAGGAGAGACAAACCTTAGTTTGAGTGGTAACCAGAGCAAAGAGCTATTTAATAAAGAAATTAATTACTCGCAAGAAATCAGTTTTCCAATGGGACCTATTGATATTACAGGCGAATTTGGGTTTAAAGGCAAAGCTGCACTTACAATTGCTGCTGATTATTCTATTGATCATGCATCTCTTGGGCTCACTCCGTATCTTTTGGCAAATGCATACGGTCAGTTAGCTGCAGGATACGAGATTGTTGAAGTGGGAGTTGAAGGAGATTTAATTCTTATAAAAGCTCGTCCCACAGTAAATGGAAGTATTAAATACATACCATCACCAAATCCATCTTTTCAGTTTACTGCTAAGGCTATTAATAATTTAACTTTGTTAAGTGGAAGATTGTCTGTTTATGCAGAAATTGATTATTGGCTTGATTCAAAAAAATTTGAAGTAGAGTTCTTTAAATGGGATGGTATCACATTAGAAAATCAACCTCTATTTTACACATCAATCCAAAATGAACCTGCAGAAAAATGCCACAGCGCTCGGCTAAAGATAGAAGATATAAGGGGTATTACTCCCTATACTGCAAGGAACGAGAAACTGGAAGTGGAACCGATAGAGTTTGATGTTATTGTTAACATAGGCGAAAGAAGCTATGTAAAAACTCTTAAAGATTATAACAAAGATGGGATATATGGTAAATCTAATTCAATTGAAGTTCCTTTTTCATTTGATATCCCGCTGCTTTCAACTGAGAAAGTACCGATAATAATTGAAGTAAAAGAAAAATATAAGATTGGGACCTTCGATTTTCAAAGTGACCTTGATTTTGCAAAAGGTGAAACGAAAAAAGTTGAACTCTGCTACGACCCTAACTCAAAGAGTTTTAGTGGTTTAATATCTGGGAAAGAAGAAGATGAAATAGTAGCTTCTGGAGATACGAGCTACTGGGGCGAAAAACATCATTCAATTAGATTTAAGATAACAAGCGAATCTCTATTCAAGCCCGCACCAGCCAAAGCAAAATAGAAGGAGGTTGTCACCAGTTGACAATATCAGTAGAAAATTATTTATAATTAACAATCACAAGGCGCGTAGCTCAGTGGGAGAGCGCTTCCTTGACGCGGAAGAGGTCGTGGGTTCGATCCCCACCGTGCCTATCAAGAATTATCAAAATTAAAGTAGTGTCAGGTATTTATTTTTCTCACAAAAAAGTTGTAAACTATTTTATGCTTTTAAGATGTCACTTTAGGAGGGCTATGCAAACCTATGTTAAAAAGTTGTTAAAAACTTTTAAAACTAAGGAGGTTTGCAAAAACGCCCAAAAAAGTTCTTTGAAAACAATGACTTACAAGGCAATAGTCCAAACAGGAATCCCTGACGTCAGGGGCTGAGACAGATTCAAACAAAGAATGGCTAACTTTTTTGCTTGGTCCAAACAGGAATCCCTGACGTCAGGGGCTGAGACTGTCGATTTTTTTTAGCCTACGGTATATTCCGTGTCCAAACAGGAATCCCTGACGTCAGGGGCTGAGACATGGGCTGGCTAAGCAGGGACATACTAAGCATAATCGGTCCAAACAGGAATCCCTGACGTCAGGGGCTGAGACAAGGAACAGGAGCTCAGATTAGAGATAGAATATTACGTCCAAACAGGAATCCCTGACGTCAGGGGCTGAGACCCTCCTAACCCGTTATCAAGCCTACAACTATTACCATGTCCAAACAGGAATCCCTGACGTCAGGGGCTGAGACACATTTTTCTATACCTTGTTTGTTCCTTTTTCAGAGTCCAAACAGGAATCCCTGACGTCAGGGGCTGAGACTTGTTGTTATTTTAAAATATAAAAAAATTAAACTTAAAAGGAGGTAAATTAAAAAATGGAACAGCAAGAAAAAGTAACTCAAGAGAGAGTAAACAAAGTAGAAGAGTTTGTTAACGATGTCACAGATTTTGTCAAAAAGAAAAGTCAAAAACTGGTTAATATTGCAAAATTTAATTATGTTGCTTTAACCTTTAGTGGAATTGTTTTTCCTTTTTTTATTCTTTTTATGGGAGCAGTAGCTTATTATTACAAGAAAAAAGCTATATCTCAAAAAGAAGAAAAATATTTAATTGATAACTTTCAATGGCAGGAAAGAACTGTATATGGTGCGATTTTATTTTTAATCTGGATACTTTTATTAAGTTTTACAATAGTAGGTTCTTTTATGGTAGGAGCTATTGGTTATATCTGGTATTTTTATAGACTTATAAAAGGCTGGCGTGCTTTAGTTTCTAAGAAAGAGCTTTATAAAACAAAATTTAAAAAACAAGAACACGAAAATTTTGGATTTTAATCCAAACAGAAAAATATGAACAAAAAATATGTTAATTGTGCAATATGGTCCAAACAGGAATCCCTGACGTCAGGGGCTGAGACCTCTTTAAAAGCCTCTCAAGAATTTTTTCTTCTTTTTGTCCAAACAGGAATCCCTGACGTCAGGGGCTGAGACTCTCCCTGAGGTTCTCATTGTTATATAGTCAACTTAGGAACTCCTCTTTTTGACTCAGAAAGCACAAAAGGAAATTTTCGTCAGGACTCTGAGACTGTTACTTTAGTGAATATTTAGGCTATAATAAAAGCTTATGGAGATAGAGTTTTTAAGAAACATTGGGCAAAAGCTATTTAAAGAAATATCACTGGTAAAGCCACAGTTTAATAAAACTGTCTTAGGAAGAGGTGCATCAGGCGATATCACATATCCAGTTGATAAATTAGCTGAAGACAGAATAATAGAGGCATTTGAAAAAGAAGGTATCAAAATCAACATAATTTCAGAGGAAAAAGGCTCAAAATTGATACAGGAGGATTATCCAAGCCTTATAATTGATCCAATTGATGGCAGTAAGAATGCTGTATCAGGTATTCCTTTTTTTTCTACATCAATAGCAATAGCTGATGGAAGAACATTAAAAACTCTTAAATTAGGTTACATAATAAACCTTATAAATGGCAATGAATTCTGGGCAAAAAGAGATGAAGGTGCTTTTTTAAATGGACAGAGGATTAAAGTCAAAGACAATACAATGCCTGTAATCATTGCCTTTGAAGCATCAACTCCATATGATGCTATAAAACAGATTTTTCCTGTCTTCAAAATAGCAAACAGGATAAGATGTTTTGGAAGCACAGCATTAGACCTTGCTTATCTTTCATCAGGCTCTTTGAGTTTATTCATTGTTCCAACACCATCAAGAATATTTGATTTTTCAGCAGGAATTTTAATCGCAAAAGAATCCGGTGCAATCATAACAGATATTGAGGGTAATTCAATTGAAAATCTGAAAGTTGCCTTTAATACAAAAACAACTCTGTTAGTCTCTGCAAGTGAAATACTTCATAAAAAAGCACTGGATTTAATAAAATAAGCAATGCAGCAGTCATCTACAAAAAAATTATCTTTTGCTGTTGGAATAACTTTTTTTATTTTCATTGTTGAGATTATTGGTGGATTAATAAGTAATAGCCTTGCTTTACTTAGTGATGCAGGACATGTTTTTACAGATTCTTTTGCATTGATTCTAAGTCTCATTGCCTCAATTATTACTAAAAAACCATCAGGCAAAAAAGCTACATACGGATATCATAAAATTGGGATACTTGCCGCATTTATAAATGGAGTAAGTCTTATTGTAATTGCCGGCTTGATATTTTTTGAGGGATATCAAAGACTGCTCAATCCTCCGAAAGTTGACCATGGTATAATGCTTCCTGTGGCAATATTTGGTTTTCTTGGAAATCTTCTAATGGCATGGATTCTGGGGCACCGGCATGAAGATTTAAATATTAAAAGTGCGTGGTTACATGTAATTGGAGATACCATATCATCAGCAGGAGTCATTATAGCAGGTTTAATTATAAAATACACAGGTTGGTTTATAATAGATCCAATAATAAGCTGGTTTGTAGGCTTTGTTATTATTACTGGTGGAGTAAGAGTTATTAAAGATTCTCTCTGGATTTTTCTTGATTTTGTTCCAAAAGGATTTGATGTAGAGGAAATAACAGAGAAAATTAAAGAAATTAAAGGAATTATTGATATTCATGATATTCACATTTGGTCAATTGGTTACGGTGTCGCAGCCTTTTCAGCTCATGTGGTAGTTGATAATCAGCTTTTAAGTGAGGCTGATAAAATAAGAAAAAAAATTGAAGAGAAACTGGGACACATGGGCATTAAACATAGTGTTATTCAAATAGAATGTATTAAATGCGAAAATAGTTCAATTTATTGTAATTTTGAAAATCATAAACACCACTGAATTTCTTGAGTATCTGTTCAAGCTGAAACTGAAGGTTTAGATGAAGCCCTTCCAGCTGCCTGAGCTTTTTTAGTTTTTCCAGCGGGATTTGTTCTTTAATTCTGTCACAGATAAAATTTATACAAAAGGCATCTCTGGCAAAAAGTATGCATCCTGACTCTTTAAGGAAAAGGCACGTTTCAGGAAATTCGGGTTCCTCAGGAAATTTCACTCCATAAAGAAGATTTATTAAAAGCAGTTCGTCAGAGTATTTGAATTCTATATTTTTCCCGCAGCAGGCTTTTCCCTCCTTTCCACATTGAGCGCATATTAAACTCATTCCACAGAGAGCTCTTTCTCTGTTTTCCTGAAGTATAAATTCTCTTAACTGACTAAGTAGCGATTCTATTTTAGATAACTGCCCTTTTGTTTCTAACTCTTTCACTCTGTTTTTTAAAGCCTCTATTTTTTCAATTATCAGATGCATAACTAATTTTAACTTTTAAGTATCTCCATTTGTGATAAAATATTTAAATGCAGAGTTTAGTTATAATTATTTTATTGCTTCTTCCATCAATGCTTTTTGCCAGTGAGCCAGCCTATGTTTTTGTCATTGACGAAAAAGACAAGCCAATGCTGGGCTATAAGCTTCTTGAAACTCAAAGAGAGAATATTTATATCAGTAAGATAGAGCCTATAAAGAAATGGATTACTACTTTGCGTTCACAATTAATTGTTGTACAGGATGGATATGTTTATCCTGTAAAAGACTGCGTTATTGTAGATAAAAGAAAAGGGATTGCTTTGCTATTGATTGATTTTTTACAGAGAAAACCTGTTTATTTTAATCCAGAAGAAGTTTTAATTGACAGAGATATAAAGGTACTCATTGCGAATAAAAATGAAGCCTGTTCAAAAGTTAAAACATTATTTCCTTCAGAGGTTAAAAAAGAAAAAATCATTGATTACGCTGCCCTGGCTGAACAATATGAAAAAAACGGGCAGTGGAGCATGGCTTTATCAGTTTATGAAGATATTGTGAAACATAAACAAGACAGAAACATTATAAACAAAATTGCACTTCTTTATTATCGTCTTGGCAATTTTAAAAAAGCAAAGGAATACTTTAAAATGCTTTCAAAGGATGAAGAGACTATTGCAAGGCTTGTTGGAATATGTATTATTGAAAAAGACTTTGAAGAAGCTTTAAAGCTTATCAATAACTCAGGCTTTAACTCTGCTTATATGCACTATTTAAAAGGTATTCTTTATTATTTAACCAGAAACAAAGACAGCGCTTATAGAGAAGTCTCCGTATTGTTTAATCTCAGCAATGAGCTTGCTCAAAACTTAAGAGATCTTCTGAGATAGGCTAATCTACAAGCTTTAAATCAATAATTTTCTCCACATTGAAATTTCTCTCTTCGTTTCTGAGCATACAGAAGGCTTTTAAACCAACGAATGTTTTATCACTGTACTGCATCGGTCCTATGTAAATAGGCTTTAGCAGTCTTTTTGATTTTACATCTGTAGATTTAAGATAAACAATCTCTAATTTTTTCCCATCTCTTATAGCCTTTTCTATTAATGAAATTTTTTCCTGAATTGGAAGATTTTTTTCTGCATGTTTATACTGAAATTCAGTAAGAAATCTTACAATCCTTCTGTCAAGAAGAACATGTTTCTGGCAAATAGGTCTTTTTAATATCAGTCCTTCTAAAGAGCGACATCTTGAAAGTGCTACATAAAGCTGTCCATGAGAAAAAGTTCCTCTTCCTATATCAAGTATTAATTTATCAAAAGTTAAACCCTGACTTTTATGAATTGTTATAGCCCATGCAAGTTTTAGTGGATATTGTGTAAACTGTCCAACTGTCTGAGTTAAAATTTTTTTCTTTTCTTTATCATAGTAAAATTCATACATTTCCCAGGTAAATGGGATAATCTCAACAGTTTCTCCATTTTGAAGCTCCACAGATATTATATCTGGCTCTGTTTTTCTTGATTTTATCTCCACTATTTTTCCTATATCTCCGTTTATCCATCTTCCTTTTGCATCATTATTAAGAAGCATTACCTGAGAGTCAACTTTTAGTATAAGTTCCTGAGATGTTGGAAGATCTTGTTCGGTAAATTCTCCATCAACAAAGCCATAAAATTTGAATTCTTTATTTTTTATCTTTGAAAGCTTCTCAAAATTTATCTTTTCTGCCATTTCATTTGTTGTTGTAAGATAAATATAAAAATCGTCCTCATCAGGCTCAAAATCAGGATCAACTCTTTTATTCAGTCTTTCAATGATTTCATCGTTAATAGTGTTGTTTCTTATTGAATTTAAAATTTCAAGGAACTCTATATCCGATTGTCTGTAAACCTTTTCAAGCTCAATAAATTCAAATTCAGATTCATTAAATACGCTGGAACTAAAAAAATAAGGAGTTTTATAAAACTCTTTAAAAATGCTTTTTTCTTTTGATGTAACAACAGGAGGTAGTTGATACAAATCACCGATGAAAATCATCTGAATGCCGCCAAAGGGTTTCCTTTTCTTTGGACCGTGAATTCTTAAAAAAGCATCAATGCAATCAAGAATATCTGCTCTTACCATTGATATTTCATCAATTACAATGCAGTTAAGTTTTTTATAAAGATCTGGATTCCTTGGCTTTATCTCTTTTATTTTATGAATGGTAACATCAGGCTTAAAATTAAAGAAGGAATGAATTGTCTGTCCTTTGACATTTACTGCTGCTACTCCTGTTGGTGCAAGTACTGCAATCTCTTTTTTCGTATTTTCTCTGAAATAGCTTAAAAATGTTGATTTTCCTGTCCCTGCCCTGCCTGTTATAAATAGATTTTTATCTGTATTTTCCGCTAATTCTAACGCTTTAAGAAATTCCTCGTTTAAATCAATCTCCATCATGGCAAAATCTCTACAGCAGTCCCATCAGGAACAATCCTCCATATTTCATCCATCTCTTCATTGGTAACGGCAATGCAGCCTTCGGTCCAGTCATCAATTATGTGATATTTACCAAGATATTCCACTTTTTTTGAAAGTCCATGTATCATTATTCCACCACCAGGATTTACATGAAGTTTTGATGCCTGTTCAATATCTTTCTCATTGGGATATGATATTTTCAGTGCCTTGTAAAAACTACTGTTGGGATTTCTTCCCACTATGTAATATCTTCCTTCAGGAGTTTTACCATCTCCCTGAGATGTCTTTTTTCCAGAAGGATTTTTTCCAAGAGCAACTCTATAGGCTTTAATTATTTTACCCTCCTTCATGAGAAACATTACTCTTTTTGACTTGATAATAACCACTAAATCAGCAGTTTCATAGGCAAAGGGGTCCCCAAAAAGTCGTGGACTTTTTGGGGGTGCCCCAAAGGTATTGTTAACAGAAAAAATAAAAATTAAAATGCTAAAAAGAAGCATTCTTAAGAGCATCTTTGCAGAGACATTTCCTTTCATGAGGTAGTTTTTTTATAGTTTCTCTTATAAGTAAAACCACTGTATCAAGTGAATCTTCCATTGTTTCAATAACTTCTTTAACTGTAAGAGGAAATTTTGATATTCCAGCAGCATAATTACCAACAACAGCAACAGCAGCATAGCATATCTCCAATTCTCTTGCCAGTGAAGCCTCTGGCATCACTGTCATGCCAATAATATCAGCACCAATATTTTTAAAAAATCTTATTTCAGCAGCTGTTTCAAGCCTTGGACCATTTACACATATATATGTTCCGTGAGGAATTACATTAATTCCAATTCTTCTTGCTGTTTCTAATAAATGATTACGCATTTCACTACAGAATGGTTCTGTGAAATCTATATGAACGACTTTTCCTTCATCATAAAAAGTATTGGCTCGCATTCCTTGAGTTAAATCTATTATTTGATCAGGTATCACAATGCTACCTGGTGGTATGTTTTCGCTTAATGAACCTGTGGCAAAAATTCCAAATATTCTTTCTATACCAAAAAGTTTAAATCCGTAAATATTGGCTCTATAATTAACTTTATGAGGTGGTATACTATGTTTTTCACCGTGACGCCTGAGAAATAAAACTTCCAGAGTGTCAATCTTTTCTTTTTCGTAAGGACAGGAAGGTTCACCATATGGAGTTTTTATGGTGATAATTTCTTTTTTTGCCTCTGTTTCACTGAGACCGCTACCGCCAATTATTCCTATTTTCACCTGTTTTATGCTCTGCATTTATTTCAGTGCGCCCAGGAGGATTTGAACCCCCGACCTACGGATTCGTAGTCCGCCGCTCTATCCTACTGAGCTATGGGCGCTAAAAATATTATAACACATCAACTGTCTTGAGAAGATACTTTGATTATGGTCTTCACATTGCCTCTGGGATTGAAATCACCTATTACTTCAAGAGCTCTTGGTTGAAGAAGATTGTAAAGATCCTCGTAGATTTTATTTGTTACTGCTTCATGGGAGATATATTTGTCTCTATAAGAGTTGAGATAGAGCTTTAATGATTTCAGCTCCACGATTTTTTTATCAGGAATATAACTTATTTTTATTGTAGCAAAATCAGGATATCCAGATCTTGGGCATAAACAGGTAAATTCAGGAAAACTTATCTCAATTCTATAATCTCTCTGAGGATACGGATTATCCCATGCTTCAAGTTTTGCCTCTTTTATAGCCTTTTCACCGTAAAGCATTTTTAAATCCTCCTTGTAAAGATTCTAATACAAGATTTTTTAAAGCTTCAATAAATTTTGATGAAGTATTCAATGAATGAACGCGATAAAGTTGCATTCCCAAATCATTAGCCATTTTTTTATATACAAAATCAATCTCATAAAGAGTTTCAATATGATCAGAAACAAAGCTCACTGGAACAATCAAGATTTTTTTAATTTCTGTTTTACTGAGTTCTTTAATCACATCTTCAGTTGAGGGCTTTACCCACTTTAGAGGTCCTGTTCTACTCTGGTAACATATTTTAAACTGTTTTAACTTCATTTTACTGGCAATGGCATTTACAGTTTTTTTCACTTCTGATATATAAGGATCTCCTTTTTTGTGAAGTGAAAGAGGAATCCCATGAGCACTAAAAAGAACAAAAGATTCACTTCCATGGCTTTCAAATGCTTTTTCAATTTGCTCAACCCATGCCTCAATAAATAAAGGATAATCACACCATGAACTTATTATCTTGAACTCAAAATTTCCAATTGCAAGCCTTGTAAATCTCTCAACTGCTGAAGAGGTAGTGGCAGTGCAAAACTGTGGATAAAGGGAAACAGCAACAACTTTTTTTATATTTAATTTTTTAAACTCATCCACAGACTCTTCAATAAAAGGATGCCAGTATCGCATTCCTACAAAAACTTTAAATTCCTCTCCCAGTGCTTTCTGTAAAGCCTTTGCCTGCGCCTCTGTAATTTCTTTTAAAGGTGACTTTCCGCCGATTTTTTCATAGGCTTTTTTTAGTTTATTTGCTCTTAAAGAAGAAATAAGCCATGCAATAGGTTTTTGCATAAATCCAAAGTTTGCTATGTAAGGATCACTAAAAAGGTTAAAAAGAAAAGGTTTAACAGAGGAGAGACTGTCAGGTCCTCCCATGTTAAGTAACATTACTCCGATTTTATCCATTCCATCTCCTGTAAAGATTGTTTTCAATCCCCATGCTATCAAGAAGTTTTCCTATGACAAAGTTTATCATATCATCAATTGTCTGAGGATTATGATAGAAAGCTGGCATGGGTGGTGCTATAATCACTCCAATCCTGGCAAGTTTTAGCATATTTTCAAGATGAATTGCACTCAAAGGCATTTCTCTTGGAGAAATTATAAGTTTTCTTCCTTCTTTAATTATTACATCAGCAGCTCTTGTTATTAAATTGTCAGCATAACCAGTAGCAATTGCAGAAAGAGTTTTCATAGAACATGGAACAATAAACATTCCAGAAGTTTTATATGAACCACTTGCCACAGAAGCATCAATCTGATTTTCAAAATAAATATCTATATTTGGATTTTTAAACCTTTGTTTAAACTCATGAAAACTTTTAATTTCTGTTTCATGCTTCATTACCTCTATGGCAGAGTTGGATAGAATTACTGATACTTCAAAATTTTTAGAAACCTCTTCAAGAAGTCTTATTCCATAGATTATGCCTGAAGCTCCTGTTATTGCCAGTATCAATTTTCCCATTATTTTATCCTAACATATTGATAAATGCTTATAAAAATGGAGTAAAATGAAATAAAAATTGGGGGGGAGATATGCAAATAGATGCAAGAGGTTTAGGATGTCCAAAGCCCATTATTCTTGCTGAAGAAGCTTTGTCAAAAATAGAAGAAGGGGTTGTAACTGTAATTGTTGACAATGAAGGCTCTATGGAAAATTTAAAAAGATATGCTACGAGATTCGGTTATTACTATGAAGTTGAAAAGGAGGAAAATTACTGGAAAGTAAAGATAGTTAAAGGTTATACCTGTCAGATTTCTTCACCATTACAAAAACAGACAAAAAAGGATTTACTGATTATTATCTCATCAGATGTAATGGGTAAGGATGAGAAATTAGGGAGAATTCTTATGAAAGCCTATTTTGAAACAATGATAGCCACCCGGCAACTCCCACAGATGCTCTTTTTAATGAATACTGCAGTGAAACTTTCTACCACAGATGAAGAGTTTATCCCACTTCTTAAAAAAATTGAAGAAATGGGAACAGAGATATTTACCTGTGGAACATGTCTTAAGTATTACAATCTTGAAGATAGTTTAAAAGTTGGATTCCGAGGAACAACCAATCATTTTGTTGAAGGAATGTTTGATTTTAATAAAACTGTATGGATTGGTTAATATAGTTATTGAAATAAAAAGGCAAAACAAAATAAAATTATATATGCCACAGGTAAATAAAAACTTAAAATTTATAAAAAGAAAAAAGCATGATATTGCGATTGCAAAATATACAAAAATTATAGAAAAAGAGCCTCATAATTATCAGGCTTATAAAGAGAGAGGGAATGCCTATTACAGAAAAAAGCTCTATCATCTTGCAATATCAGATTATACAAAGGCTATTGAGCTTAAACCCGATTATTTTCTTGCTTACAATAATCGCGGAATAGTTTATTCAGTTTTAGGCTTATATGAGCTTGCAATTGCTGATTATAATAAAGCTATTGAATTAAAACCAAACAATGGAATGCCTTACAACAATAGAGGATTTACTTATTTATTAATGGGCAAATTAGAAGAAGCTGAAAGAGACATTAAAAAATCAATTGAACTGAATCCTAACAATATATATGCATTAAACAGTATGGCAGAGCTTTTTGCCATGAAAGGAATGCCAGAAGAAGCTTGTAAATGGCTTATAAAGGCAATTGAAAAAGGATATAACAATTGGAAATATCTTAAAACATCTAAAACATACGACCTTATAAGAAATCATCCATGTTTTCAGGCTATTCTTGAAAAAAAATTTTATGGTCTTCCTACACTGAAATAACTAAATCCTAATTGTCTTACTTTCACTGGATCATAAATGTTTCTGAAGTCAAAAAATAAACTACCCTTCATAAGAGTTTTAATTTTTTCAAGGTCAAGATTTCTGAATTGATTCCATTCAGTAACAACTACCACAGCATCAGCATCTTTTGCTACAGAGTAAGCATCTGAGCAGTAAATTATGTTTGGAAAAATTTTCTTTGTATTTTCCATAGCCTGAGGATCATAAACTTTAATTGTTGCTTTTCTATTTAGCAAAGTCTGAATTATATACAAAGCTGGAGCCTCTCTTATATCATCAGTATTGGGCTTAAATGATAAACCAAGTATACCAATAATTTTTCCCTCAATTTTGTCATTAAATGCTTTTATTATTTTTAAAGTTAATCTTTCCCTCTGATTTTGATTTGCCTCAATTGCAGCTTTAACAATGCGAAGCTCTACACCTTTTTCTTCACCTATTTTTAAAAGTGCCATTGTATCCTTTGGTAAGCATGAACCACCAAAACCTATGCCTGCATGAAGAAATTTAGGCCCAATTCTTCCATCAAGTCCCATAGCCTTTGCTACTGTATTGACATTTGCACCAACTGCTTCGCAAAGTGCTGATATTTCGTTAATAAATGAGATTTTTGTTGCAAGAAAACTGTTGGTAGCATATTTAATTAATTCAGCTGTTGCTATATCTGTAATTACAAAAGGAGTTTCTATTAGATATAAAGGTCTATAAAGGTCTTTCATTATGGCAATTGCTTGGTCACTTTCTGCGCCTATTACAACCCTGTTAGGACGCATAAAATCCTCAACAGCAGAGCCTTCTCTCAAAAATTCTGGATTTGACACAATATCAAATTCAATGCTTCTTTTAAGATTTTTTTTGATAATTTCTTTTATTTTGAATCCTGTTCCAACAGGAACTGTACTTTTTGTAACAATAACTTTGTAACTATTCATATTTTTTGCAATATCTCTTGCAACTTCTTCAACATAATCAAGATTTGCAGAACCATCTCCCCGTGGTGGTGTTCCTACAGCAATAAATATTACAAGAGATTCTTTAACTGCTTCATCAATTCTGGTAGTAAATTTTAACCTGTAGTCTTTTAAATTTCTTTTTACAATATCCTCAAGTCCTGGTTCATAAAAGGGAATTATACCTTTTTTTAGGTTTTCAATTTTTTCCTGATCTTTATCAACGCATGTTACAAAAACACCAAATTCAGCAAAACATGCGCCAGTTACAAGTCCCACATATCCTGTACCAATTATAGCTATATGCATTAATTATCCTCCATAAAAAATTTAATACATTATTATAACTCATATTGCTTAAAAACCGAGTTGATTGACTTTATAAATATTTTTATTTAAAATAAAATAAAACTTGCAGGGAGGTGAAAAAAATGGCAATTTTTAAATGCAGCAATTGTGGGACTACAAAAGAAGGAAAATGTAAACCTCAGAAATGTCCAAAATGTGGACAAAAAGGAACAATGCAGAAAGTATCATAGGAGGGAAATTAAATGGATAAAAAAAATAAAGCCTCTCTTGTTCCTTTCAGATGCTCTCACTGTGGATATATATACGAACCTTTAAAGGGATGTGAAAAAAATAAAGTCAAACCTGAAACACCATTTGAAGAAATTCCAGAAGATTATCGCTGTCCAGTATGCAAATCTAAAAAATCAGGATTTGTTCCAGTAAAATAAAAAAGCCGCAGATTTTCTCTGCGGCTTTTTTAACGTCCCCAAGGGGATTTGAACCCCTGTTACCGCCTTGAAAGGGCGATGTCCTAGGCCTGGCTAGACGATGGGGACATACAATGAGCCGCGTTGGATTCGAACCAACGACACCCGCCTTAAAAGGGCGGTGCTCTGCCTGCTGAGCTAGCGGCCCGTACACAGCTTTAATAATTTAAACTTTTCAATTGATTTTTGTCAATCAACAGATTTAAAAATGGGCAGGGACGGAATCGAACCGCCGACACGGGGCTTTTCAGGCCCCTGCTCTACCGACTGAGCTACCTGCCCGTTTAAAATAGCGAAGATTATTTAAAAATAATACATTTCACCTCAAAAAGTCAAATAAAAAGAAACAAGGATTCCTCTTAAACTCTTCCTTTAAATTTTTTCTTTAAAGCTTTTTCCACAACAGGAGGTACAAGGTTTTTTACAGAGCCTCCAAAATATGCAATTTCTTTAACAATACTGGAAGAAAGAAAAGAATATTCTTCAGAAGGCATTAAAAATACTGTTTCAGCCTCTTTAAAAAGTCTGCGATTCGCATGAGCAAGTTGAAGTTCAAACTCATAGTCTGAAACTGCTCTTAAACCTCTTACAATAGCTACAGCTCCTTTTTCTTTCAAAAACTCAACAAGAAGACCATCAAAGGATTCAACTTTTAAATTTTTAAACTCCTTTGTTGTTTCTCTTATAAAATAAACTCTTTCTTCCACAGTAAAAACAGGATTTTTTTTATAACTTGAAACTGCAACAGCAACGATGAGTTCATCAAAGATTTTAAGAGCCCGCTTAATTACATCAAGATGTCCATTTGTTATAGGGTCAAATGTTCCTGGATAAATCCCTATTTTTTTCACTCTTGCCTCCTGTAAACAGTTAAAAGAGTATCACCATACTTGTAGCATTTGTGTATTTTGAGAGCTTTAAGTTTTTCCCTTAATGATTCATTTTTATAGTGCTGCAGAATCAATAATCCATCTTCTTTAATAAGAAGTTTTCTTTCAAATAGTTTGAACAATCTTTCCAGTTCGCCTGATTCATAGGGAGGATCAGCAAAAATTATGTCATATGCTTCGTGGCTCTGTTCAAGAAAATGCACTGCATCCAGATTATAAACCTTTACCCTATCAGAAAGTTTCTTTTTCTGGAGATTGTTTTTTATAAAAATGCATAAAACAGGATCTTTTTCTACAAATATTACTTCACGAGCACCTCTTTTTAATGCCTCTATTCCAACTAAGCCTTTACCCGCATACAGGTCAACAAATGTTTTATCCTCCACATTTTTTAAAATATCAAAAATAGCCTTTCTCACCACGGCAGGAGTTGGTCTTACTGTATTTTGCGGCCTGAATTTACTCATTTTATTTTCCTAACTCAGGATTTGTAAAATAGTTTTCAGGAAGGCTGTAGTTTAAAATTTTTACTTTTCTTCCTTCAACCTTAAGTCTTCCTTCAGCAAAAAGTCTTATTGCCTCAGGATAAATTTTATGCTCAAGTTTTAG
Organism: Thermodesulfovibrio sp. TK110; assembly: GCF_054658355.1. Lineage (NCBI taxonomy): Bacteria > Pseudomonadati > Nitrospirota > Thermodesulfovibrionia > Thermodesulfovibrionales > Thermodesulfovibrionaceae > Thermodesulfovibrio > Thermodesulfovibrio sp. TK110. The sequence goes on along the minus strand of NZ_BAAHNB010000001.1, from coordinate 440,996 downwards.
AATTCTCTCAGAAAGGCTTTCTTCTGTATCCTCAGGATGAACTGGCACAGCTGCCTGAATAATTATAGGACCTGAATCAACTCCCTCATCAACAAAATGAACTGTACATCCACTTATTCTAACTCCATAATCAACTGCCTGTTTCTGTCCATGAAGCCCGGGAAAAGAAGGAAGAAGGGCAGGATGAATATTCATAATCCTCATTGGGAAAGCATCAAGCAAAGGCTTTTTAACAATTCTCATAAATCCAGCCAGAACCACCAATTCCACACCTTTTGCTAAAAGCTCATCCCTTATTTTTTCATAAAATGCTTCCTTTGTAGGAAACTCCTTTGGATTAATATAAAGAAAAGGTATCCCGTGTTTTTTAGCTCTTTCAATTGCATAAGCCTCTGGATTATCAACTATAAGAATCTCTATTTTTGCAGGAAGGCTTCCTGCTTCAATCTCATCAATTATTGCCTGAAAATTAGAGCCTCTTCCTGAAGCTAAAACTCCAATTTTAAGCATTTTTAAACCTCCTCAAAATGAAATTCATGAATAAAATCAACAACTTTTTTTAATATATCCACTTTAGTATTGATATGAACGCCATGACCAAGATTGAAAATATGAGATTTTGCATATCTGCCATCAATTAATATGGTTCTTACTCTTTTTAAGATTTCATCTTCTCTACCAAGTAGCACCATAGGGTCAAGATTTCCCTGAAAGGGTTTATAATCAAGATTCAAGCATGCTTCTTTAATATCAACTCTCCAGTCAAAACTAAAAACATCCACTTCTAAATCTTTAATACTATTTAAAAGACCTGAAGTATTTGAGCAGTAATAGATTACAGGAATAGTTGCAGAAAGTTTTTCTATAATTTTTTTCAAGTAGGGTTTGCAGAATACTGCATAATCATAGGGAGAAAGAATTCCAGCCCATGTATCAAAAATCTGCACTGCATGAACTCCTGCTTTTATCTGTTCAATAAGATACTGTGTGGTTGCCTCAGTAAGAATTTCCATGAGATTATGAAAACTTTCTGGCTCAGAGAAAATAAATCTTTTTGTATTAACAAAATCCTTTGAAGAACCACCCTCAACTAAATATGTTGCAAGAGTAAATGGTGAAGCAGAAAAGCCTATGAGTGGAACATCAAGTTCTTTTAATAAGATTTTAATTGTCTTAAAAACAAAATCTATAGCTGATAATTCTATGGGCATCAAATTTTTTAAGTCAGCCCCTGTTCTTAAAGGAGGCAAAACCTTTGGTCCTTGATCATTGACAAACTCTATTTTTAAACCCATTGCTTCAAGGGGAATCAAAATATCAGAAAACAAAATTGCTGCATCAACATTTAAAATTTTTACAGGTTGCAATGTCACTTCTGCAGCTATTTCAGGAGTTTTACACATTATAAGAAAATCGTATTTCTGCCTTATTTTTTGATACTCTGGCATATATCTGCCTGCCTGTCTCATAAACCATACAGGAGTATAAGGAGGTCTAATACCTTTACAGGCTTTTAGAAAAGCATCTCTCATATATATCTCCTTGGGATGTAATCACATTGAGGATCTTCATCCATATAGTCTTCTTTTAAACAATAGGCACGAGCTCTACATCCTCCGCATACATTTAAATATTCACAGACTCCACAGCGACCTTTATAAGCTCCAAAATCTCTCAAATCTTTAAAGAGTTTTGAATTCTCCCATATTTCCCGAAAACTCTGCTTTTTTAAATTACCACCTGAAAGAGGGAAATAACTACATGGCATTACATCTTCATCAACATTTATAAGACATATAAGCTGAGCTGCCACGCATCCTTTGGCTCCTCCAGTTGAAAACTTTAGAGTTCTTCTTTCAAACTTTTCACCTTCCTTTTTTGATCTCTCTAAAATTATTCTGTAATACTGTGGAGCACAGGTTGGTCTTACAAGCATATCCTTTTCATTTTTTTCCATCTCATAGTGCCAATGAAGTATCTTTTCATAATCCTCTTTATTTATAAGCTCGTTAAGCAAATCCTCAGCTCTTCCTGTTGGAACAATCATAAACATATACCAGGCAGTTGCTCCAAGCTGTTTTGCAAGATGATAGGTATCTTCAATAAAATTTTGATTTCTTTTTGTGAATGAAGAATTTATTAAAAAGGGGATTTCATATTTCTTAAAAAGCTGTGCAGCATTTATTGTTGCTTTAAATGCGCCTTTTTGCTGACGAAACTCATCATGCGTTTTCTCATCAGGACCATCAAGGCTAAGAGAAACCATCTTTATATCAACCTTTTTAATTTTTTTACAGATTTCATCATTAACCAGTGTCCCATTTGTAGCCATGCATATTCTTAAATTTTTACTACGCCCGTATTCTGCAATATCAAATATATCCTCTCTTAAAAGAGGCTCTCCTCCAGTGAGAACTATAACAGGTTGAGCATAGGAAGATATATCATCTATGATTCTAAAACATTCTTCCTTTGAGGGATCAGGATGTTCCTTGACTACTTCTTCTGAAGAAGAACGACAGTGAATACAGTGAAGATTGCATCTACGGGTTATTTCCCAGGCTATCCATCTTGGCTCAAACTTCATTTTTTATTATAATATATTTTCTATGCAGGAAAGAGTATCTTGGGGTTCAAGATTGGGTTTAATTCTTGCTGCAGCAGGCAATGCTGTTGGACTTGGAAACATTCTCAGGTTTCCTTCAAAGGCTGCTTTATATGGTGGTGGAGCCTTTATGGTTCCCTATTTCATTGCTTTGCTACTCATGGGATTTCCGTTAATGATCATTGAATGGATCATAGGAAGATATGCAGGCAGATATGGTCATGGCTCAATGACTGGAATTTTAGGTCTTTTTTTCAATCATGCAAGCTGGGCAAGAGTCCTTGGCTCAATAGGAGTCGCCATACCTTTACTTATCTGCATGTATTACATATACATTGAGTCCTGGACCTTAGGTTTTGCCTTTCTTTCTCTTTTTGGTCAGATGCCAATTCCTGTAATCAGTTCTGATGCTCATGAAGCAGTCAAACCCTATGTAGGTTTTTTTAAAGAATATACAAAACCTTCAACTATGGCTTATTTTTTCCTTGTTTTAACCATTGCAATTAACTGGTTTATTCTTCAAAAAGGAGTAAGAAAGGGAATAGAAATTACAGCAAAATTAGGGATGCCAGCAATAATTGTCTTTGGAGTTTTTCTTGGATTAATATGCATTTCAGCAAATGATTGGAAGGGGGTTGAAGGATTGAAATTCATATATAATCTAAATTTTTCAGGGATTAAAGATCCCACTGTCTGGATTGAAGCCTCTGGACAGATATTTTTTACACTTTCTTTGGGAATGGGAGCAATTGCAGTATATGCAAGTTATGCAAAAGCTAAAGAAGATGTTGTAAAAGCAGGCATTTGGACTGCCTCAATTAATGAATTTGTAGAAGTTGTGATAGGTGCATCAATTGCAATTCCAGCTGCTTTTGCAATGTTTTCCGCTGTTGCTATTCCTGAGCTTGCAAAGGAAGGAACATTCAGGCTTGGTTTTATGACAATGCCTGCTGTGTTTATGAGTTTTCCATATGGATGGCTTATTTCATTTATTTGGTTTTTGTTGCTTTTCCTCGCAGCTCTTACATCCTCCTTAGCATTAATCCAACCATTAATAGCTCTTTTTGAGGATGAAATGAAGTGGCAACATACAAAAGCAGTCACAGTATCAATGATTTTAGTAACAGTTGGAGCTCATTTTTCAGCTTTTATGCCTGATTTTATAGATGAGCTTGATTTCTGGGCAGGATGTTTTATGCTTCTTTTCTTTGGCTTAGTTGAAATAGTTGTCTTTATATGGATTTTTGGAATCAATAACTTCTATAAAGAGTTAACCCAGAATACCACACTAAGGTTGCCAAAATTATTTGTATATATTGTAGGTGTTGTCTCTCCGATTTTTATTTTTGCCATACTTTATTTCTGGGTAATTAAAGATTTCAATAATATATTTTTCACTGAGAAAACATCAAAGCTTGTAGCCAGGCTATTTATTATTTTGTTTCTCTTATTTTTAGCAGTTATTGCTGTAAAAAGTCGTAAAATTGTTATGAGAGATATAAGGTATATGAGAGTGATAAAAAAATGACAATCCAGTTTAACTCAAAAGAAGCAACATTGAATTTTTTAGAAAAAACAGATTTTTATGAATTAATTTTTATGGCAAACTCAGAACGAAAAAAACACAAAGAAAACAAAATAGAGCTATGTGCAATAGTGAATGCAAAAAGCGGAGCCTGTCCTGAAAACTGCTCCTTCTGCGCCCAATCTTTAAGATGGAGGACACATGCTCCCATTTATCCTTTAATGGATAAGTATGAAATTCTAAAAAAAGCCTTAGAAGCAAAAAACTATAAAGTTAAAAGATTCTCAATTGTAATAAGTGGAATAAAACCATCAAAGCAAGAAATGAAAAAAATTGCTGAGGCTATTGAAACAATTGCAAAAAATGGAATAAATACCTGCGCTTCCTTAGGACTTCTAAATTATGATGAAGTTTCCTATTTAAAAGATTATGGACTTCAGAGGCTTCACTGTAACATTGAAACTTCAGAAGAATTTTTCCCTAAGATATGCACAACCCATAGTTTCTCAGATAAAGTCCGCACACTTGAGGCAGCAAAAAAAGCCGGAGTTTCTGTATGTTCAGGTGGAGTTTTTGGAATGGGAGAGTTATGGAAAGATAGAGTTGAGATGGCTTATTTTTTAAAAGAATTTAATGTAGATTCTATTCCTGTTAATTTTCTTACTCCCATAAAAGGAACCCCTCTTGAGAGCCAGCCTGTTTTGTCTCCTATAGAGGCATTAAAGATTATTGCCATGTTTAGATTGATCTTGCCAGACAAAGACATAAGAATTTGTGGAGGTAGACCATTGCTTGGTGAGTTTGCATCATGGATTTTTATTTCTGGAGCAAATGCTTTAATGACTGGTGATTATTTAACAACTCATGGAAGAAGCTATGTTGATGATTTAAAATTCATAGAAAATCACGGTCTTGAGGTTGACTATGTGGTCCCTTAGAATGAGGGCTTGCAAGGTTGAGTTTGATAGAGAAATTCATATCTCTGGAGCAGAAGGGATTTACAAATTTGATGAAATGGAAAAATTTCTTAAAAAATTTTTTAAAAGAGCTATTGAACATCCAAATGGTTTTCCTGATAAAATTTTTTTCACACTGGAAAAAATAAAAGAGCAAATTCAGTTTATTAAAGCTCTTCCAATAAAAACTATATTCTGTGAGACTCCTGAAAAAGCTCAGGAAATTATTAAGGAATATTTAACCAAACTTGGAATCTCAGAAAAAGCAATCACTACTGGCTGGAATGTAATAAAGGGACCGAGAATGAGAGGAGCTTCATTAATTGATTATTTAACAGGAGACAGGATTGAACCTGACAGAGAAAGAGGGGTAAGAGTGTCAAGAATTCATATGGATAAAAAAAGAAGAATTCAGGTTTTAAGAAAAATTAAGAATTTTACATCTGAGCCTCAAAGAGTTATTGAAGCAGTAACAGTGGCATCAAAAGTAGCATTCTGTCCTGAAGTGGTTGCTGAAATTTGTGTGTCTGATAATATAGATTATACCACAGGATACATTGCATCAAAGGATTTTGGATATTTAAGAATAACAAACATAAAAAAACATGGCGAAACTATTGGTGGAAGAGCCTTCTTTGTTAAACTTCCTTTAAATATTGAGAAATTAATAAATTTTCTTGAAAAAACTCCTGTAATTGTCATATGAAATACAAAAAGGTGATTTTAATAGGGAATCCCATAGCAGGCGGAGGAGCAGTAAAAAAAATTAAAAAGGCAGAAAACATATTGAGAAATAAAGGAATTTCAGTTAAAACCTTACTTACTGAAAAGAAGGGTGATGCTCAATGGTTTGCTCAACAGATGAAAAACAGGGAAATACTTATTATTGCTGCAGGTGGAGATGGAACATATAATGAAGTGGTAAATGGAGTTGCTTTTTCTGAAACTCCGATGGCAATTCTTCCAATGGGAACAACCTCTGTTCTTGCAAAGGAGTTAAAAATTCCAGATAATATTGAAAAGGCAATTGACATAGCTCTTAAAGGAAATGTTCAAAGGATTCATCTTGGAAAAATAAAAAATCAGGAAAAACAGAGATTTTTCATTCTTATGGCAGGTATTGGTTTTGATGGAATGGCAGTATTTGCAGTAGACTCAGAAAAAAAGAAACATTTTAAGAAAATAGCCTATATTTTAAGTGGAATAAAAACTCTGATTAATTATGCACCACATGAACTCAAAATTTTTAATTCAGAAACCAAAGAAGCATACAGTGCTGTTGTATGTAAAGCTTCATGTTATGGAGGTTCTTTCAGGATTGCACCGGATGCAAGCTTAAAAAAGCCCTATTTTTATGTTTTCCTTTCAAAAACTCCTTCTAAATTTGAGCTAAGCCTTCAAATCTTGGGAGTAATTATTGGTAAGCACATTAAGATGATGAATACTGATTATTTTAAAACTGATGCCTTAAAAATCACTGGAGATGCTCATGTTCAAATAGATGGTGATTATTTTGGAAAAACTCCTGTTGAAATTGAACTCATGAGGGATGCCCTTAACCTTGTTTTTCCTGAATATAATTAGTTTGCGAAGGTGTTTGCCCTTTTTCAAACATCAAAATAATACTTATTCTACGATTTCTCGGATCCTTTGGCTCATCCTTTATGAGAGGCATTGTATCAGCATAACCAACAACCCTTGCAATTTTTTCAGGTGCAACTCCATTTTTTTCAAGCTCTCTTCTTGCTGAGGAAGCTCTTGCAGTGGAAAGCTCCCAGTTTGTGGTTTTACCTCCTCTGAAAGGAACAGCATCTGTATGCCCTTCCACTGCAATTTTTGCTGGCTCATCTTTTATATTGTCTGCAACTACCTTTAAAATTTCCCGAGCCTTTTCAGTTGGCTCTGAAGATGAAAGAGGAAACATTGGCTCACCTTCAAGGTCAACAATCTGTATTCTTACTCCTCCTTCAACTGTATCTATCATAATATGATCTTTAAGCTCTTTAAGTTTTTCCTCAATTGCCTTTTTCATCTGCTCTTTAAATCTTTCTGCAGGATTTTCTGCTTGTGTTACCTTTATTTCTTCATGAATTGCTGAGGTCTGTTGCATAAAGGACTGACCTGATTGAAAAAGATTAAAATTGGTAAAGTAATCGGCAATTGCAGCTCTTTTTGCAGGTTCAAGCATTGAGATAAGCCATAAAAGTAGAAAAAAAGCCATCATGGCTGTTGTAAAATCAGCATAGGCTACCTTCCAGCTTCCGCCATGATGAGCTTCATGTCCTTTTTTAATTTTCTTAACTATTACTGTTGTTTTAGATTTATCTGCCACTCTTTGATGCTCTTATTTCTTCTTCTAATTCATGGAAAGTAGGTCTTACATGAGGAGGAATGTTTCTACGGGCAAACTCAACAGCAATCTGAGGAGCTGCTCCGCTTACAAATGCTACTAATGCGGATTTTATTACCTGTAAGTATTCTCTCTCATGATTTACGCTTGCTTCAAGCCTTCTTGCTAAAGGACCAACAAATCCATAACACATAAGAACTCCCATAAATGTTCCAACTAAAGCTGCTCCGACAGAATGTCCTATAACTTCAGGAGGTTCTTTCATTTTACCCATTGTTAAAACAACTCCTAAGACTGCTGCAACGATTCCAAGACCTGGAAGGCTATCAGCAATATTAAGAAGATTTCTTACAGGAGCTGATTCTGTTTCATGTAATGTTTCAATTTCACTGTCAAGAATACTTTCAAGCTCATATGGAGAAACTGTGGTTGTCATCACAGTTCTTAGAGTATCTGTAAGAAGTGCCATTGCATGATGATTTTTCATAAATTTAGGATATTTAGAAAGAATAGCACTGTTTTCAGGTTCTTCAACATCCTGTTCAATTGAGATAAGTCCCTCTTTTCTGATTTTTGTAAAAAGTTCACTTAAAAGTAGCAGTGTATCCATGTAATCTCTTTTTGAATAACCCTTGCCACCTGTGATTGTGCTGATTGTGCCTTTTATAACTCCCTTTAAAACATGCATAGGAGAAGCTATTACAAGTGCACCTATAGCAGCACCGAATATTATAAGAACCTCTGCAGGCTGAAAAAGAACTGAGAGATTCCCTTTTTCAAGAAGATAACCACTAACTATGCTACCAAGGACAACTAATCCACCGATTACGACAAGCATCAGATCTCCCTCTTTTGTCTTAGTAGCTGTCTTTGACGATGGAAAACAAATCTTACAATGTGATCCCTGATATCCTCCTCTATATTGATAAATTTTACAGCCACTCTGTAAGCATTATTTACCAATTCACATTTGACCACTTCTCCATAAAGAAATAATGCCACAGGTGAAGGTGACTCAAGAACCATTTTTAATTCAAGGATATCACCTTTGTTATAAGATACATCAGAGTCAAAACTCATTCCACCTCCACTTATGTTTACCCCAGTTAGTGGTAGCGATGAAAAACCTTCTTCCTTAAAACTCAATAGATTAATTAGATAATCAAGCTTTGCATTGATAATTTTTATCCATTGAGCAAGTGCCTTATCCGATGGTTCATCAAAAGGAGTATGGGTGAAACTTACTTCTCCAGAGATTCTTGCCTTTACCCTCTTTGTTTCTTCAGGACAAATCACTCTCACTCCAAGAGGTATAACAGCATCTACTCTTGAAAACTCTCTCATTCTCTGATATGTTTCTTCCATATTTACCATTATACTTACCTAAGTATGATAAGTTCAACCCTTCTGTTTTTTGATCTACCCTCTTCAGTATCATTAGAAGCTACAGGTCTGTATTCACCATAACCTGCAATTATAAATCTATCTGGATTGAGTCCTTTTTGAAGTAAAAAATGTAGCACCGATGAGGCTCTTGCAGCAGACAGTTCCCAGTTTGATTTATAGATAGAAGAGCTTATTGGAACATTGTCAGTATGTCCTTCTATTGCGACTTTCCCAGGAATTTCCTTTAATTTTTCAGCAATTCTTGTGAGCGCATCATAAGCTTCAGGTTTCAGTTCGGCAGAACCTGAGCTGAATAAAAGAGCATCTGGAAAAGTTATTACAACGCCTCTGGCATCTGATTTTATGTTTATTCCAGAAATATCATTTAAAAGTTTTCTAAGGTCTTCAATAATTGCCTTATTACGGTCTTCTTCAAAGGAGATAGGTTCATCAATAACTTTGAACACCTTTCTTAAAGAGGTTGTCATTTTTTCAGCTTTTGTGATATCTACTGTAGACAGAGCATATAGAGCCACAAAAAAAGTAAATAAAAGAGTTAAAAAATCAGAGTATGATATAAGCCAGCGATGAATATTCTCCTCTTCATTGTTATTTTTCTTTTTCTGTCTCATATTCTTTCCTTCTGACGCTCTCTAACAAAGGATTCAAGTTTTGTTCTTAAGAAGTAGGGATTCATTCCAGCTTCTATTCCAAGAATACCTTCAACCATGAGTTCCATAAGAAGAATTTCATCTTCCAGCTTGTTAACTATTCTTTTTGCAATGGGAATAAATATAAGATTTGCAGAACCAACTCCATAAATAGTTGCCACAAAAGCTGTTGCAATACCTATACCAATTTTTGATGGATCCGCAACATTTTTTAAAACATGAATGAGTCCTAAAATAGCTCCAATAATTCCTATTGTAGGAGCAAATCCACCTGCAGAATCATAAACCCTGGCAGCTCTTCTTATAATTTCCTCATAAGCATAAATCTCTTGCTGAAGTGATTCTTTAATAATATTCGGAGAAACTCCATCAATTACATAGGTAATTCCTCTTTTTAAAAATGAGTCATCAATTCTATCAAGTTCTTCCTGTAAAGCCAAAAGCCCTCTTTTTCTGGCTATAACCAGAAGATCAAGAATAGTTTCTATGGCTTCATCAAAATTAACACTTCTGCTAAAAAATATAAATTTTAAACTAATAAAGGCTGTAATTATATCTTTCAATGGAAAGCTTAAGATAGTAGCTCCTAAAGTTCCACCAAATACAATAATAGCTGCTGCTGCCTGAACAAGGTGTGCTGTTGTGCCACCTTCGGCAATGTTACCAGCAATAATAGCACCAACACCTATGATTAAACCAAGTAATGCTACTAAATCCATTTTTTAATTATAAAGAGATTAATAAAATTTATCAATGGCTTTTTAAAGTATAATAAATTTAATGAAAGGAAAAATTATAATTCTTTTAGGACCCACAGGAGTAGGAAAAACAGAAGCTTCAATCAAGCTTGCCAGGCTCTTAAATGCTGAGATAATAAGCTCTGATTCAATGCAAATCTATAAGTACATGGATATTGGTACAGCAAAGCCTACATTAGAACAAAGAAAAGAAGTAATTCATCACATGATTGATATTGTTAATCCATGGGAGTATTTCAGCACAGGAGCATATATTGAAAAAGTGAAAGAGATTATAGAAGAAATTTTTCAGAGAAATAAAACTCCATTGATTGTTGGTGGAACAGGGCTTTATCTCAGAGCAATGACAGAGGGAATCTTTGAAGGTCCTGAAGCTGACTGGAATTTAAGAAAACAACTCCTGAAAGAAGAAAAAACTCAACCGGGCAAACTTTATGGACTTCTCAAAGAAATTGATCCAGATTATGCAAAAAAAATTAATCCCGCTGATTTAAGAAGAACAGTTAGAGCACTGGAAGTGTTTTTTAAAGAGCAAAAAAATATAACAGAGTTTCAGATAAAATTTACAAAACCTCTACCATACGATTTTATAAAAATTGGGCTTACAAGAGACAGAAAAGAACTATATAAAATGATTGAGGAAAGAGTTGATAAAATGATTGAAAAAGGGTTAATTGAAGAAGTAAGAAATGTTTTAAACTTAATAAAGAAAAACGCAACTGGAGACTCCCCATTACCAGCACTACAGGCAATAGGTTACAAGGAGATAGCAGGCTGTCTTGCTGATTTGTACAGCCTGCAGGAAGCAGTTAGTCTCATAAAAAAAAGAACAAAAATGTATGCAAAAAGGCAGTTTACATGGTTTAAAAAAGAAAAAGATATAAAATGGTTTGATATAACTGAACTTCATAATGCTCAAATGATTGCAGAAAGAATTTTTCAGTTTTTAAAAAATAGTTGAATTTAATGGCTATAATGTAATATATTTATAGTTAAAGAAATTAATCGGAGGGATTCAATTGGTTAGAATAAGACTGATGAGGTTGGGAGCAAAGAAAAAACCATTTTACAGAATTGTTGTAGCTGATGCAAGAGCCAGAAGAAATGGACCTTTTATTGAAATTATAGGTACCTATAATCCTAAGACAGACCCTGCAGAGATCAATCTTAACATGGACAGGGTTAAATACTGGCTTGAAAAAGGCGCACAGCCTTCGGATACTGTTAAAAAGTTAATTGAACGGGTTTCTGCTTAACATACCCATTGGGGTATTTTACTACTCTTTTGACGGAGGTTAGAACATGAGCATGAAGACACTCATTGAGACAATGGCAAAGTCACTGGTGGACAAACCAGAGGAGGTTAAGGTTACTGAGATTGAGGGTGAGAAAACCACTGTTTATGAGCTCAGAGTTGCTCCAAGTGATCTTGGAAAGGTTATTGGAAAGCAGGGTAAAACTGCAAGGGCTATGAGGACCATTCTTGGTGCTGCTGGAACAAAAGTTGGCAAAAGATGTGTCCTTGAAATCTTAGAATAGTCCATTAAAAGAATTAAATAAAGGGCGTGAAATCCACGCCCTTTTCTTTTGATTTTAAAAGAAGAAGCGAAAGATATCGCTCATTTTAATTTTATGAAATTTGAAGTTTTAACAATATTTCCTGAAATAGTTGAATGCTACATAAAGCATGGTATTGTTGGAAAAGCATTGAATAAAGGGCTTGCAGAAGTGAAGATATATAATTTACGAGACTTTACAACTGATAAACATAAAAAAGTGGATGACTATCCCTATGGTGGCGGAGCTGGAATGGTTATGCAGATTGAACCTTTTTACAATGCCATAATGTATATAAAGGCTGATGGAAAGCCAAAAAAACTGATTCTGCTTTCTCCACAAGGAAAAACATTTACGCAGAAGGTTGCCAAGGAGTTTATAGAAAAAAATAAGGGATTGGTTTTAATATGTGGTAGATATGAAGGCATTGATGAAAGGGTTAAGTCTCTTGTGGATGAAGAGATTTCAGTGGGTGATTATGTTTTAAGTGGTGGAGAACTGGCAGCATTGGTTATAATAGATAGTGTTGTAAGACTAATACCAGGTGCATTGGGAGATGAGCTTTCCGCAGAGGAGGATTCCTTTATGAAAGGATTTTTAGACTATCCTCACTACACAAGACCAGAGGATTTTAAAGGAATGAAAGTTCCTGAGGTTTTATTAAGTGGTGACCATAAAAAAATAGCCCTGTGGAGAAAAAGACAAGCCTTGAAAAATACACTGAAAAACAGACCTGATTTACTAAAAAATTTATCCACAGAGGATATGAAAATTCTCAAAGAGCTTTGCTCTGAAATAAATAAAAAAATTCTGGAGGGAGTCCATGAACCAGTTAATAATTAGAGCCATAGAGGAGAGATTTAAAAAAAGTGATATTCCTGATTTCAAACCAGGAGATACTGTGAAGGTTCATGTAAAGGTAAAAGAGGGAGACAAAGAAAGAATTCAGGTTTTTGAAGGCGTTGTTATTGCCCGTAGAGGCGGAGGATTAAGAGAAACCTTTACAGTAAGAAAAATCTCCTTTGGAGTTGGCGTTGAGCGTGTATTTCCACTTCATAGCCCCATAATTGAAAAAATTGAAGTGGTAAGAAAAGGACTGATTAGAAGGGCTAAACTTTATTACCTGAGAACAAAGAAAGGTAAAGAGGCAAAGGTTAAAGAAAAGACAGACTATAAAAAGGCATGAACCTCTTTGCCTTTGATGAGGCATTTTTTGCTCAGGGATACACGAGCATTGCAGGTATAGATGAAGCTGGAAGAGGATGTCTTGCAGGTCCTGTTGTTGCAGCCTGTGTGAGCTTTAAAGATAATGTTTTTATTGAAGGCATAAGAGATTCAAAAGAATTAACCTCTGAGCAAAGAGAAAGCCTTTTTGAGAGAATAATCAGCAATTCTTTTGTGGGAATTGGAATTATTGATGTAGATCTGATTGACAGAATAAACATACTTGAAGCCACACGCCTTGCAATGATCCGTGCCTATGAAAATCTTGGCAGAACTGTGGATCTTTTACTGATAGATGCTGTCTTCTTGCCAGATTTAAAAATTCCGCAAAAAGCAATAACAAAAGGAGACCAGAAGAGTGCCTCAATTGCCTCTGCAAGTATTGTAGCCAAAGTAACAAGAGACAGAATAATGAAAGAGTATCATGAAAAATACTGCCAGTATGGTTTTGACAGACACAAAGGATATGCTACAAAGGAACATCTCAGTGCTTTAAAAAAATTCGGACCCTGTCCCATTCACAGAAAAAGCTTTTCTCCAGTAAGAGAATTAATGTTATTCTAATACATGAAACGCATCCATATAAAGGTTAAAGGAGTTGTTCAGGGAGTGGGTTTCAGACCCTTTGTCTATAATCTTGCAAAAAGCCTGAATTTAAATGGATATGTTACAAATACATCAAAAGGAGTAACAATTGAGATTGAAGGTGAAAATGTTGAGGAGTTTCTGAACAGGCTACAGAATGAACCTCCTCCACTTGCAAAGATTTACTCAATAGATACCGAGGAGCTTCCACCCAATAACTATCAAAACTTTGAGATAATTGAAAGCATAGATGATACAGGATTTACCCATATATCAGAGGATGTATCCATATGTGATGAATGTTTAAGAGAGCTTTTTACTCCATCAGACAGAAGGTATCTCTATCCCTTCATTAACTGCACAAACTGTGGTCCCCGTTATACAATTACATTAAAAATTCCCTATGACAGACCAAATACAACAATGTCTGTTTTTAAAATGTGTGATGATTGCCTTAAAGAATACAAAGACCCATCAAATAGAAGATTTCATGCTCAACCAAATGCATGTCCAGTATGTGGTCCTGAGATTAGGCTTTTTTTAAAGACTGATACAGAATTAAAAGAGCTTGAAAATCCAGTTTTAGAGGCTATAAAGCTTATAAAACAGGGAAAAATCCTTGCAATAAGAGGGCTTGGAGGCTTTCATCTATGCTGTGATGCAAAGAATGAAAAGACTATAGAGGAATTACGAAGAAGGAAGAAAAGAAGCAACAAGCCCTTTGCTTTAATGAGTCCAAATATTGAGTCAGTGGAAAAATTTTGCTTTCTTTCAGAGACTGAAAAAAGAATTTTGACCTCAACCATGCGACCCATTGTTCTTTTAAGGAAAAAGCCTGAATGTGAGCTTCCTGAAGCTCTTGCTCCAAAAAATTCATGCCTTGGCTTTATGCTTCCCTATACACCCCTTCATTATCTGTTGTTTTATTATCCCCTTGAAGGAGTTTTTGGGATATTCCCTAAGCCTCACTTTGACGCAGTTGTAATGACAAGCGGAAATATCTCTGAAGAGCCAATCATAACAAAAAACGAAGAAGCACTGCAAAAGCTTGGCAGTGTGGCAGATGCTTTTTTATTGCACAACAGAGAAATCTTTATGCGCGTTGATGACTCTGTTGTAAGAGAGCTTAAAGGTAAAATTTACTTTATTAGAAGGGCAAGGGGATTTGTTCCTAAGGCATTATCTCTAAAGGAAGAACTTCCCGAAGTTCTCGGCGCAGGTGCTGACCTGAAAAATAGTTTCACACTTATAAAGTCAAACTATGCAATAATGAGCCAGCACATAGGAGACATGGAAAATCTTGAAACCCTTGATTTTTATGAGGAAGTTTTAAACAATCTAAAATCAGTATATCGCATTGAGCCTGTAGCTGTGGGACATGACCTTCATCCCATGTATTTTTCCACTCAATGGGCAAAAGAATACGCAGAAAAAAAGAATGTTCCAGCCTTTGCTCTTCAGCATCATTACTGTCATATTGCCTCACTGATGGCAGAATATGGATTGGATGAACTTTTTGGAATTGCCTTTGATGGAACAGGCTATGGCACAGATGGAAGCATCTGGGGAAGTGAGTTCCTATACTGCACTGTTAATGATTTCAAAAGACTTGCCCATCTAAAGCCAATAAGTTTGCCAGGAGGTGAAAATGCTATAAAGGAATGCTCAAGAATAGCTCTTTCTCTGATTGATGATGCTTTTGGAGAAGATATGGATTTAATAAAAAAGCTTCCTCTTTCAAGAACTATGGAAGAAAACAAAATCAACCAAATACTGAGACTGAAAAAAATACCTCAGTTTAGCCCTCCTTCCTCGGGAATGGGAAGGTTTTTTGACGGAGTTTCTTCCCTTCTTGGAGTTTGCCATTACAATACCTTTGAAGCAGAGGCAGCAATTGCCCTTGAAAGCTTGATAGATAGAGGCATGGAGTTTTCTGAAAAAGCATGCTACGATTTTGAGATATCTAAAAAAGATACTGAAGCTGTAGTAGTTGATTACACTTACATGATAAAACAGGTTATTGATGACTTTCTTGGAGGCAGAGCAGTTTCAGAAATCTCATGGAAGTTCCACAACACCATAATCAAAATAATCATTGAGCTCACCCAATATTTCAGAGAAAAATCAGGCTTTAAAAGAGCTGGTTTAAGCGGAGGAGTCTTTCAGAATGCCTATTTAATAAGGGAAACCATAAAAGCTATGCAAAAAATAGGTATAGAACCCCTCTATCACATAAATGTTCCCAGCAATGATGCCTGCATATCCCTCGGACAGGCTTACATAGTGGGTAATAGATTGAAAAAATCTATATAATCTGATAACATTTTCATAATGTTAAAGGAAGGCTCAATAATTGAAGCACCCTTCTGGAATGAGCCTGTTGAAGTAAAAAAAGTTGAAGAAAGAAGCATTGGCATACATATAATAGGCTCAAAGCTTTATTCTCGCTCTCATGTGGATGACATAATTCCCCATAGTGAGCTAAATAAGATAAAATACAAAGAGTTTTCCCTTACCTTTTCAGGTAATGCTGAAGAAGTGTTTCTTGCTGCTGAGTGTTTGCGTTTCTGCTATGCTTCCCTTTTTGATCCCTTTCTGGCGATGAATATTTCAAAAATTGATCCCCTTCCCTTTCAGATAGATGCTGTCTATGGATATGTGCTTAAGCTACCGAAAATAAGATTTATGATTGCCGATGATCCTGGAGCAGGCAAAACAATTATGGCAGGACTTATTATTAAAGAACTTAAACTCAGAGGAATACTAAATCGTATTTTAATTGTAGTGCCCGGACAGCTTAAAGATCAGTGGATGCGAGAACTCAAGGAAAGATTTCAGGAGTCTTTTACAGTTGTAACACGGCAGATAATGGATGCTCACTATGGTGAAAATATCTGGGAAAGGTATAATCAGATTATTACATCAATTGATTTTGCAAAGAGAGATGAAATTTTGCAGACCTTAAGCAGTGTTCACTGGGATATAGTAATCGTGGATGAAGCCCATAAAATGGCTGCCTACAGCTATGGAAGCAGTGTTTCAAAGACAGACAGATATAAACTTGGCGAGATACTATCAAAAAATACAAGGCATTTTCTATTTCTCACTGCCACGCCTCACAAAGGAAACCCTGAAAACTACCGTCTTTTACTTGACCTTTTAGAACCAGGATTTTTTGCTACTTCCCAGATGGTTCAGGAATCAATAGAAAAAATGGAAAATCCTCTCTTCATAAGAAGACTGAAGGAAGATCTTAAAGACTTTGAAGGAAAACCACTATTTACAAATCGTTATGCAAAAACAGTTAAATTCAGACTTTCTGATAAAGAAAAGCTTCTTTACAATAAAGTCTCTGAATATGTTTTATCCCAGTACAACAAAGCAATACAATCACTTAAGAAAAGAAATGTTGTCTTTGCTCTTCTTATTTTACAGCGAAGGCTTGCTTCAAGCATATATGCCCTTTATCGTTCTCTAACGAGAAGAAAACAAAGGCTTGAGGAGCTTCTAAAAGAACCTGAAGTCAGGCCAGAATTAGCTTTTCTAAACATGGAAAAATACGAGGACTATGAAGACTATGAAGAATCGGAAAGATGGCAGGAAGAAAATAAATGGGAAACACTGAGCATTGCAGCAAACAAAGAAGAACTAAAAAGAGAGATTAAAACCTTAGAGGAACTCAAAAATCTCTCAGAGGAACTTATAAGGAATGAAGAGGAAGTTAAACTCAAAGAACTAAAGAAAGCAATAGAGGAAGGATTCAGAAAAATTGAGGAGATAAAGGGAAATAAAAAAATTCTCATCTTTACTGAATCCAAAGACACAATGGAATATCTTTATGAAAAGATAAACTCGTGGGGTTACTCAGTAAACTACATTCATGGTGGCATGAAGATTGATGAGAGAATTGAAGCTGAAAAGATATTTAAAAATCAAACTGAAGTTATGGTAGCCACTGAAGCAGCTGGGGAGGGAATTAATCTTCAGTTCTGTCACATTATGATTAACTATGACATTCCCTGGAATCCGAACAGGCTTGAGCAGAGAATGGGAAGAATTCATAGATATGGACAGCAAAGGGATGTCTTCATGTTCAATCTTGTGGCTGAAGATACTCGTGAAGGAGAGGTCTTTTCAAAAATTTTTGATAAACTTGAGGAAATAAAAAATGCTCTTGGTACAGACAAAGTATTTGACATAATCGGCGATGTATTTTATGGAAAAAATCTTTATCAACTCATTATTGATGCTATAACTCAAGCAAAAACAATTGATGAAATAATAAGCGATATTGACATACAGATTAATGAAGAATACATAAGAAAAATAAAAACAATGCTTGGTGAAAGCCTTGCCACCAGACAGATTGACTACACAAGAATCAAAGAAATGGCAGAAAAAGCAAAGGAATTAAGGCTCATACCTGAGTATGTGGAGGAGTATTTTAAAAAAGTCTTTGAGAACGCTGGTGGTAGGTATAGAGTTAGAAAAGATGGATTTTTAGGCATAGAATTCATTCCTTATGAGCTCAAGCAGATTGCCGATGATGTAAATTTTAAAAACCGATATGGCATTATGCTCAGTTCCTATCCAAAAATAACCTTTGATAAAGATTTAGCATTTAAAAACCCTGAAGTTGAGTTCGTATCCTTTGGACATCCGCTGCTTGAGGCATTGCTTGAATGGGTCAAGAACAAGTATATTGTCAGTCTTCATCAGGGAGCTGTCTTTGAAGACCCTGAGGCAAGGCTCAATGGCTTCGTATATTTCTATGAAGGAGAGATAAAGGATGGTAATGGTGATATAGCAGGTAAAAAGTTGATAGCCCTTTATGATGATGGAAAGCAAATAAAAGAGCTTAATCCGTCCATTATATGGGACCTTGTGCCTTCAGAAAAGACTGATGAATTAGAGATTGGAAACAGGGAGAAAACTCAATTTGAGGATTTTGCCTACTCTTCACTTAAAGCTTACAAAGAAGAAATACTTAAAGAAAGGCAGAGACAGGCAGAGATAAAGGAGAAATACGGAGTTTCGTCTTTAGAACATCTCATAAAGGAGCTTGATTTTGACCTTGTGGAGCTTTATGAAAGGCAGGACAGGGGTGAAAAAGTTGATGTTGCTATAAGAAACAAGGAAGAAAGAAAAAGACACTATGAGCATGCATTAAAAAATCTCTATAAAACAATTGAACAAGAGACTCATCTGATTGTCTCTATGCCAAAATTTATTGGTGCCATATACATAAAGCCAGCAAAAGCAGAGATGGTCTCTGAAGAAGAGATTGAAGAGATTGGAATGCAGATAGCCATGGAGTATGAAATATCTCAGGGAAGAATACCTCAGGATGTATCAAAGGAAAATTTTGGCTTTGATATTCGTTCAAAGGGAAAGGATGAAACAAGATATATTGAAGTAAAAGCAAGGGCTGACACAGGAGATGTGGCACTCACGCCAAATGAGTGGTTCAAAGCAAAAAGGTTTAAAGAGCAGTACTGGCTCTATGTAGTTGAAAATGCTGCCACCAATCCAACCCTTTATTTAATTCAGAATCCTGCAGAAAGTTTACAGATAAATGAGAAGATTGAGATTGTAAGATTTATAATAAAAAAAGAGCAATGGAAAAACAAGGGGGTAAAACCATAAGAGAAAAGATGAAAAAGGCATTTATAGAAGAAAGCTTTCCGATAAAAGAAGTAAGCGAAGAATCAGCAAGGGAGAAAAACATCAGGCACGGGCATATATCAACTCTTCATATATGGTGGGCAAGAAGACCTCTGGCATCATCAAGAACAACAAGTTATGCCGCTCTAATACCTGCACCTAAGAATACGGAAGAGCGGAACAAAACAAGAGATTTTATAATAAACCTTGCAAAATGGGAAAATAGTTTAAATTCCAACTTTATCAAAAAGGCAAGAGAAGATATTCTTAAAGAAAGTGGTGGTAAACCACCAAGGGTGCTTGATCCATTTTCTGGCGGTGGTTCTATTCCCTTAGAGGCTTTGCGCTTGGGCTGTGAAGTTCATGCTCTTGAATACAATCCAGTGGCAACTCTAATCCTAAAGTGCACCCTTGAATATCCACAAAAATACGGAAAGAAAATTAAGAAAAAGGTTGAAGAGGGAAGTTTAGGAATATCTTCAGAGATAGAGGTAAATCCACTTCTTGAAGATGTGAAAAAATGGGGCAATTGGGTTCTTGAATCCGCAAAAAAAGAAATTGGAAGATTTTATCCAGAGGATAATGATGGTTCTATTCCTGTTGGCTATATATGGGCAAGGACAGTACCATGCCAGAACCCAACATGCAATGCTGAAATTCCTTTGATGCGTCAATTCTGGCTTGCAAAGAAAGAGAATAAAAAAGTTTCCTTATACCCTTATGTGGAAGGTAAAGAGGTAAAGTTTAAGATAGTAGGTGATGGTTATGAGAAAATGCCATCTGGCTTTGACCCTGAAAAAGGAACGGTATCAAGGGCAATTGCAAGATGTTTAGTTTGTGGTTCAACAGTGGATGATAATACAGTAAGAAAGCTATTTCAGCAAGGAAAGACAGAACAGAGAATGGTTGCTGTTGTACTACATCATCCAAATAGGGGCACCCCAAAAACTCTACGAGTTTTTGGGGACCCGCAGAGGCAGGGGAAGACATACAGATTGGCAACAGAGAATGACATGGAAGTTTTTAAAGAGGCGGAAAAATACCTCGAAGAAAAAAGGCAAAAACTTATGGAAGAATGGGGAATTGACCCTGTGCCTGATGAACCATTGGTAAGAGTTCCGGTGACCTTTGGAGTTATTAATGTTTGGGTTTATGGGATGAATACATGGGGCGACCTTTTCAACTCCCGGCAGAAGCTTGCTTTGATTACTTTTACTGAGAAAGTGAGACAATCTTACAAAAAAATGATTGAAGAAGGATATGATGAGGAGTATGCGAAGGCGATGGTGAGTTATTTGGCTATAAGCATAGATAACATCGCAGAGAAAAATAACTCTATCAGTAGATGGGCTAATACTAAAGAAACTATTGCGGGTTCTTTCAGTCGTCAAGCATTACCAATGATATGGGATTATTTTGAATCTAACCCATTTTGTGGCTCCACAGGTGATTGGTTAAACTCATTAGAATATAACTTGAGCGTAGTAAAGCATTGTAGTTTGCCCAGCTATATCCCCGCCACCGTTACCCAAGGCTCTGCCACCTCCCTTCCCTATCCTGATAACCACTTTGATGCGGTTTTTACAGATCCGCCTTATTATGACAATGTGCCTTACTCTTACCTTTCTGATTTCTTTTATGTCTGGCTCAAAAGAGCTATCGGTGATTTATATCCAGATTTATTTACTACACCGCTTACCCCTAAGAAAAATGAAATAGTTGCCTATTCTCATGGCGAAGGTGGTTTTGAGGCAGGTAAAAGATGTTTTGAAGAAAACCTGAAGAAATCCTTTAAGGAGATAAATAGAGTTTTAAAGCCTGAGGCAAAAGCCGTAATTGTCTATGCCCATAAATCTACAGAAGGCTGGGAAACTCTGATAAACTCTCTTTTAGATTCAGGTTTGGTAATAACAGCTTCCTGGCCTATTAATACAGAGATGCAAGCTCGCTTAAGGGCAAATAAATCCGCTGTACTTGCATCATCCATATACATTGTAGCACTTAAGATTGAAAGAATTTCCACAGGCTGGTTTAATGATGTAAAAGAGGAGATAAAAAAACATCTCACAGAAAAACTTGAACGCCTATGGGCAGAAGGAATATCTGGAGCGGACTTTTTTATTGCAGGAATTGGTTCAGCCATTGAATTATTCGGCAAATATGAAAAAGTTATGGATTATGAAGGAAACATAATCAGGGCTAACAAACTCCTTGAATTTGTTAGAGAGATGGTTACAGACTATGCTGTCCGTCAGATACTCCATAATGGTGTAGCTGGTGAGATTTCTGCACTGACAAGGTTTTATATCCTCTACAGATGGACATTTAAAGAATCAAAGGTGGTTTTTGATGAGGCAAGAAAGCTTGCCCAGTCTGTAGGTGTTGATCTTGAGAAGTTCTGGAATAAAGGTTTTATAAAAAAGGAAAAAGAGTTTATAAAGGTTTTAGGACCGCATGAACGAGCTCTGGAGGATTTAAATTTAAAAGTTCAAACTCAGGCTGCTGAACTGATTGATGTGCTTCATCAGAGTTTAATTTTCTGGGAAAGGGGCAAAAGGGATGAAATTATAAAACTCCTCAATGCCTCTGGATATGGAGAGAAAGATATTTTATTCAGAGTAGCACAGGCAGTTTCAGAGTGTCTGCCGAATGATAGCAAAGAGAAAAAACTTCTTGATGGATTTTTAACTGGCAAGGAAAGACTAATAGATGAGCTTAAAACTAAAAAACCTCAACAGCAGAGATTAATTTAAAGGAGAAAAACCTATGAAGGCTTTTACAGAGATAGCCATACCTCACAGGGATATACTTGAAGGTAAATTCAGAATGGAGACCTATGCTGCTGACCTCTGGGAAGTGGCAAAAGGAACCGCTCCTCAGGAATATGGTGACAGTGAGACATTCCTTTCAAGAACCTATGAGACACTGGGATTAAAACAGATTTTAATTGAGGCAGAAAAAAGGCTTAAAGGACAGCCTTCAGACTCTGTAATTCAGCTACAAACTCCCTTTGGTGGTGGTAAAACTCATACGCTCATCTATCTTTATTACAAAGCACAGGAATGGGGAGCAAATGTGGTGGTTTTCTGTGGTGACAAGGTTGGAGCAAAGGACAACACTATCTGGGAAGAAATGGAAAGGCAGTTAACTGGAAAGATTGATAGATTCAGAGGAAAAGTTCCTCCAGGAGGTGAAGTCTTAAAGAAGTTTTTAAAGAGCTATGAACCCCTTTTAATTTTAATGGATGAGGTGCATCACTATCTTGTATCAGCATCATCTGAAAAAATTGGAGAAAGCACTCTTTCAGCCCAAAGCCTTGTTTTTCTTCAGAGTTTAACAAATGTAGTGAAGACAATGGAAAAAACTGCAGTTTTTATGAGTCTTCCAGCAAGCGATCCCTATGGTGATGAATCATCTGAAAGGCTTTTAAATAACTTAAAGCAAATTGTAGGAAGAGTTGAAAAGGTTTACACTCCTGTGAGTGATGAGGAAGTGGCAGATGTTATTCGTAGAAGACTTTTTTCAAGAATTGATGAAAATGGAATGAAAAAAGTAATAAAAGAATTTCTTGATTACGCCGAAAGGGAAGCTCTCTTATCTGAGGGAATGGAAAGGTCTTTTTATAGAGATAGATTTCTAAGAAGCTATCCCTTCCAGCCAGAGGTAATAGATGTACTTTACAAGAGGTGGGGAAGTTTTCCTACCTTTCAGAGAACAAGAGGAGTATTGAGACTTCTTGCAATGGTTGTTCACTCCCTCATTAACCTGAAAAGACCATACATCAGACTGGCAGATTTCAATCTTTCCAATCAAGAAATTAGAAGAGAACTTATTAAACACATAGGTTTAGAGTATGATAGTGTGATTGCTCAGGATATAACATCACCAAACTCAGGAGCAAAAAAAGTAGACAGAGCATTGGGAGACAGTTACAGACCCTATTACTTCGGAACTTCAGTAGTAACTACAATCTTTATGTATTCCTTCTCCGGAGGACCTGAAAAAGGAGCTACCATAGGTGAAATAAAGCTTTCATCAGCTGAAACATCTGTAAGCAGCAGCATAATAGTGGAGACCATTGAAAAGCTTAAGGAGCAACTTTTTTATCTTTCCGATGAAGGTCTTTTCTTCTCAAATAAGCCAAATCTTAACAGAGTACTCATTGATAAGATGGAAGGCATCAATCCTGAGATCATTGAAAACTTTGAAAAAGAACTTCTTATGGCAAGACTTGAGAAATGCTTTGAAAACTATATCTGGCCCAGAACTTCAAAGGATATTCCAGATACTCCCTCATTGAAACTTGTTATTCTTAATAAAAGAAACAATATAGAAGAAATACTGCATAGCTATGGAGACAGGCCCAGGGTTTACAAAAATACTCTCATATTTTTAATGCAAGAAATAGCTCAGAGACCGAGATTTGAAAATGAGATAAAGAAAAAACTTGCATGGGAAATGATTGAAAAAGATAAACTCCTGAGACTCACTGATGAGCAGAAAAAGGAGATAAAGGGAAAGATAAAAAAAGCAGAGGAGTTGCTCAAAGGTGCATTGAGAGATTTATACAGAAAAATATATCTTCCTTCAAAGGATGGACTGAAGGAGATTGATATGGGTATTGGAACCTATGGTTCTGACAGAGGAATTGACAGGGAAGTATATGAAAGCCTCAGACAGAATGAAGAACTTGTAATGAGTATTGCACCAGAGGTTTTAGTTGAAAAATATCTGAAGGATGCTCATTTTTCTGAAACAAAGAAAATTTACGAGGCATTTCTCAAAGTCCCCGGTGAGCTTAGAATCCCTTCTCAGGAAGTATTGAAAACGGCAATTAAAAAAGGAGTAAGAGAGGGTGTTTTTGGACTGGGAATGCTTGAAAAGGAAAATCCCCTATGTCAGTATTTTAAAGAAGACTGCGAAGTTGAACTTGGCGAAGGAGAGATTTTGGTTAAAAAGGAAGTTTGCGAAGAAAAGGAAGAAAAGTATGAACTACCAGCAGTGCAAAAGACAGAATATACAAATGAAAAGACAGTTCCATCTGCTGGTCCTCTACAGCTTGATTTATTCTCTCATATGAGATTTGAAATAAGAGTGCCAGCAGGCAAATTTTCAAATTTCATGGGAACTTTAAGATACATTACCAGTAAATTCAAACAGGTCTCAGTTAAAATAACCCTTGAAGCAATGGAAGGACAGATTTCAAAGGCAGATTATGAAGACAAAATCAAAGAAGCCTTCAAACAATCAGAGATTGTGTTAGAGAGAGAGGAACTTGATTAGGGCATCTTGGAGATTCTTTATAAATTTAGCTCTTTGATTTTTTAGCGAGCAAAACACATGCTCTGTGAGCTATTATGACATTGACACCAGGGTTGTCAAGTCCTCTTTTAATTGCTTCATAGGTTGTTTTTTTATCATAGGGATCAACAACTTCCACTGAGTCTGCTCCACAGGCTTTACATATTTCAGCAAGGTCTAATTTTTTTGTATTCTCTCCTTTTGCTGTAACTCCAGTAGCAGGAGTTGGTTGATGTCCTGTCATGGCTACTGCAGAATTATCAAGAATGCAAACAAGAATATTCAATTTATTATAGACAGCATTTATTAATGCAGGAATTCCTGAATGAATAAATGTTGAATCTCCAATTACAGCAGCCACTCTCTTTACTCCCTGTGAGGCAATACCTGCTGCCTTACTTATGCTTGCTCCCATGCAAAGGCATGTATCAATTGCTTGGAGAGGAGGATTTACACCAAGAGTGTAACAACCAATATCTCCTGTAACAAAAGCTGGAGCGGCTTCATTCAATGCTTTGTAAAACTCTCTATGGGGACATCCAAGGCAAAGCATAGGTGGTCTTGGAATGAGGCTGTTTACTGAGTGATAAGATTTTATTCTGCCAAAAATCTTTAATAGGGGTTCTGGACCAACCTCTCCTTCAAGAGGCAGATCCCCTGAAAGCTTTCCTCTGATGTTTAAACTATATTTTCTTGCAATATTTTCCACAAAGGGATAACCTTCTTCCATTACAATAACTTCCTGAACTCCTGTAACAAAATCTTTAATTAAGTTTTCATCAACTGGATAGGCTGAAACTTTAAGAATTGGTAAGTTTTCTTCCAATTCCCTTGCATAAAGATAGGTAATCCCGCAGGCAATTATACCTTTTTCCCCTTTGCCAGGAAAAATTTTATTAAATTCGTAATTTTCTATGATTCTTTTTATTTTTTCTTGCTTTTTATTTAACTCTCCATGAAGTCTTACAACATTTTTTGGAATCGCAATTAAATAATCAGGATTTTTTTCAAGTTTAATCTCTTTTTGAGGTTTGACCTCACCAAGACTTACAGGAGCATAACAATGAAGCAATCTTGTAATACTTCTTACCATTACAGGAAGTGCTAACTCTTCAGATATATCAAAGGCTAAATATGTCATATCTTTGGCTTCTTGAACATCTGAAGGCTCAAGGCATGGAATTTTCGCAAAGAAAGCATAAAAACGGGAGTCCTGCTCATTCTGTGAAGAGTATGCTCCAGGATCATCACCTACTGCCAGAACAAGACCACCCCTTACTCCAAGATATGCCGATGTCATAAAGGGGTCAGATGCCACATTTAAGCCTACATGTTTCATTGAACATAATGCTCTTCTTCCAGTTAAGGATACTCCATAGGCAACCTCATAAGCTACTTTTTCATTCACAGACCATTCAGCTTTTACATTAGAATTATTGGCAATGTATTCAAGAATCTGTGTTGCAGGTGTCCCAGGATATGAAGAAGCATAGGAAATTCCTGCTTCAATAGCTCCTCTGGCAATTGCATCACATCCTAACATTAAAAGCTTTTCCATACTCTCCCTCTCAATAAAAATAATAGTATTTAATATAACATATCTTGCTTAATGGTTCAAAAATGTAATATATTACTTTTATGCAAACTGTAGAAATTTATGATACAACTTTGAGAGATGGTTCTCAGGCAGAGGACATATCTTTCTCTGTGGATGACAAATTACGAATCACTGAAAAACTTGATGAACTTGGAATCCATTACATAGAAGGTGGATGGCCAGGCTCAAATCCAAAAGATGCAGAATATTTTAAAAAAGTTAAAAAGCTTTCACTTAAAAACTCTAAGATAGTTGCCTTCGGAAGTACTCATAGACCAAAAATAAAAGTAGAAAATGATTCAAACGTGAAATCCCTTATTGCTTCTGAAGCCAGTATATTAACAATTTTTGGCAAAACTTGGGATTTTCATGTAACAGAAGCTCTTAAAATCAGTCTTGAAGAAAACCTTGAACTTATTTTCAATACAATCAGCTATTTAAAAAAATACGCTGAGAAAGTTTTTTTTGACGCAGAACACTTTTTTGACGGATATAAGGATAATCCTGAGTATGCAACAAAGTGTTTGAAAACTGCTCAAGAGGCAGAGGCAGACTGTATCATACTTTGTGATACAAATGGTGGAACTCTTCCAGCTGATTTGGAAAAAATTATAAAAGAGGTTAAAAAATCAGTAAGCGCTCCCCTTGGCATTCACGCACACAATGATTCTGATTGCGCTGTTGCTAATAGCATCATAGCAGTCCTAAATGGAGTTACTCAGGTTCAGGGAACCATAAATGGATTTGGTGAAAGATGTGGAAATGCCAATCTCTGTTCTGTTATTCCAAATCTGCAACTGAAACTTGGATATAAATGCATTGATGAAGACAGATTAAAAAAACTTACTGAAATTTCAAGATTTGTTTACGAGATAGCAAATCTCATTCCTTTTAAAAGACAACCATTTGTTGGAGAAAGTGCATTTGCCCATAAAGGAGGAGTTCATGTAAGTGCTGTAAGAAAGCGACCAGAAACCTATGAGCATATCAGACCAGAGCTTGTGGGCAATCATCAGAGAATACTTGTTTCAGATCTTGCTGGAAAGAGCAATATCCTTAAAAAAGCAGAAGAATTCGGCATTGTTCTTAATCCTGATTCTCCTGAGGTTCAGGCAATAGTGGATGCTGTAAAAACTCTTGAAAATGAAGGATTTCAATTTGAAGGAGCTGAAGCATCGCTTGAACTTTTATTCAGAAAGACATTGGGATTAAAGAGAAAATTTTTTGATTTAATCGGGTTCAGGGTGATAGATGAAAAAAGAAAGGGAGATGAACCAACACTGAGTGAAGCAACAATAATGGTAAAAGTAGGAAAAAGCATTGAGCATACTGCTGCCACAGGAAATGGACCTGTAAATGCCCTTGACAATGCTCTGAGAAAAGCTCTTGAAAGATTTTATCCTGAACTAAAAAAAGTGAAGCTTAAAGATTACAAAGTCAGAGTAGTTAATTCAGGCAGAGGCACAGCTTCAAAGGTTAGAGTGCTTGTGGAATCAGGAGATGAGGAAAGTGTATGGAGTACTGTTGGTGTGTCTGAAAATATAATTGAAGCCTCATGGCAGGCAATAGTTGACAGTATTGAATATAAACTTTGCAGAGAAAAAATGAAGAAAGGAGAAATATGAACCTGTCTGAGCTAAAATTTGATGCATTGGGGCTTATTCCTGCAGTAATTCAGGAGATAGATACAAAGGAAGTTTTAATGGTTGCTTACATGGATAAAGAAGCTTTAAGGAGAACTATTGAGACAGGTTTTACTCATTTCTGGTCTCGTTCAAGGCAGACTTACTGGAAAAAAGGTGAAACCTCTGGGTGTGTTCAGGAAGTAAAAGAGATTTACTATGACTGTGATGGTGATACATTGCTTGTTATGGTTAAACAACATGGACAGGGTGCCTGTCATACAGGGAATAGAACCTGTTTTTATAGAAAAATTGACTTTGGGAGCGTAAAATGAATTGTATATTTTGCAGAATTATAAAAAAGGAAATTCCATCAAAAATTATTTATGAAGATGAATTGGTTTTAGCCTTTGAAGATATTGCTCCACAAGCACCGATTCATGTTCTCGTAATTCCTAAGAAACACTACTCTACTTTGCTTGAAATAGATGAAGGAAAAAAGGAGCTTATCGGACATATTTTTATGGTTATAAAGAAAATTGCTAAAGAAAAAGGTGTTGATGAAAGAGGTTTCAGAATTGTTCTGAACTGCAACTCTCAGGGAGGACAGACAGTTTATCACGTTCACTTTCACCTTTTAGCAGGAAGACAGATGCACTGGCCTCCTGGATAATATCATGAAAATTCTTAAAAAAGAAGTAGTCTGGCAGGGAAAATATCTTAGAGTTGTCTTGCTTTCCTATGAGGACAATCAGGGAAAAATAAGACAGTGGGAAGCTGTTGAAAGAGTCAACTGTAAGGGAATAGTTGTTGTTATCCCTGTAACAGAAAACAATGAAATTGTTTTTATCAGGCAGTTCAGACCTGTTCTTGGTGGCTTTGTTGTGGAGTTTCCAGCAGGACTAAACGATAGAAAAGAGGCACTTATAGAAGTTGCAAAGAGAGAGTTAATTGAAGAGACAGGCTTGTTTTCAGATGAAGTTTTTTTTCTTGCAGAAGGACCGGTTTCTTCAGGACTCTCTACAGAAGTTCTAACAGTATTTATTGCAAAAAATGTAAAAGAAGCTCCTCAGGAACTTAAAAAAAATTATCCTCCTGATGAAAGTGAAAACATTGAAGTTTTAAAAATTCCATTTAACCAGGCTCTGGAAAAACTCAATGAACTAAGAACTCATGGAAACTATATAGATTTAAAAATTTTTGGTTTTTTAGAACTTGCCAGAAAATTTATAAATAATTTGAGGGCAGAGGCTATCCTCCACCCTCAAAAAACTACTCCAGTCTGATTGCCTGAGACGGACAGAGATCAGCAGCCTGCTGACAATCACAGGTGTTGCATTTGTCAGGACCAATAACCCATGCTTTGTCATCTCTCATTTCAAAAACTTCAGGACATATCTCCACACAGCTTCCGCAACCTACGCAAAGGTCATAATCAACTACTGGTGTTGGCATAATACCCTCCTCCTTTTTTAAAATTATATTTTTATAAAATATACCAAAAAAAGTTAAAATATGCAATTAAATTTTTTAGGAGGTGAAGGAGATGGATATTAAACAACTGGTTTTAACCAAAGCAAAGGAAGCTAAAGAGGCTTCCAGAGTTGTAGGAAAAGCCTCAACAGAAAAGAAAAACAAAATTCTTACCAGGATGGCTGAATATCTTAAAAAGGAAAAGGATGCACTGATTAAGGCAAACAAAATTGATGTGGAAAATGCCCAGAAAAAAGGGCTTTCAAAAGCTTTAATTGACAGACTTAGTTTAACAGAAAAAAGAATTGATGAAATGATAAAAGGAGTTGAAGAGGTAATTGCTCTTGCGGACCCTGTTGGTGAAATAACAAAAATGTGGCCGAGACCAAATGGAATGCTTGTTGGTAGGATGAGAGTTCCCATTGGAGTAATAGGAGTAATCTATGAGGCAC
Organism: Thermodesulfovibrio sp. TK110; assembly: GCF_054658355.1. Taxonomy (NCBI): domain Bacteria; kingdom Pseudomonadati; phylum Nitrospirota; class Thermodesulfovibrionia; order Thermodesulfovibrionales; family Thermodesulfovibrionaceae; genus Thermodesulfovibrio; species Thermodesulfovibrio sp. TK110. The sequence continues at coordinate 411,270 of NZ_BAAHNB010000001.1, read as the reverse complement.
GACCAAATGTTACAGTAGACGTAACAGGTTTATGCCTTAAGGCAGGGAATTCAGTTGTTTTAAGAGGAGGTTCTGAAGCCATAAATTCTAATTCAGCTCTGGTAAAAATTTTAAAGCAGGCTTTAAAAGATGAAGGAATGCATGAAGGTGTTGTAAGTTTCATTGATACTCCTCAAAGAGAGGCAGTAGTTGAGATGATCAAGCTTGAAGGCTTAATAGATTTAATAATTCCTCGTGGTGGAGAATCACTCATAAGAACTGTTACTGAAAACTCAAGAATTCCAGTGCTCAAGCATTACAAAGGTGTGTGTCATGTTTTTGTTGACAGAGATGCTGATTTAGAAATGGCTCAAGAGATCTGTTTTAATGCCAAGGTTCAAAGACCTGGAACATGCAATGCAATGGAAACAATGCTCGTTGATGAGGCTATAGCTGAAATATTTTTACCTAAGATGTTAAAAAGATTTGAAGAAGCAGGAGTTCAGCTCAAAGGCTGCCAAAAAACAAAGAGAATATATCCGAATGTAATGGATGTAGCAGAAGAAGACTTTTACAAAGAATACCTTGATTTAATCCTTAATGTGAGAGTTGTAAAGGATATGGACGAGGCTATTGAGCATATAACAAAGTATGGCTCAGCACACTCTGATGCAATTGTTACGAAAGATTATAACAAAGCAATGAAGTTTTTAAGAGAAGTTGACTCATCAGCTGTTTTTGTTAATGCTTCAACAAGACTTAATGATGGATATCAATTTGGACTTGGTGCTGAGATAGGAATTTCAACGGATAAAATTCATGCTCGTGGTCCAATGGGACTTGAGGAGCTTACATGCACTAAATTCATAGTTTTTGGATCCGGGCAGTTAAGGCAATGAAAATAGGACTTTTTGGTGGAACCTTTAATCCAATTCATTATGGACATTTAAGAGTTGCGGAAGAAGTAAGAGAGGCTTTTTTGCTGGATAAGATTATATTTATTCCTGCAGGGATTCCACCATTAAAAAAATACGACTTAGAGGCTATGCATAGATTGAAAATGACTAAGTTAGCAGTAAAGGATAATCCCTTTTTTGAGGTTTCTGATATAGAAGTTAAACAGAAAGCACCCTCTTATACAGTAAATACTCTTACACATTTAAAAAAACTTTACCAAAAGGATAATCTTTTTTTTATAATGGGTATTGATGCCTTTTTTGAGTTAAAATCCTGGTACAGGTATGAAGATTTATTAAGAATGGTTGATTTTATAGTAATGTCAAGACCTGGTTTTGATAATTTGCAAAATTCTGAGTTTATTGAACATGAAGAGTCAAAAAATTGTTTTAAAATAAAGAATTCAGATAAAAGAGTCTTTTTTATTTCTGTTTCACCATTCTGGATATCATCAACTCATCTAAGAAAAATGATTCAGAATGGGAAAAGCATTCGTTACCTATTACCAGAAAAGGTAAGAATCTATATTGAAAAAAACAAACTTTACAGGGAGTAGATCCATGGAGCCAATGCAGTTAATCAGAGTATATAAAAGCCCAGTAATGCGAGAGATTCTGGAGAGCATAAAAAAGCTTTCTTTTGATAATACTGTATTTTTTCTATATGGAGAAAAGGGAACTGAAAAAGACTACATAGCGAAGATAATAGTTGCAAATATAATTCAGCCAGAGATTATAAAAATTCCCGAGGACATTAGTAAAAAAACTTCCTTTAAGCAAGAAAATGTAGTTTATATTATTAAAAATCCTGAAAATATTAATGCTTCCTTTGTTTTTGATCCTGAAAAAAATTTTAAATGCGCCATTTTTTTATCTGACTACGATTACGTGGAGCTTTATAAAAATGGTTTAATACCCTTTGAATTATATGAGAAGTTATTAAATTCCAAAAAAATTTATATACCTCCTCTAAGAGAAAGAAAGCAGGATATAATTCCACTTGCTAATTTTTTTCTACAGGAAATTTCAGAATGCTTAAATCTTCCTAAAAAAGAGTTATCAAAAGATGCTCAGGAAGCAATATTAGAGCATTCATGGACTGAAAATGCTCATCAACTCAAACAATGTCTGGCTAAAGCCTGTATTATGTCAAGACATTACCGACTTACATCAAAAGATTTATTTGGTGAATACAGTGATCAACTATCAATAAAAAATTTTCTTGAATTAAAAATTGGCAATTTTTTAAAAGATTTTGCAAATATTGAAAATTCAAACCTTTATGAAACTGTTATACAGGAAGTGGAAAAGGCGCTCTTAATTCTTGCCATTAATGAAACTGGAGGTAATCAGGTAAAAGCTGCAAAGATTCTCGGAATAAATAGAAATACTCTAAATAAAAAACTAAAACATTATAATTTGATTTAAAAATCACAAATATGTTATAAAATATGTTGAAGCTTTGGTTACTCCATGCCCTTACCTTTAGGAGAAGGGCTTAAAATCCAGATGGAGGTATTGTATGAATAATTTTTATGAGAAAGTGGTTCTTCTTCTTCCAACACTTTCTGAAGAAGAAGTGCAGGAAGCAGTTAAAAAAATTTCCTCTATTATTACTGACAATGGTGGAGAAATTTTAAAAATTGACAACTGGGGCAAAAGAAAACTTGCCTATAAACTTAACAAACAAAATATGGGATACTATGTATTGTTTCTTTTTAAAGCTCCACCTTCAGCAATAAAAAAAATGGAAGAATTTTACAGAGTTTATGATCCTGTTTTCAAATTCATGATAATTAAACTCACAAAACAACAAATTGCCATGATGCCACCTGAAATAAAAGGTATGCCAGTAGAGCCTTCTGAAGTTACTGCTTAAGGTGTAAGATGTTTAATAGAATAATACTCATAGGAAATCTTACCAGAGACCCTGAAATAAGATATACGCCTTCTGGAGTAGCAGTTGCTACTGTGCCAATAGCTGTTAATTCAAGATATAAACAGGGGGAAGAGCTTAGAGAAGAAACTCTTTTTATTGATGCTATAGTCTTTGGTAAACAAGCTGAAACCTGTAGCCAGTATTTGAACAAAGGAAGAACTGTACTGGTTGAAGGAAGATTGAGAGAAAGAAGATGGGAGTATGAAGGACAAAAAAAGAGCAAATTTGAAGTTATCGCAAATAATATAAGATTTTTCCCAAAGAGAGAAGCTGTGGAATCTCACGAATTAACAGAGACTCCACCAGAAGAATACACAGATTTAGAACCATTTTAAAGGAGGTAAATGTGCAACAGGCAACGCAAAGAAGATTTTTCAGAAAAAAATACTGCAGATTCTGCGCAGAAAAAATTGATTTTATTGATTACAAAAATGTTAAAATGTTGAGAAGTTTCATGACTGAAAGAGGTAAAATTCTTTCCAGAAAAATGACAGGAACATGCTCAAAGCATCAAAGGCAGTTAACAAGAGCAATTAAAAGAGCAAGAGCAATTGCATTATTACCATATATAGAGATTTAAAAAATGAGAATACCTAAGAGCTGGGTGCCATACATAGCAAACAAGATAATAGAAAATCTTTTAAAGAAAGACATGATTGAAATGACAGTTACAAAAGAACAACTTCTTCAGGAAACTGAAAAGCTTATTTTAGATGAGTTGATGGTGGAAGACAGACTTAATGAAGAAGTAAGAGAGCTTCTCAAGAAATATGAAGCTGAAATTGAAAGAGGCAAGCTTGACTACAGAAAACTTTTTGAGATGACGAAACAAAAACTGGTAAAACAGAGAAATTTAGTTCTATGATGCTTTCAGAGGAAAAAATAACTCATACTTCCCATGTCTTATTCAATGGCTTGATTAATAAAGGATTAATCAAGCTTAAAGTTGAAGAACAGGAAGTAAGAAGAGAAATCAAAAGAAGTTTTATTCAGGCATTAAAAATCGGTGAAGCAATTGACGAGGTTGTAAGGAGGAAACTTCAATCTTTTTCAAAGAAAATCATTGAGGGAAGTCCTGAATGGAATGTCCTTTATAATAAATTCTTTGAAGAAGAAGAAAAAAAGAGATTTGGCCGTTAATGGATAGATTTATACCTGCTGTAACCCCTGAAGAGATTAAAAAAGAAAAAGAGAAAGCAAGACTTCTTAAAAACAGTTCTTGGTGGCGTAAAAAAATTTCCAGAAGAAGATGTTACTACTGTGGTAAAGAAGTCTCAGAAAAAGAGCTTACAATGGATCATGTGGTGCCTCTTATTAGAGGAGGTAGATCAGTAAAAAGCAACATAGTGCCTGCCTGTAAAGAATGCAATAATAAAAAAAAGTATATGCTTCCCATAGAATGGGAGCAATATTTACAATCTTTGAATTCTTTTGATTCTGAAAAAATTCTTTAACTTTTCTCAAATGGCTCTACATGAACCACAACATCAACAACATCAGGAAACTCTTTTTTAATCAACTCTTCAACCCTTTCTGCTATATTGTGGGCTTCTAATACAGAAAGTGAAGGATTTACTAAAATCTTTAAATCAACAAATATCCCACCTGGTGTTCCCCGTGTTCTTACATCCATGCAGGCTTCAACATCTCTACAGGTTTCAACAATACTGACAATCTTTTTACCATCAAGAGCTGTTCTATCAGCAAGAATATGGGCAGCTTCTTTTATTATCAGAATTGCCTCTCTTCCAACAAAAACTCCAACAATTAATCCAGCTATTGGATCAACAAAACTAAATTCTGTTAATGTGGTAATGACTACACTTGCTATTACTCCAATGGTTATATAAATATCAACCTTTGTATGTGCTGAATCAGCTATTAAAAATTCACTCTTAAGTTCTTTTCCCTTTTTCTTTTCATAGAAGGAGACAAAAATGTTCACCATGAGAGTGCTAAGCAAAACAATAAAAGCTTTTTCATCTGTCTCAGGCTTTTTTGCTTCAATAAATGATTCATAGACGTTTCTTACTATCTCTATTGCTGTAAGAGACATTAAAACCCCTATAAAAATTGCAAAAACTGTTTCAAATTTTCTATGTCCATAGGGATGCTCTTTATCAGGTGGATGACTTGCTATAGAAAGAGCGATTAATCCTCCAATATTTGAAATTCCATCAAAAAGAGAATGAAATCCATCTGAATAAATAGCTACAGAGTTTGTTAACCATCCATAAATTATTTTTGCTGAAGAAACAGATAGATTCAATAAAAGCGTAATCAGAAGAACTTTTCTAATTTGTTTTTTCCTCTCATGAAGATGTAACATTTTATTCCTCCACAGGTCTGAAAATTATTATACCTTCTTTTTGTTTTGAGTATTTTAAAAAATCTTCATCAATTACATAACCTTTCTGGCTTGAAGCATGCCTGAGCCTCACAATGCCTTCATCTACAATAATTATTCCAGTATGGGTAACATCAAGGCAGGCTCTTGATGTATAAAAACCGCAGTAATCTCCTGTCTGAAGTTTAGATGCAACTTTTTCTACTATATCTGCTGGAATGTAATTAACAATTCTCTGTTTCGGCTCTAATCCCTCAATAAAATTAAGCTTTTTTGCCACTGTTACAAACTTATCAGTAAGCTCTACAGTCATATTTTTTACTGATTTTAACTCCAGCCAGTCTGTAAAAAAATGTCTTCTTTTTCTAAAATCCACAACACCTTCAAAATATCTAACATTTTTCAAATTTTCAATAAAAGAGCTTAAATCAATGGAAAGTCTCAATGCCTCCACATACTCAATAAAAGTCATACAGTCAACTCCTTCAAAATCAATAACCAGTTGTTCCTGCTCAGTGAGACTGCAAATCAATGAATTTTTTTTATAAGGAATACCAAGAAAATATCGGGATATTTCAGAGATTTTTCCTTTAGTGGGATGTTCTTTAACAGTATTCAATAAGCTGTTTATATCAATTTTACCTGTTTTAAAAAGCATATGTTATTATAAAGCATGTCTCTGATTGATATCCACTTTCACGGAACAAATAAAATAGATGTGAGAGATATTAACAGCCCAGAACAAGTTCTTTTAATTGCTCAGGAATATGAGGCAATGGGAGTTGACAGGTTTTTAATTACCCTTTATCCTGCAGAGATTAACTCCATGAGAAAAACTCTTTTAAACATAAAAAAAGCAATGGAAAATCAAAAGGAAGAAGCAAAACTACTTGGTGTATATCTTGAAGGTCCTTTTTTAAATCCACAGAAAGCTGGAGCACTGGAAAGTGGCTATTTTTTGAAGCCTCACATTGAAATTTTATATAAATTAATTGATGGATTTGAAGAGATTGTTAAAGTAATTACAGTAGCACCAGAGCTTCCTGAAGCAGTTAAAATAATAGAAAAATGCAGTGAAATGGGAATTATTGTAAGCATGGGACATTCAAATGCTACATATAAGGAAGCTCATGAAGGTTTTAAAGCAGGTGCCTGCCTTATAACACATCTTTTTAATGCCATGAGAGGAATTCATCATAGAGAACCTGGAATAGCAGGATTTGGAGTTATTAATCAGGAAATTTATGTTGAGTTGATTGGAGATGGAAGACATTTAGATGATGAACTTTTAAAATGGCTCTTTCATATTAAAAATCCTGAAAGAATTATTTTGATTTCTGATATGGTGAAACTAAAGGAAGAAAGCCAGAAGATTCAGGGTGGCTCAATGAGCCTCAGAGATGTAGTAAGAAGGCTTAAAAATTTGAATATTGATGAGTATAAACTAAAACTGGCTGGAGAAAAAAATCCTGAAAGACTTTTGAAAATTAACTCTCTTTGAGCTTTTCAGCTTCTTCCTGCTCTGTCTTACATTCAATACATAAATCAGTGACAGGTCTTGCTTCAAGCCTTTCAATAGGAATCTCTGCACCGCAGGACTCACATATTCCATAAGTGCCATTTTCAATTTTTTCAAGCGTTTTTTCAATTTTTTTAAGTAGCTTTCTTTCTCTGTCCCTTAGCCTCAAAAGAAAGCTTCTGTCAATCTCCTGAGATGCTATATCTCCTATTTCAGATAAGTTGCTTTCAGAGGGAAGATTTGATAGCATTACTCCAGCATCAATAAGAATTTGCCTTTTCTGTTCAAGAAGTTTCTTTTTTATTTCCAGAATTCTTTCCTGTCTTGATTTCTTCTTCATAATTTTTTTACATTAGCAGAAATCTTCATAAACAGTCAAATGTTCTCTTGTCCTCTAATATGCTGAGACTTATTTAAATGCAATATCAAGAATCATCATTAATGTAAATCCAATGATTAATCCTGCAGTGGCAATATCAGAGTTACCACTTCTTTGAGACTCAGGAATTAATTCTTCAACTGTAACAAAAATCATCGCACCTGCTGCAAAACCCAGTGCATAAGGTAAAAGATTATGCATAATCTCAAGCAATAAAACACCTAAAACTGCTGTAACAGGCTCAACCAGACCGGAAAACTGTCCAATTAAAAAACTTTTTTTCTTGGAAAAACCTTCACTTCTTAAGGGCATTGAGATGGCAAATCCCTCGGGAATATTTTGAATTCCTATTCCAATTGCAAGCATTATGGAAGATAGAAGACTTACAGCTTGAGGGTCTGTTCCATGAGCACCAAAAGAAACTCCGATTGCAAGTCCTTCAGGAATATTATGCAGTGTAACAGCAAAAACGAGAAGAGTACTTCTTCTAAGGGATGTTTTTATTCCCTCTGCTTCATTTATTGATGCTTGAAGGTGAAGGTGAGGAAGAATAAAATCAATCAATCTAAGAAATAAAGCACCCATTACAAAACCGGTAGCTGGAGGTATCCATGAAGGTATACTCAGCTTCTGAGACATCTCAATGGCTGGCTCAAGCAAAGACCAGAAGCTTGCAGAAATCATAACTCCTGCAGCAAAACCAAGAGCTGTATCAAGAAGTTTTTTATTAACATTTCTTGCAAATAAAACAAAGGATGCTCCAATAGCAGTCAATCCCCATGTAAAAACTCCAGCAATCAAAGCCTGAACAGGAGGAGATAGAGATTGTATGTAAGTTTCAATCATTTTTACATTATAATATAAATCATGATAAAGCCAAAAATAGTGCTCAGCAGATGTTTTTCAAAGCCTGTGAGGTATAATGGTGGAGTTGTTGTGGATGAATTTGTTGAAAAACTCAAGCCTTATATTGAATATATAGACTTTTGTCCAGAATCTGACATAGGTTTGGGAGTTCCCCGTGAAAGATTAATAATTGTTGATGATGGCTTATCTAAGAGACTAATTCAACCTGATACTGGAAAAGACTTTACTGAAAAGATGCTTGAATATGTGTCTAAAACAGTTTCTTCAATGACTAATATTGACGGATTTATTCTTAAAGCAAAATCACCATCCTGCGGAGTGGGTTCAGCAAAACTTTATAGAAATGGCTCTATAGCTGCAAAAACCGATGGTTTTTTCGCTGAAGCAATAAAAAAACACTTCCACTACCTACCCATTGAGGATGAAGGAAGGCTAAGAGATGAAGAAATCAAAACGCATTTTCTTACAAGAATATTTGCCTTTTCTGAATTGAGACAGTTGAATGGGCATTCAAGAGCAAAAAACCTTGTGGATTTTCACTCAAGATATAAATTCTTACTCATGGCTTACAGTCAGAAGTATTTAAAAGAACTTGGGCAGATAGTGGCAGACAGTAGAATGCCAATTGAAGATAAAATTAACAGATATAGAGAAAAATTTTATCAGGCTTTTACAAAAAAAACAAACAGAAGAAAAAATGTGAATGTTCTGATGCATATAATGGGATGTGTGTCAAAGAAGCTTAATGCGAAAGAAAAAAAGCATATTCTTCAATTAATTGACAGGTACAGCAAAGGAATTATAGAAATCAGAGTAATAACAGAACTTCTTAGAAGTCTTGCATATAGATTTAAAAATGAGTATATTCTTTTACAAAAATATCTTGAGCCTTTTCCACCGGAACTGAACCACTCCTGTTAATAAAGGAAACATCTAACTTTTCTGCCACTGACTGTTTTCAGTTCAGGAATATTATTTTCACAGATAGCCATTTTATAATCACATCTATTGAAAAATCTGCAGCCCTTTAAATTCCATGATAGTTTCTCTTCAGTGGATATTTTAGGGATTTTTTCCCTATCTCTTCTATGAAAACCAGGAATACTATTCATAAGAATCCGTGTATAGGGATGAAGGGGTTCTTTAAATATTTCCATTGTTTTGCCTTCTTCTACTATTCTTCCAAGATGCATTACTGCTACCTTGCTACTTATTGTCCTTACAATATTTAAATCATGGGTAATGAATAAAATACCCATTTTCTTGTTTTCTTTTATTTTTATCAATAACTGTAAAAGAGAAGCCTGCAGAGAAATATCAAGAGCAGAAAGGGGTTCATCGGCTATTAAAATTTCTGGATTCAGTATTAAAGCTCTTGCAATAGCTACTCTCTGTCTTTGTCCACCACTTAGTTGATGGGGATATCTGTCAAGTATTGTTTCATCAAATCCCATTTCTTTGATAATTTCAATAACTTTTGATTTTGCTTCCTTTGATGCAGATTTATCGTGTATTTTTAATGGTTCTTCCACAATACTCTGAATTTTCATTCTTGGATTCAAAGATGCATAAGGATCCTGAAAAACTATGTTTAAGGACTTTCTGAAAATCATTGAATCATCTCTTTTCATCTCCCATATATTCTGATCTCTAAAAAGGATATGTCCACTATCTGGTTTTATCAATTTAACTAAAAGTCTTGCCACAGTGGATTTTCCTGATCCACTTTCTCCAACCAGAGCAACAATTTGATCTTTATCAATTTCAATATTGAGATTTTCTACTGCTGGAATTTTTAAAGTTTTAATTTTGAAAGTTTTATTTAAGTCAATGGCTTTTAAAACTGCCAATTATGTCTCCCAGATACTGAACTCTTCAATTAATCTAATTCCAGTATAGTAGCAGCACATTTCATGGTCAAGATTGTTAATAAAACATCTTTCAATGCCATCTTCAAATATAATTCTAACAAGGCATAATCCACCTGGCAGATGAGAGTTTTTTTCTTCAATGACCTCTCCAATACCCCAGCACGCATAATTGAGATGCCTCACTTTATCCCCAATTTTTAAATAAGTTCGTGTACGCATTTTTTAATTATACCATTTGCAATGCAAGTGCAAATAGCTTTAAAATACATGCATGGACAATGTTTTAATTCGTTCTGTTAACTGGCTTGGTGATGCTGTAATGAGCTTGCCTGCTATAAGGGGAATTAGAAGGCTTCATCCAGATTCAAACATTTCAATTCTTGTAAAGGAAAAGCTTGCTGAATTATTTAAATGGGAGAGTTCCATTAATGAAATAATTATTTATTCAGGGAAAATAAAAACAATCAAGGAGTTGAGGAAAAAGAAATTCAAAAGAGCCTATCTTCTTCAGAATGCCTTTGATGCTGCTCTGATAAGCTTTCTTGCAGGAATACCTGAAAGGATTGGATGGAACAGAGACATGAGAGGACTGCTTCTTACCCATCCTGTTCCATATCACGGAGAAGATAGGAAAATTCATCACATTGATTATTTTTTTGAGATTCCTAAAAGATTTAATCCTTCCCTTTCTCCTGATTATCCGTGGATAAATCCTTCAGCTGATGAAAGATTAAGGGCAAGAGAAGAATTAAAAAGACTTAAAAGACCAATTCTTGCAGTTGCTCCTGGTGCAAAATATGGAGATACAAAAAAATGGGAAACTCACAAATTTATTGAAATAGTGGAAAGATTTGCTGAAAAGGGCTCTGTTGTTATTTTTGGAAACTCTGAAGAAGGCTTAAAAATTGAAAATTCCAGTGTTTATGACTTTACTGGAAAAACCTCTCTAAGTGAGTTAATCTGTCTTCTCTCAGAGTGTGACATTTTACTTTGCAATGATTCTGGAATAATGCATCTTGGATATGCTTTAGGAGTTCCTCTTGTTGCCATATTCGGTTCTACCTCTCCAGAGCTTACAGGACCACCAAGATTTGCTGGAAAAGTTATTAGAAGTAATATAAGCTGTAGTCCCTGTTTTAAAAATAGATGCGATGACATAAAATGCATGAGATCCATTGATGTTGAAGAAGTATGGAATGCTCTATTAGAACTTTTTCCTTCACAGCGTGCAGTATTTTTTGATAGAGATGGAACACTATGTAAAGATGCAAATTACTTAAGAAAGTGGGAAGATTTTGAGCTTTTTCCTGAGATTGAAAGTCTAAGAGAGTTAAAGGATTTAGGATTTCTTCTTATTGGAGTCACAAATCAGTCTGGTATCAGAAGAGGCATTGTTGAAGAGGAGTTCGTAAGGGAAGTTAATAAATTTTTTATTGATAAATACGGATTTGATGATTTTCTATACTGTCCTCATCATCCTGATGATGGATGTTTTTGTAGAAAACCAAATCCAGCAATGCCTTTAATAGCCCGTTATAAGTACAATATTAGTTTTAAAAACTCCTATGTTGTGGGAGATAAGCAGACAGATGTAGAACTTGCCAGAATGATTGGTGCAAAAGGCATTCTTATTGGAAGAGATGCAAAGAATTTGAAAGAGGTAGTATCACTTATAAAAAGGGATATGAATGCTTGAGAAAGCAAAAAAACTTCTTATTGTCAAACCAAGTTCTCTTGGAGATATTGTTCACAGTTTAGCTTTTTTAAATACTGTAAAAGAAAACTTTAAAGATATTAAAATTCACTGGATTGTCTCAAAGGAATTTGAAGAGCTTTTAACTGAACATCCATTGATTGATAAAGTTATTACAGTGGATAAAAACAAATGGAAGGACCTGAAAAACATTGCATTGACTTTCAAGGAATTCCAAAATTTAAGAAGAGTATTAAAAAACGAAAATTATGATATTACTGTTGATCTTCAGGGACTTCTTAGAAGCGGAATTATTACATGGTTGAGTAATGCTTCAATAAGAGCAGGATTTAAGGAGGCAAGAGAGCTTAGCCACATTTTTTACAATAAAAAAATTTCTGTTTCACAGGGCATACATGCTGTTTTCCGTTATCTTGAGGTTGCAAAAGCACTTGGGTGCAGAATCAACTCCATAAAGTTTCCTCTTCCTAAGGTAAAAGAACCAGCGTGGCTCAATGAATTTGATGATTTTGTTGTAATAATTCCATCAACAAGATGGCAGTCAAAAAACTGGTCCATACCCTATTTTGTTGAACTTGTAAAGATGTTGCCTTACAAATTCCTCATTGTTGGTTCAAAATCTGATAAAAATGAGGCAATCAAAATTGAGGAATATACCAGAGGTAAAGCAAAATCTGTGGCAGGAAAAACAACACTTAAAGAACTAATTGCTGTTTTTGAAAAATCTCTTTTTGTCATAACTGCGGATACAGGAACCATGCATCTTGCTGTGGCATGTGGAAAGAAAGTTGTTGCCCTATTTGGACCAACATCTCCAGAAAGAACAGGACCTTTTGGTAACTGGCATCTTATTATAAAGTCAGATATGCCATGTAGCCCCTGTTTTAAGAAGAAATGTGATGAACACAAATGCATGAAAGAAATTACACCTCAAATGGTATACAATAAGATAATACAATGGCGGATAAATGGTTAGAGTTAAAATTTGTGGAATAACTAATCTTGAAGATGCCCTATGGGCAGCAGAATGTGGAGCTGATGCCATAGGATTTATTTTCTATAAAAAGAGTCCAAGATATATTGAGCCTCAGAAAGTAAAAGAGATAATAAAAGCTCTTCCACCTTTTATAAATTTTGTTGGTGTTTTTGTCAATGAAGATATTGAAAAAATTAAAGAAATCAAGGCTTTTACTGGAATTGATACAATTCAGCTTCATGGAGATGAGCCTCCTAAGGTTTGTGAACAGTTTCAAAGAGTTATAAAAGCATTTAGAATTAATGAGTCTGGCAATTTACCAGATGGTAAATCTTTAAAAGAAGTATTGCCTGACTACAAAGTATCTGCTTTTCTTCTTGATAGTTTCTGCAAAGATGAATATGGTGGCACAGGAAAAACCTTTAATTGGGAATTCGTCAGAATAGCAAAACAGTTTGGAAGGGTTATACTTTCAGGTGGATTGAATGTTGAAAATGTTTCCGAGGCAATAAAAAAAGCATTACCATACGGAGTTGATGTAAGTAGTGGAGTGGAGCTCTACAAAGGCAAAAAAGACCCTGAACTTGTAAAAAAATTTATTGAAAAAGCAAAATCAAAAAAAATTAAAGGAGAAAAAAATGATTGAATGGTTACCCTATGAAGAAACTTCATTTAAAAAGGCAGAAGCTGAGGACAAACCAATCTTCCTTCATATTACTGCAAAATGGTGTAATTACTGTAGAAAAATGAAAGAAGACTGTCTTGATGATTATGAAATAGCGGAAATGATAAACAAAAACTTCATTCCCATTCATATTGACAGAGATGAAAGACAGGATCTGGACATGTTTTATCAAAAAGCTTCATACATCATTGGACAGGGAAGTGGCTGGCCTCTTAATCTTTTTTTAACTCCTGAAGGTAAGCCTTTTTCTGGAGTTAATTACAAAATTGAAGAGGGGAAAAACTATTTTAAAGCAATGATAGAGAAAGCCATTGATCTATATAAAATAAATAAAGAAAAAATCTCATTTCGCTCCCAGACAATAATAGATGCGATAAAGCCAGCATCTTTCCTACCATCTGAAATTAGAGAAGAACTTCTTCAAAATCCGGAAGAAGACATAGTGAAAGAGATTGATTTTGAGTTTGGTGGGTTTAAAAAAACTCCTAAATTTCCAATTTATGCTCATATTGATCTGCTTCTATGGAGATACTGGATAAGAGCTAAACCATGGATTAAAACTGCAATTGAGATAACTCTCAAGAGTATGGTTTCTGGAGGGATTTATGATAATTTAGAAGGAGGTTTTCACAGATATGCCACTGACAGAGCATGGTTAATGCCACATTTTGAAAAACTTGCCATAGATAATGCATGGCATATAATAAATTATCTTGATGCATACAATATCTTTAAAGAATCCTTTTATATGGACATAGTTTTTGAAACTGTTGATTACATTAAAAATAATCTCTTTTCTCAGGATGGCTATTTTTATTCAAGCCAGTTTGCTGATGCTTTTTATTATACATGGAAGGAGAATGAACTCAAAGAGATCTCTGACATGACAATTACACTTGTTGACGGAAATGCAATGGTTAATGAGAGATTTGTTCTTATTGGCAGAGACAGGGAACTGATTAAACAGTTAAAGAAAAGGTTCATTTCAAAAAGAAAACAAAGGCAGTCTCCAGAAGTAGATAAAACAATTTATTGTTTTGTAAATGGAGTTTGTGCTGAAGCATTTATTAAAGCATGGCGAGTTATTAAAGATAAAAACTTGCTTAAAATGGCTCTTTCAGCCATTGATAAGACTCTGGAAGCTCTATTTAATGAAAGGACTCTTTATAGAACAACAAAAAAGATAAACGCTTTGCTTGAAGATTATGCTTACATGATTTCAGCTCTGATTTCAGCATATGAAGTTACATCAAACAATGAGTATTTAAATAAGGCAGTTGTTATAACAGAAATGGCAATAAATAAGCTCTGGGATAAAGAATATGGTGGATTCTATGACTCTGAAGACTCAATTCTTTCTATCAGACACAAAAATATTCATGACACTTCCTATCCTTCAGCAAATTCAATAATGATAATTAATCTTTTAAAATTGCATGCCATTACTGAAAATAGAAAATACTTTGACCTTGCAAACCTGTCCTTGAAAGCCTTTTCAAATTTGGCTTCTCCATATCTTTCACCTTACTATGTTAAAGCATTGCTCAGTTATTATGATTTACTTACATTGAATTTTTATACCACGGTAGAGTCTAATATTGGAAAAGCAACGATTCATCAAATAACACCTTTTACAGTTATTGCCCACAGACAGAAGGACAGCAATTACATTATTCCTTCAGTTGGTTCAAAACACTTTGATCCAATCTATAAGCCAGAAGATTTGGCAAAATTTTTGAAATTATGATATTATAGATAAAAAAATTTTTATAGGAGGGAATTATGGAAATAAAAATTCTTGGTCCTGGTTGTGCTAACTGTTATAAAGTTGAAGAAACAGTGAAAAAAGTTGTATCCCAGCTTGGTATTCAGGCTGAAATAAGTCACATCAAAGATATGAAGGAGATTTTTAAATACACTCAGGTCACGCCTGGATTGCTTGTTAATGGAAAACTTAAACATGCAGGATTTCCTCTTCCATCAGAAGAGAAAATAAGAAATATATTGATTGAAGAACTCAGTTCAAAATAATTTTATCTGAAAATAAAAAATTTTAATTTGCTCTATGTGAGGAATTTGAATAGAATAGGAGCATGTTAGATTTCCTCACATATACATTTCCTATTTCAGGAGTTACCACCAATATTCTTATTCCGCCCATTGTTGCTTTTATTGTCTCTTTTTTTACATCAATGGGAGGCGTATCAGGTGCTTTTCTACTTCTTCCTTTTCAAGTAAGCTTTCTTAATTACACATCTCCTGGAGTAAGTGGAACTAACTTTATTTTTAATGTTGTTGCAATTCCTTCAGGTGTTTATAGATATCATAAAGAAAAAAGAATTCCCTGGCCCCTTGCATGGGTTATTATGATAGGAACTATCCCCGGAATAATCATTGGTTATTACATAAGAATAAAAATTCTTCCAGACCCTAAATCTTTCAAATTTTTTGTAGGGCTTGTGCTTCTTTATATTGGTGTGAGACTTTTTCTTGATGCTTTTAAAAAGAAAAAAGCAGCAGCACAGAAAAAGTTTGACCAGAAGCTTACTAAGGAAGCCACGGTTAAAACAATATCTTTTTCATTGAAAAAGACTGTTTATGAGTTCTGGGGTGAAAGATTTTCATTCACTACAATAGGAGTGTTTACTCTCGCCTTTGTCATTGGAGTAATAGGTGGTGCTTATGGTATTGGTGGTGGAGCAATTATGTCACCATTTTTAGTAACTTTTTTTAAGCTTCCTGTACACAGCATAGCAGGTGCCTGTCTTATGGGAACAGCTACAGCTTCTGTTTTTGGAGTTCTTTATTATGCAATTTTGCCTTCACCTGCAGGACTTCAGACAACTCCTGACTGGTTACTTGGTTTACTTTTTGGTATTGGTGGTGCTTTTGGCATATATCTTGGAGCAAGAACGCAAAAACATGTTCCTCAAAAGTATATAAAGCTTATTCTAAGTATCTTGATAGTTTATATTGCCATGAGATACATTATTCAGTTTTTCTATTAGGCTCTTGCAAGAGTTATCCCGTGAATCTCCTTTGCTCCTGCTTTTTTAAGCACCTTTGCACATTCCATTAAGGTAGCTCCAGTTGTAACTACATCATCAATGACTCCTATTTTTAAGCCTTTAATTGACTGTGCTACTGCATAAACATTTTTTACATTACTCCATCTGTCCTTTGCTTCAAGTGAAGCCTGATCAGGGGTATCTTTAACTTTAACAAGAATTGTTAATGATAATGGAATTTTCCATGCCTTTGCGCATTCCTTTGCAAGAATTGCTGATTGATTAAACTCTCTATGACGAAGCTTATTTATGTGCAAAGGCACAGGAATCAATATCTCAACCTCTGGAGGTGTAATTAAACTAAGAAGCCTACCAAGTTCTTTACCAACTCTTTTTATACCGCTGTATTTAAAGCAATGTATTGCCTCTTTTAGAATTCCTTCATATACTCCAAAGCAATTAAGGGAATCAATATATTTCCAGAAATCATTATGAAACTTTCCTGCAGTAATTCTATGGGTAGTGAACCCTTCTATTTTATTCCAGCATGACTCACAAAAAGGAGAATACCTCCAGTATGATTTTTTATTACACACAGGGCAGTTTTCGTAAAAAACTAAATCATAAAGGAGACTCCCTAATGATAATCTCATCTCTTTTCTGTCCAGTAGAAACAATCTGAATTTTGATATCTAATGAATCTTCTATGAATTTTAGATATTTTTTAGCATTATCAGGTAATAATGCATAATTTCTGATACCTCTTGTGCTTTCCTGCCATCCTGGAAGTTCTTCATATACAGGAGTGCAATTTTCAAGAATTTCAATCTCCTTTGGAAACTCTTCTAAAATTTTGTTTCCATACTTATATGCAACACAAACTTTTATTGTATCAATTCCATCAAGAATATCAAGTTTTGTAATTGCTATGCCTGTAAAGGCATTTATTCTTACAGCATGTTTTAGCCCTACAAGGTCAAGCCATCCGCATCTCCGAGGTCTTCCAGTGGTAGCTCCATATTCTCCGCCTTTTTGCCTTATGTATTCACCAAGTTCATCTTTTATTTCAGTAGGAAAAGGACCTCCACCTACCCTGGTAGTATAAGCCTTTACAACTCCTATAATGCTATTAATTTTTATGGGACTTACTCCTGCTCCTGTGCAAGCACCTCCAGCAACTGTGTTTGAAGATGTAACATAGGGATAGGTTCCGTGATCAATGTCAAGTAAACTGCCCTGAGCTCCTTCAAATAAGACATTTTTACCACTGTCAATTGCCTGATTTATCAAAATATCTGCATCAGCAATATATTTTTTAAGCTTATCTGCATAATTCATATATTGATTGAATATCTTTTCCATACTTAATGGCTTAGCATTGTATAAATTTTCAAGTAAGAAATTAACAATTTCAAGATTTGCGTGAATTTTGTTTTTGAGAACCTCTGGATAAAGCAGGTCAATCATTCTAACACCATTCCTGGCAATTTTATCAGTATAACATGGTCCTATTCCTTTTTTTGTTGTTCCGATTTTTTTCTTTTTCTCTATCTGTTCTTCTATAACAATATGATAGGGCATTATAAGATGACAGTGTTTTGCAATAAAGAGGTTATTGTCAATTTCTACTCCTTTATTTACCAGTGTCTCTATTTCTTTTAACAAGCTTTCAGGATTAATAACTACGCCATTTCCAATGATGCACTTTTTATTTTTATGAAGAATACCAGAAGGAATTAGATGAAGTATGTACTTTTCATCTCCTACAACAACTGTATGTCCTGCATTACATCCTCCCTGAAATCTCACAACATAATCACATTTTTCTGTTAAAAAATCAACTATTTTACCTTTTCCCTCATCTCCCCATTGTGCTCCTACAATAACAACTGTTGGCATTTTCTTTCTCCTTTGTTTTTCTAATTAGCAGAAATATAAACTGGTTTTACTTCCAGAATGTTTGGAAGTTTCTTTATTCTGTCAATTATTTCCTCTGTCAATGGAGCATCAATACTTATAACAGAAAAAGCTATGCCTCCAGCTTCCTTTCTTCCGAAATGCATATGCCCAATATTTATATTGTTCTGTCCAAGCAAAGTTCCGATATTGCCAATAACACCAGGGCGATCCCAGTTTCTCATAAAAATCATATTACCCTCAGGAATAATCTCCATAGAAATATCATTGATCTGAACTATTCTTGGATCTCTTCTACTTAAAAGTGTCCCTGCCACAACTGTTCTATCTTCTTTCCCGATCAGAATTATTTTAACAAGACTCTGGTAATCTCCAGCCTCTTTTCCTTTGATTTCCTTAACTTCTATGCCTCTTTCTTTTGCAATAAATAAGGCATTAACATAATTTACAGGCTCTCCAAGTATAGGATCTAAAACTCCCTTTAGTGCTGATGCTGTTAATGCCTGTGTGTTAAGAGTGGAAATCTCTCCAAGATACTCAATCTGAACCTGTTTAATGCTTTTTGTGAAAATCTGAGAAGCAAAACTTCCCATTCTTTCAAGCAATACAAGATATGGTCTGATAAGCGGTAGCTGGTCAAAGGGAATTGATGGAAAGTTAACAGCATTACGAATAGTTCCATTAATTAAGTAATCTACAACCTGTTCTGCTATTGCAACAGCCACATTTTCTTGAGCCTCTACTGTAGATGCCCCAAGATGAGGAGTGCAAATAACTCTTTCATCTGCTATGAGTGGATAACCTTCTTCTGGAGGTTCTTTCTCAAAAACATCAAGAGCAGCACCAGCAACTTTTCCTGATTGAATTGCCTCATAAAGATCCTGTTCTTTTACTATGCCACCACGAGCACAGTTAATTATATAAACTCCATTCTTCATTTTCGCAATTGTATCTTTATTTATTAAATACTTTGTCTCAGCAGTCAAAGGAGTATGAATTGTAATAAAGTCTGATTCAGAAAAAAGTCTGTCAAGGTCAGTCTTTGTAATTCCAAGTTCTTCTGCTCTTTCATCACTTAAGAAAGGATCATAAGCTAAAACATTCATTCCCATGCATTGCATTCTTTTTGCAACCTCAGAACCAATTCTACCAAGTCCAATTATTCCAAGAGTTTTATTGTAAAGTTCAACGCCCATGAATTTTTTCTTTTCCCATTTTCCTGTTTTCATAGATGCTGTTGCTTGAGGAATTCTCCTTGCAAGAGCAAAAAGCATTGCAATAGCGTGTTCAGCAGTGGTGATAGTATTGCCTCCAGGAGTATTCATAACAACAATTCCTTTTTTCGTAGCAGCAACTTTGTCTACATTGTCAACTCCTGTTCCTGCTCTACCTATGACTTTAAGCTTATCTGCAGATTCAATTATATCAGCAGTCACTTTCGTAGCACTTCTTATAATCAAAGCATCATATTCACCTATTATTGCTTTGAGTTCTTCGGGTTTTAATCCTGTCTTAACATCTACTTCAAATCCTGCTTTTTTTAAAATTTCAACTCCCTTTGGAGAAATGCTGTCACTGACAAGGACTTTCACCTTACTTCCTCCTTTGAAAAGATTTCTTCAGCCTTTGCCACCCCTTTACCAAAAGTAATCGGATATCCAAGCTCTTTAAGTGTCATCTCAAGAGCTGAAATCCCAACGATTACATCAAATTTATCAGCATATCCAAGATGTGCAATTCTGAATATTTTTCCTTTCAGTTTATCCTGTCCACCAGCTGCTGTAACTCCGTGTTTTTCTCTTAAGGTTTTATAGATAACTTGCCCATCAATACCCTGTGGTGCTTCAATTGCTGTAACAGCATTACTTGGCGTGCCTTTAGGGAATAAGTTAAGTCCTATTTCTTTTACAGCTTCCCTTGTTGCACGGGCTAAAACTGCATGCCTTCGGAATATGTTTTCAAGCCCTTCTTTTTGCATAAATTTCAATGCCTCATTGAGACCAATAATAAGAGACACAGCAGAGGTAAAATTTGTTTGATTTTTAGCAAGATTTTCTCTCTCTTTTTTAAGGTTAAAATAAAATCTCGGCATTTTTGATTTTTCATTTCTTTTCCATGCCTTTTCACTAACGCTTATAAAAGCAAGCCCTGGAGGAAGCATAAATCCTTTCTGTGAACCACTCACCATTATATCAATTCCCCATTCATCAGTTTTTATATCATGAGCAACAAGAGCAGAAATGGAATCCACAATAAATAGTGTATCTTCATAATTTTTTACTATTTTTCCAACTGCTTCCACATCATGATATACACCTGTGGAAGTCTCACTTGCCTGTATGAAAACACCTTTAATATCAGGATGTTTCCTTAATTCTTCATCAACTCTATTAACATTAACTGAATATCCCCACTCAACCGGAATTTCCAATACATTTAATCCATAAGCCTGTGCTATTTTTACCCATCTTTCGCCAAATTTACCACCATTTATTATAAGAACTTTTTCTCCAGGTGAAAAAAAGTTATTTACTGAAGCAACCATTCCACCTGTTCCTGTAGAGCAAAGTATTAAAACATCATTTTTAGTTTGATAAATCCATTGAAGACCTTTTTTTGCTGAATCAAGAATTGGTAAAAAATCAGGGCTCCGATGGTGAATAACAGGCATTGCCATACTTAAAAGAACTTCTGGAGGGACTGGAGTTGGTCCTGGTGCAAGCAGATATTTTTTTAAAATCATTTTTTTCCTCCCTTTTTGGAATTAAACTAATAATAAAATATATTACCATAACTCAGAATTTTAAAAACACCTACAACACTCCTTGCCCACAGAGCATCATATAGAAAAAGTTTTCCTTACCAATAGATCCTTCTGTCTACATCATCCCTAAAACCATCCTGTAATGTCCTTTGAGGGAAGTTAAAATAATTTTGTGTCTATGGATAAAATATATGAATTTGAAAACTAAATAAAGAGGAGGAAAGAGGATATGGAAAATCAAAAGAGATGTATGAGGCAGTAAAAGAGGAGCTATTCAGGGAAGCAGCCATGAAAGTACTTTGAGATGATGTTTTAACAGGTAAGACTAAAGAAGCTTTTTGAAGAAACATTAAACCAGATAATGAAATCTGAAAGAGAGATATATCTAAAAAATAGCCCTGGCAATAAGGGCAATGGCTATTATCATCGTCAGTTCTCTGAAGGCTCATTCTGCCTTGACCTTACTGTTCCAAGAGACAGACATGGTGAGTTTCGGCCTTACATTTTACCTCAGCCATACCAGAGAGTAGGTGCATCTTATACAGATGTCCTTTATTCTTTAATAATAAACGGATACAGTCCCGCTCAGCTTCACAGGACACTCAGTGAGTTAGGACTTCCTTATACTCAGGATGAGATGAAAAAGATAATTGAAGACCTGAGGGAAAGACTTGAGGATTTTAAGACAAGGCAATTACCCTCTGAAGTATTTGCCCTTTTCATAGATGGCTATCACAAGGTAGTTGTGGTAGTAAGCGATGATTTCCCAGGGCTAAGTGAGGCTCTTGAGGCACTTTATCCACTTACAGAGCATCAACTCTGTTTTGTACATTTAAAAAGAAACATCAGAAAAAACATGGGAAAACTGGCTTCTCAGGAATTTCTTAAAATGCTTAATCAAATAAAACAGCTAAGCTTAGGATTTGAGGATGCATTAGAGAGGTTTAAATCTCTCTGTGATAGATACGAGAAAAACTATTCTTATTTTATGAAGGAACTAAAGAAAAAGGCAGAGAAGTATTTTAATTTTCTCAAATATCCCGAAGAGATAAGAAAATATATATACACAACTAATGCAGCAGAGAACTTTAACAGAAGAATAGAGGAAATAAGACTGAGGCTTGGAGGATATTTTCAATCAATTGAAATACTTGAGACAAATCTGTTTTTGCAGAGGGAAAGGTTGTTACAAGGCAGATGGAAAAATCCTGTACCTATACTGAAAGCTAATACCTATGAACTTAGACAAATTTTTAATAGAAAATTCTATGCCCAGACACAAAATTCTTGACAAGTGCCTCCTTATTTTTTTATTTCCTTTTTTTAATTGTTTTGTTTTATTCTTTCTCATACCAATTATTTTAAAGTATCCTTAAAACAGACAAAATTTTATTATACTGCCCTTATTCTTTTTATGAATTCTCTTTCCAATCAAATAAAAGAAACAGAGGATGCCTTTGTTTATACAGTTTATGTTCTTGCAAGATCTGCTGAAGCAAATGATGAAGATACAGGAAATCATATTTTAAGAATTGACAGTTATGCAGCAGTAATTGCTCAGGAATTAGGGTTACCACAGTATTTCATAGAAAAAATAAAGGTTAAGGCACTTTTGCATGATGTAGGGAAAGTCCATATTAATCCTGATATATTGAGAAAACCTGGAAAACTTACAGAACAAGAATTTGAAGAAATAAAAAAGCATACAATTTTGAGTACAAAAATAATAGGAGAGCATCCAAGGCTTAAGATGGCTAAAAAAATTGCCCTTACACATCATGAAAAGTGGGATGGTTCAGGATATCCCAATAAACTTAAACAAGAGGAGATACCAATTGAAGGAAGAATTGTAACAATTGTTGATATATATGATGCATTAAGAAGTAAGAGACCCTACAAACCTGCCTTTGACCATGAAACTGCTTACAGAATAATCACAGAGGGAGATGGAAGATACATGCCTCATTACTTTGATCCAAAAGTTCTTGATGCATTCAAGAAAAACGCTTCAAGAATTGAAGAAATCTACGAAAGCTTAAAAAATTAATTAATTATGGAAATCAATAATAACTTTTTCAAGTGGCAGAAACTTGTAATGCAATCTTTGATACAATTGCATTTCTAAAACCTGACGGAATAATAATCCACTCCTTTGCTAAAATTGTAAATCAGGATGCAGACTCTCGGATAGGTAAAAAATGCTATCAGATTGTGTATGAAACTGATTCATTTATTGAAAGGATGTCCTCTTATCCGATCACTGCATTCAGGTAAAATAGAAAAATGGAAAATTAATATAAAAGATAGATTTTTCTCAATGAAACCTGTCTGTCATCCTAATTCTTCCTTTAACTAATTCAATTACCTGCCAAATTGACACAATTCTATTATAACTTCCTTTGAGACTTCTATCGGCAAATCTGGAGGTGTAGTAAAATTATCCTGATTCAGAATTCAGGGTATAAAAATATGTGAAATGTTAAAGAGTGAAGCTTAATTTCATAAAATATATCGCCTTTTTAGTAAAATAAATGGAAGAGGAGCAAGCAAAATAAGATATATAAAAACTATACCTATATCACTAAAAAGAATATCAGAAATGTTTCCATAACAGAGCATTCTTGAAATATTTACAAAATGAAGTAAAGGATTTACCTGAGAAAGCTTGATTACAATGTCAGGCATGTCTTCAAGAGGAAAAAAAATTCCTGAGAATAAAAAAAGAGGTGTGAGAATCAGAGTATAAAAATAATTAAATGAATCAATTCCAGGAACTATAGCTGTGGCAATTAATGATAAACTGGCAAATATCAATCCACATATGAAAATCAATGGAATTAGAAAAATAACATAAGAAGATTTTACAAGTCCGAACAGGGAAATAACAATAATTATAATAGTGCCATAAATCATGCTTTTTGTTGCTCCCCATAGCAATTCTCCAAATATAAGTTCATTAAAAGTTATGGGAGTTGCCAGAATTGCATCAAATGTCTTCTGATAAACCATCCTCACATAAGTTCCATAGGTGCATTCATAGCAGGCTGCAAACATGGCTGAAGACATTACAATTCCTGGAGCAATAAACTCAATGTATGAAATCCCTTTTATTTCTTTTATAAATCCTCCAAGACCATAACCAAGAGCAATTAAATAAAGCATTGGTTCAAAAAAATTAAGCGTAAGACTTGAACGATAAAGTCTTTTATAAACTGTTGCATTTCTCTGCCATACTCTGAATGCTCTTTTCAGATTCATCTTACTCCTCTGTCATGTTAAGATAAACATGCTCAAGATTTCCGCCAAATCTGTCTGAAAGATTCTGAGGAGTATCAATAACAAGTATTTTACCTCTGTTCATAATGGCAATTCTATCACATAGCTTTTCAGCTTCTTCCATGTAATGAGTTGTAAGGATGAGTGTTTTTCCAGAATGCTTTAAAAATTCAATTTTATCCCATATCTGTCTTCTGCTACGTGGATCAAGTCCTGTTGTAGGTTCATCAAGAATTATTATATCAGGGTCATTTATTAACCCCCTTGCAAATATAAGCTTTCTCTGCATTCCTCCTGAAAGTTTTCTAACATTGGTTTTGCTCCACTCATCAAGCCTTACAAAATTAAGAAGCTCCATAGCTTTGTTAATGGCTTCTTTTTTGCCAATGTCAAAGTATCTTGCATAAACAATAAGATTTTCAAGGACATCAAGGTCAGGATCAAGATTATTATCCTGTGGAATCACACCAATTCTCTTTTTAAGTTGTGGAAAAATTTTTTCATCTACTTTGATACCAAATATTTCTATTTCTCCTGAAGAGGGTTTAATAAATCCATAAATCATTCCCATAAGGGTTGTTTTTCCAGCACCATTTGGTCCAAGAAATCCAAAACATTCTCCCTGCCCTATTTCAAATTTGGCTGAATCAAGTGCTTTAAATTGCCCGTAATACTTTGTTAAATTTTTTCCTACCACTGCATTCACAATTTTTAGTATAATATTTTTGTGAAGCTGATTAAAATATTAATATTCCTCGGATTGCTTATACTGCCATTAAATCTGAATGCTGAGATTTTACTCAATCACTGCAATTTAGGCGAGATTAAAGGAACATTCAATTTGATTATTTATTCAAATTCCTTTATAGAGGATCCTGAAACTTTCATAATTCTTGATAAAGCCCTTGACAGATTTAAAATAGTTCCCTATGCTCCTCATTTTAAATATACAACAATGGAAAATCTGAGCGAAAAAGAAGCTTTGAAGATTGTTGATGAAATTTTAAAAATTCCTTCTGTTAGTTCTATAAAATGCTCAGCCATATCAGTTGAAGGAAATCTTATAGGTTATGAGTTAAAACCAATTTATTTCCCCTGGGTATTTGGAGTTTTGGAGCCAGTTGAAACAGTTTATAAAAAGGAAGACAATTCTATTTTGATTTTTATAAGACTTAATCCAATTGTGGAAAAACAGCTCTATTTTGGAGGAGACTCAAATAGGGACAATTAAACTCTAAAAAACTCTCCGCTTTTACCTCCAGCTTTGTAAACAAGCTTTATATCTTCAATTACCATCTCTTTGTCAACTGCTTTGCACATGTCATATATTGTAAGTGCTGCTAAAGAGGTTGCAACCATTGCTTCCATCTCAACTCCTGTTTGCGCTGTTGTTTTAACAGTGGTTTTTATTTTAACCTGAGAGTTTTTTTCATCAGGTTCAAAATCAATTTCAACAGATGTAATTGGAATGGGATGACAGAGCGGAATAAGATGAGGTGTCATCTTTGAAGCCATAATTCCAGCAAGACGAGCAACCTGAAAAACATCGCCCTTTGCAATTTCCTTATTCAAAATCATTTTTAAGGTTTCAGATTTCATTCTTACAATGCCTTCAGTAATGGCAATTCTCTCAGTTACAGGTTTTCCTGTAACATCCACCATTCGTGCCTGTCCTTTTTCGTCAAAATGAGTAAACATAATCTTTTAAACGGTTACTTTTTCTTTTGAATACGCAATTTTCTTGGCATTTAAAATAGTCACTCCAACCAATTCATCATTTCTGTAATGATAAACTATTTCACCTTCCATAATACTGTCATTTGCCTGTTGAGGTTTTTGAAAACTTATATAAAGCACATCAACCTCTTCATCATAGTCTATCCAGATTTTTTTAAAAGAAGTTTGTAATAATGAAGGAATAAGGTTCAAAATTTCAATGATTCTTTTTTCCATATTATTCCTCGCTTTATTATGCTTTCTGGTTTAGATGTCATAAATGCTGTAATAACAAAACCATCACTTTCTTTGTTCTTTATAAACTACTACTAAGTGTTTTTCTGATATTGAAGTTTTTTCATAGTATCTAATTGCTATTAACTCTCCTTTATTCCCTTGAACAATAAAATCTGGATTTTCAATAGTCTCCAGAATTAAGTCAAGATTACCTGCCATATAATCATGCGATTCTACTATATGCACCCATCTCTCAGAAGTCAATCTAATTCTTATTCCTGAAATAGAAAATACTGAACCTATTGTCATTTTATCATTATTTTCATCTTTCCTGCTCTGATGGTCTTATAAGTAGCTCATTTATACTGACATGCTCGGGTTGCGTTACAACATAATATATAGCTTCTGCAATATCATGAGCTTTTAGTGCTTTCATTGCTCCTCTGCTCTTTATCCATTCTTCAGGCATGTTTTCACCCCATTGAGTTGCTGTAACACCTGGTTCTATTACTGTAACACGAATGTTGTATTTTATCAATTCCTTACGAATTGATTCAGAAAAACCTATAACTGCCCATTTTGTGGCACAGTAAACAGACCAACCAGGAATTCCAACTCTTCCAGCTACTGATGAAATATTCACAATATGGCCACTTCTCCTTGGAATCATCATTTTTACAGCCAGATGAGTGCAATGAATAACTCCTGTAAGATTCAGATCAATAACTTCTTTCCATTCATCCGGAGAACCATTTTCAATGTAATTAAAAATTCCCCTTCCAGCATTGTTAACCAGAATATCAATTTCCTGAAAAGAATCCTTCAATACTTCAAAGACTCTTTCAACTTCCTCATGTTTTGTAAGATCAGCAGGAACACTGACAACATTTGTTCCATAGATTTTAAGCTTCTGTGTAACATTATTCAACAGTTCCCGAGACCTTGCTACTAAAACAAGATTAGCTCCCTCACTGGCGAATTTCTCAGCAGTTGCCAGTCCTATACCTTTTGATGCACCTGTTATAAGTGCAACTTTTCCTTTAATGGACAGCATCAGGAGTCCCTCCTTTATTTTTATAAATAGGTTTACGGAAAAACATAATCGTTAAAACCATTGAAATCATTCCAATGCTTAGTATCCAGAATGCTTCATTAAAAGCAATTGACTGTGCCTGTCTTATAAGTTCTCTGTAAATTACTCCCTCAGCTGATAATGCTCCTGGCTGCAGATACTCATTCAGTTTTTCAATGGCTATTTGATAGGGAATATCATAGGGAGTTAGATTTTCTATAAGTCGGAACTGATGAAACTGTGCTCTCTGAGACACGATTGTTGTAACTATTGCTGTACCTACAGAACCTCCTATGTTTCTTATAACAGCATTCAATGGTGTTGCATCCTGCATTTTTTCTTTTGGAATATACGCCACTGTTAATACTGCCAGAGGAGTTATAACAAAAGCCATACCAAGAGCAAGGACAGCTCTTGGATATACAAAGTCCCAGAATCCTGCCTGAAGATTAAATAAACTCATAAGATGTGTTGAATAAGCACACATGATAATACCGAAAGCAAGTGGTATCTTAGGATTAATCTTATCTACGATTTTTCCACTTATTGGGAAAGCTATAAATTGGACAATTCCAGCAGGACCAAGAACCAGTCCTGCTAAAAATGCTGTATATCCCATTAAATTCTGAACATAAATTGGTAAAAGAATAATGCTTCCGAAAAGATTTACAAAGGTAAAAAACATTACGAGATTTCCAAAAAAGAAGTTTTTATCTTTAAAAAGTCTGAAATTAACAATTGGATGTTCTGCTCGCTTTAGCTCCCACCATAAAAGAGCTATAAGACTTACGATACTTACCACAAATAGAGTTATTATAAATTTTGATTCAAACCAGTCTTCTCTTTCACCTTTATCAAGCATTACCTGAAGACATCCGATTCCCAATGCTAAAAGAATGATTCCGGGATAGTCAATTCTCAGCTTTTCTTTCCTTTTCAAATAATCAGGGTCTTCTATAACAAGATAGGTCATTAAAATAGATATTACACCAACAGGAATATTTATATAGTAAATCCATCTCCATGAAAAGTTATCAGCAATCCAGCCTCCCACAATTGGACCAAGTATTGGTGCCATAATTATACCCATCCCATAAATTGCCATTGCTGTGCCATATTTTTCCTTTGGAAATGTTTCAAGAAGAATGCTCTGGCTTAAAGGTTGAAGCCCCCCTCCTCCAATTCCTTGAAGAACTCTGAAAAATATTAAAGATGTAAGACTCCAAGACATTCCACATAAAAATGAGGAAATTGTAAAAAGAGATATTGAAAAAATCAAATAGTTTTTTCTTCCAAAAACTCTGCTTAACCATCCAGCCATTGGAATTACAATTGCATTAGAGACAAGATAGGAAGTAATAATCCATGTTGATTCATCAACCCCTGCGGAAAGACTTCCCTGAATGTGTCTTAATGCAACATTATTTATTGTTGTATCAAGAATTTCAATAAAGGTGGGTAACATCACTGTTAAAACTATCCAGAATCGTTTCATTTAAATATTATAAAGCTTTTTTTGATTTTAAAAACAAGGTGTCTTAGCTCTGAGAGATTGATATGGCATTCTTCAAGGTCTTTTGCCAGTAAATCTAATGCATCAGGAATAAACTTCAGGAAATTCTTTTTTCCTTTTTTTAAAGATAGAAATCCGTATGCTCCAAGAGCCTGCATATGTCTTTGAATTCTGCATAAAGAAAGCTCATCTAAAAAAGCTTTTTCATCAAGCTTATGGCTGTGAATATAGAAATTAACAAGCCTTGTTCTCATTTCATCTTTGAGCTTTACATATGGATCCCAGAGAAGTGAAGCTATGTCATAAGCTGCAGGGCCCCATCTTGCACTCTGATAGTCAACAAAATAGATTTTTCCATTTTTCAACATTATGTTCTGGCTCTGTAAGTCTCTGTGCAATATTACTTTTTTAGCTTTTGATAGAATTTCAGCAATTATGTGGAATTCTTCCTGAGGGTTTTCTTCAATTTTAAAGATTTCTTTGACACATTCTTTTAAAAAGTAATCACTTTCCCAGAGAAAATAGGAGTAGTCAAATTCCGGAAGATTTAAATCAGTTGCTTCCTTAGAGATTTTCCAGTGAAGTTTTCCAATCTTTTCAATTATTTTTTTATAAATTTTTTCAATTTCTTCATCTTTTCTTTTACATTGAAGCCAGCTGTAAAGGGTTAAATCTCCAAGGTCTTTAAAAATAATCGTTTTTTTATCCCTGTCTACTTCAAGGATTTCAGGCACAGAGACTCCTTTTTCAATGAAAAACTTATTTAAAACAATCGTTTTTTCAAAATCCTCTGATAATTTTCCCCATTTGCAAAGGATTCTGTTATTTTCTCTAATGTATTCTCTATCAGACCCACCAGAAGTTAGTGTTTCAGCACCATGTAGTGTCTCAATTGGTATCATAAAATTTTTACCAATTATGAGATTTGAGAGATATTCGTTTTCAGGTGTAAATTCAGTCTCAGGCAAAATTATAATATTTTTTCCCCTGAATCTCTTTTTTATTTTTACATCTCTCTCAATCACCACTTTACCTTCAGGTTTGATAAGCTCACATCCAGAGGCTGAAGGATGAATGTATAGAGAAGTAAAATTTCTCTTTAATTTATCAAAAACTGCATTGGCATAATCCCATGGAGTTCCAATATCAAACCAGAAGCTGTATTTTATTTTAAATGTGCTTACCTTAAATCCATTTTTAATGCAGTTAATCCATAAATCAATAACTGATGAAGGACCTTCAGGCAAAAGCTCAAGAATATGGGGACTATAAATAGCAATTCCTGAGAAAGCAAGATGAGATTTATCCAAGTCTCCAACTCCACGTAAATTTCCATTTTCATCAACGATTAATTTATTGTAAGGCTTATAATCATGAACAAGTAGAGTTATTGAGTTTTCATGTTCCATGTGCCATTTTACTGCTTCTTTAATGTTTGCATCAGAGTAAATATCTCCATTATGGACAATAAAAATAGAGTCTTTGAGAAACTCTCTTGCATTCCGCAATGCTCCACCACTAAGAAGAATCTCCTCTTCATAAAATGTTTTTAAGGGAAGATTCTGCTTTTTTATGTAATCTTCAATTTCCTTTGCTTTGTAATGTAAATTTATGCCAACTTCTTTAGTCAGGGCATTTAAATTTCTAAAAATGTATTCCAGTAAAACCTCACCGGCAATTGGCATCAAAGGCTTGGGAATCTGCTCTGTAATAGGTCTCAATCTTGTTGAATATCCTGCAGCAAGAATAAAAGCTTTAATACTGTTTGACATTTATTTATACATCAAATAATTATTTCGTATTTTCTCAAAATTTTCATTTTCTTCACTCCACCACTGTTCCATCTGTTTTAGTGTAACACCTTTTTCAATTTCAATCCTTAATCTATCTGAGCCTGTAAGAATGTCAAAAGGAAGTTTATCAAACTCGTATTCATATGGAGGCTCACGCCATAAATTAACTTCTGGATAAAGCTCCTTTACTGCAAGAAGAATTGCAATGGCTGTTTTGAAAGGCTTAAATTTTTCCCTGTCAATAACATGAATCTGTGCACCTCCGCATAACTTACCAGAAAATTTATTAAAAGTGGGATTAAAATAAATATGCCTAAAAAATACTCCCTTTAACTTGAAATCATTCAATCTTTTTACAAGCTTTTCAGGCTCTATAAAAGGTGCACCAAATATCTCAAAGGGTCTTGTTGTGCCTCTTCCTTCGCTTAAAATAGTTCCTTCCAGAAGACACATTCCTGGATAAACCGTGGCAGTCTCAAGGGTTGGCATGTTTGGTGATGGCATCACCCATGGAAGTCCTGTTTTATCAAACCATTGATTTCTTTTCCAGCCAGAAAGAGGAACTACTGTAAGATCAAGTTTAGGATAAAACTGTTCTTTAAAATAAATTGCTATTTCACCAATTGTCATTCCATGGCGGATAGGCAATGGATGCAATCCTACAAAGGATGAAAACTCTAACTTAAGCACAGGTCCTTCAGTTAGATGTCCTCCAATTGGATTTACTCTATCAAGAACAATCATCGGTATTGTCTTTTCCTCGCAGGCTTCCATGCATAAAGCCATTGTCCAGATAAATGTGTAATATCTGGCTCCAATGTCCTGAAGATCAACAATAAAGAGTTCAATACCGTCAAGCATCTGTGCTGTAGGCTTTCTTGTTTTTCCATATAAACTGTAAACTGGTAAACCTGTCAGCTTATCAACAAAGCCTTCCCATTCAATCATGTTGTCCTGAGTATCTCCAAATATTCCGTGCTGGGGTCCAAAAAAAGCCTTAACCCTGATTTTTTTGCTTTTAATGAGAATGTCTTTGGTATAAACAAGTTTCCTATTTAGTGATGCTGGATGAATAAGAACTCCAGCCTGTAAACCATAAAATCTTTTTGGAAGAGTTTTTTCAAATCTATCTATTCCTGAATAAACCATTATCTGCTACACGAGGGAAGATACCCATGTGTTAAAGGTTTCTGCACTACACCATCAGAGCTTATAAGATATATCTCCTTTTTACCTCTTCTGTCTGACATTATTGTTAAAAAATGACCATCAGGACAAAAAGAAGGCTGCTCATTATTCCCCTCTTTTGTTATCTGGTTCTGTATACCTGAGGATATATCCATAACATAAATCTGAAAGTTTCCATCAAGAGTTGAAAAAGCCAGTTTACTGCCATCTGCAGTTATAGCAGGTTCTGTATTGTATTTCCCTTGATAGGTTACTCTTCTTATGCCCGTTGCTGATTGCGTCATTTCATAAATTTGCGGAGAACCGCTTCTGTTTGAAACGAAAAATATAGAAGACTTAGTCCATCTTGGTGAAGTATCAATCCATCTTGATGAGGATATTGTTCTTGTTTTTCCATAAATGTCAGATATTTTAATTTCCCATATCTCTCCATCACTTTCTGAATACAGAAACTGTGATTCATCTAATACATCACCAAGTAAAAGCAGGGATTTGCTCTTTATAATCTCTTTGTTCGTCTTGGTTGCTGTGTCAAATACTTCTATTCTCCAGAACTTTCCATTAAGGCAGGAGTAAAAAATTTTATTTCCTTTAAAAACAACTTTTGATATTATTTCTCTTCTCAATCCTGTATCGTAAATAGTTTTCCCATTCCAGTTACTTAGAAAAATTCCCATGGTTTTTGATAGTTTTCTCACAAAAACAAAGCGATTAAAGAATGGTGCCTCTTTTCCTGTCAATAATTTATATATGTCAGAAGCAATAAGGTTTCCTGTAGCCTGATCATTTTTTAAAGGATATTCCTTCACAAATATGGGTGATGCAGATGTAACAGTAAAAATCTTCATTGAAATATTATTTAAAGTTTCAGCTCTTACAATAATTTCAACATCAGAGGACTTCCATAAATTAGGGTCAAATGCCTCTCCTTTAAATGGAAAAGGTCCGTAAACCCTGAAATATTCTGTAAATTCAAGATTTTCTTTTATGGTGTTAAACAGAACAGGCAACCTATCAAATCCTTCAATTGCCAGAGCAAGTTTTTTAATTCCTGGCTGATTTATATCAAGATAAATTTTTTCTGCCAGAGCAGAACTTAAGGTAAAAGGCTTAAGGTAAAGGGTAAAAAAAATAGTTAAAAAGATGAGTTTTTTTAATCCTGAATTCATGGTTTAAACCTCAATCCTACAAAAATCTCACTCTTAGGAGGAGGAAGAGGAGAGGAATTCTTAATTGCCATTAATACAGAGGAGTCAAAAAGCATGTTTCCTGATCTTTGTTCAAATCCTTCAATGATAACCTGTCCATTTGAAAGAATGCGCACTGACACAACTGCTTCAAGATTTTTAGGAACTGTATCAGGAATGCTCCAGTGCTTTCTTATAATTCCAGAGATTAATGCTAAATAAGCTGTTGAAACTCCACTGCCCTTAGTATTTTGCCCGCTTCTAAATTCTACAGAGCCTGATTGAGCTTTTTCAAGGACTTTCTTTTTAGCTCTAAGGGCAGCAATTCTTTCCTGAAGAAGCTGTTCATCTTCCTTTGAAATTTTTTGTGCTTTTTCCTGAGGCTTTTTTGAAACTTCTTTTGTCTGCTGCTCGGGTTGTTTTATTGATTGAAATCTGCTCTGGGTTTTATTTTCTTCATTTAATGAGGCTGTTTGTGATTGATTGCCTGCCTCTTGAATCAATGTTACATATGTGAGATTTTTAAAATCCTTAACTGAATTTCTTACTCCAAAGATTAAAACCAGAATAACCAAACCATGAAAAAGAAAAGATAGAAAAAGAGAAGAATAAATTTTGCCTGTCATTTAGTTTCTTTAGGCTCTGTTACCATTCCTATTTTTTCTATTCCAGCAGCTTTAATCTCTCCCATAACTTCCGCTACAAGACCGTAAGGAACATCTTTATCAGCTTTTAAAAGCACAGCAGTATTGCTTTCTTTATAAGAATTAAGTAATGCAGGCAGCTCATCTTTGTTAATTATTCTATCGTTTAAAAATATTCTGCCTTCTTTAGTAATGACAATGCTTATTTTTTCAGTTTCTTCAAGACTTTTTCCTTTTGCCTTGGGGAGATTTACATCAATTCCCTGTTTTAGAAGCGGAGCTGTAATCATAAAAATAATGAGCAATACAAGCATAACATCAACCAGAGGAGTAACATTAATATCTGCTATTGAAGACCTTCTACGAGGGTTTAATCCTGCCATGGATATTTTAAGAGAGTTTCAGAAAAGTCATGAACTTCATTGATTATTCTATTTGCCTGAGATGTAAAGTAATTATAAGCAATTACTGCAGGAATTGCTGCAAAAAGACCAGCAGCTGTTGTAACCAGTGCCTCTGCAATACCTGGTGCAACAGTGGCAATTGATGCTGAACCTTTAACTCCTATATGTCTAAAGGCATCCATAATTCCCCATACTGTTCCAAAAAGTCCTATAAATGGAGTTGTTGAACCTGTAGTTGCAAGAAAACCAAGATAACTTTCCACTTTATTTACTTCATCAGAGGAGTATTTTTTTGCAATAGCTTCAATATTGCTGTGGCTTTTACCGTAAGCCTCTGAGAAAACTCCTCTATAAAGAGATGCAAGAGGACTTAATTCAAATCTTTTAGCTATAGCAAAAAGCTCCTTTGCTCCATTGGAATTTAAAAAGGCTTCAAAGAATTTTTGATTTTCCTTTTTCATGTTTTTGAAGAGTTTCCACTTGTAAAATATAATTGCCCAGGAAAGTATGGAAAAGAAAAGAAGTATAAGTAAAACAGCCTTTGCAACAACTCCTGTTTGTTTTATAAGGTCAATAACTGTAAGTTCCATAAACAAAATACTATAACAATATCCTTATAAAAGTCAAATCATGAAGTTGGCGGGAGAAAATTATCTCTAAATGCCTCGGAGATTTAAGGTGATGTAATGTTTTGTTAATTTCTACCGCAATTTCTGGTTTATTGAAATCATTGAAAAATAAAGTCTATAATAGATGCAGTGAAAATCAATTTTAAAAAGCTGATAATAGTTACAATTATTCTGATTCTTTTGTTTGCTTTATCATTTCTGATAATAAAAGGCTCCGAAAAAACTCCTCAGGGACTTATTATTCTAAGTGGAAGAATTGAAGGGAGAGAAACAAATGTATCTCCAAAAATTCAGGGCAGGATTATCAAACTTTATAAAGATGAAGGAGATAGTGTAAGGCAGGGAGAGCTTCTATGCGAGATTGATTCAGAACAACTCTCTGCAAGATACAAAGCTGCAGTTGAAACTCGAGAAGCTTCCTACTCTGCAATTGCTCAGGCTATGGCAAATCTAATGAAACTGCAAATGCTAAACCTACCATGAAGGCTACATTCTGCTGCAATTGCTCAGGCTATGGCAAATCTAATGAAAGCCAGAGCTACATATGATAAAGCCAGAAAAGATTATGAGCGATACACAAGCCTTCTTAAAGAAGAACTTGTCTCAAAGAGTGATTTTGATAGAATTAAGATGCAGTATGAATCAGCACAGGCTGAAGTTGAAGCTGCTTCCAAGGCTATAGCTCAGGCTGAAGCAAACTTCAGAGCATCACAGCAAAGGCTTAAGGAGACACAGGCTGATCTAAATGAAACAAAGATTTATTCACCCATTGATGGAGTTATTCTCAGCAGGCCTGTTGAAGCTGGAGAGGTTGTAAATCCTGGAACTGTTTTGTATGTTATCGTTGACTTAAACAGGCTTTATGTAAAAGTTTATGTGCCTGAGCCTGATATTGGCAAGCTAAAGCTTGGAATGCCAGCAAGAGTTTATATTGATGCCTATCCTGATAGATTTTTCAATGGAAGGATTACAAAGATTTATGAGCAAGCTGAGTTTACTCCCAAAAATGTGGAAACAAAACAAGAGCGCGTTAAACTTGTATTCGGCGTGGAAGTATCTGTGGATAATCCAGAGGGACTCCTAAAACCTGGAATGCCTGCTGATGTTGTAATAAAATGGAAAGATGATGTACCTTGGATAAAGCCAAGATAAACACAGTAATAAAAGTTGAAAATCTCTGTAAAAGCTATAAAAAAATCAAAGCAGTTGACAATGTCTCCTTCTCTGTAAACAAAGGAGAAGTATTTGGTCTTATTGGTCCTGATGGTGCTGGAAAAACATCAATAATACAGATTCTTGCAGGAGTGCTTAAAGCAAGCTCAGGGAAAGCTTTCATAAATAACATTGATGTTACAAAAAATCCAGAGGCTGTTAAATCAATAATCGGCTATATGCCTCAGGGTCTTGGACTTAATCTTTATGATTCTCTGTCAATTGAGGAAAATATTGAATTTTTCAAAGGACTAAGGCTTATTCCCGATGAAGTATTTAAAAAAAATAAAAAAACACTCCTTGATATAACAAGGCTCACACCATTTCTTCAGAGGCAGGCAAGAGCTCTTTCAGGAGGCATGAGGCAGAAGCTTGCTCTTGTTTGCACACTGCTACATCTTCCAGATATTATTCTTCTTGATGAACCCACAACAGGAGTAGATCCTCTTTCAAGGCAGGATTTCTGGAACATCATTCACGGAGTTGTAACACAAAGGGGTGTGACTGTTTTGCTTAGCACATCCTATATGGATGAAGCAGAAAGATGCCATAGGGTTGCACTCATGCATGAAGGAAGAATTCTTCTTCAGGGAAGCCCTGATGAATTTGGCAATTTAGAGCGAGTTTTTATAGAAAAAATGGCTGATGATAAAGTTGAGATTATTAAGAGTTTTAAGCCTTCATTCCGAACCACGGGCGAGGAATCTCCTGTTATCTCATGCAAATCAGTGACAAAACTTTTTGGAAAATTTAAAGCTGTTGACTCTGTTACGCTTGATGTAAAAAAAGGAGAGATTTTAGGACTTCTTGGTCCGAATGGAGCAGGCAAAACAACTCTCATAAAAATGATGTGCGGACTTATTGAACTATCAGATGGAAGCATCAACATAAATGGCTTTGATGTGCAAAGAGAAAAGAAAAAAATATGGTCAACAATTGGCTACATGTCACAGAGATTTTCCCTTTACAGAGACCTAACAGTGATGGAAAACATGAAGCTTTATGCTGGACTCTACAATATAAAAAACAGTGATTTCAAAGGAATAATCAAACTGCTTGGACTTGAAGGACTTGAGGAAAGAATCACAAAAGACCTTCCTCTTGGAATAAAACAGAGAGTAGCTCTTGCCTGCGCACTGGTTCATGAACCACCTATTTTATTCCTTGATGAGCCAACAAGTGGCGTTGATCCTGTCGCAAGAAGAAGTTTCTGGGCGATCATTTTTGAGCTATCAAGGAATAAAAATGTAACAGTAATTGTATCAACCCATTACATGGATGAAGCTGAAAACTGTGATAGACTCTGTCTTATGCATCATGGAAGGGTTATTGGGTTGGGAAGCCCTGAAGAAATCAAGAAAAACTCTGAAAAGCTTTCAGGAAGTCTTATTCAGGTGAAAACAGAGAAACTTACAAAAGCTTATGATTTGGTTATAAAAAACTTCAAAGACATATCAATTTACGGAAGCAAAATATTTATAAGAAGCTTTGAGCCAGAAAAGACAAAGCAAGTATTAAGCGAAATATTAAGGAATGCAGAAATCAAACAGTTTGAACTCACACAGGCACCTATCCCCCTTCAGGAAGCATTTATTGACTATATAAGAGAAAGTGAAAAGTTTCTCAATGAAGTGAAAATTTAGAATTTTCTATAACAGTACTGTGGATGTAAATCTGTTAGAATAAATATGAAAAGGAGGATTGAGATTTACAATTTGCACGCAGACCGGTATCATTCTTAAAGCTTATGAAAATACATAAAAGACTTTTTGCAATACTTAAAAAAGAATTCAGGGAACTGCTGAGAGACCCTCTTTATCTTAGCCTTACTCTTATTGTTCCTGTAATTATACTGATACTTATGGGTTATGGATTAATACTTGATGTGAAAAATATTCCTGTGGCTTTTCTTGATTTTGACCGTTCAGCTTTAAGCAGGGATTACAGACACTCATTCACAAACTCTGAGTATTTCAAATTTTATTTAATGATAAATAACTACGATGAAGCATATAAGTTGATTCAATCAGGGAAATGTAGAGTGATTGTTGTAATCCCTCCTGATTTTTCAAAAAAACTTTACAGCGGGCAGAAAACTCAGGTTCAGTTTCTCATTGATGGCTCTTTCCCATCCCGTGCAGAGATAACAAAGGGATATGTCTCTGCAATCAATAATCAGTTCAATCAAAAACTTCTTGAAGATTTCGTCTCAATGCAGGGTAGACACATAAGTTTTCCAGTAGAAACTGAAATGAGAGCCTGGTATAACCCTGCACTTGAGAGCAAAAACTTTGTACTTCCCGGGATGCTTGTTATAACTTTAATGTTTTATCCTGTTTTGATTGCATCTCTGGTTGTTGTAAGGGAAAAAGAATCTGGAAGCATATTTAATCTTTACTGTTCACCTGTTAAAGCTTGGGAGGTTGTTTTAGGTAAGGCAATTCCTTACATAACCATATCTTTTACCACCTACATAATTCTTTTTATCATCACAGTTGTTTTTTTTAAAACAAAGTTTATCGGCAACTTTTTCGTGCTAACAATTGCTACCCTAATTTATCTAACATGCACAATTGGAATAGGAATACTTATATCAATGATAGCAAAAACTCAGATAACAGCAATGCTTATGGCATTTTTAGGGACTATTACTCCATCTTTTATGTATTCAGGGTTTTTCTCACCTGTAACAAGTATGGAGATTACAGGACAGATAATGAGCAAATTTATTACTGCAACATATTTTATAGGTGTTGTAAGAGGGGTTTATCTTAAGGGACTTGGGCTCGGTTATTATCTGCCTAATATTCTATCTCTTTTACTTTATGTCTTGATTGTATATTCGCTTTCAATTCTATTTTTCAGGAAAAGAATAAGATGAGGCTACTGTCGCTCATAAAAAAAGAAATGACTCAGCTCATGCGGGATAAAGTTTTAATTTTCATTCTTTTCTGGGGATTTACTGGAATGATTTATACTGCAGGTCATGGAGTTTCTATGGAAGTAAGAAACTTCCCAACAATTATATACGATATGAGCCATAGTCCTGAAAGCAGAGAAATTGCCAGCAGATTTCAGAAGCCTTACTTTAAAATCCTTGCTTTTGTTGATAATGACAGGGAAGTGGTAGAATGGCTTGACAATGGTAAAGCATCAATGGCTATTGTTATTCCTCCAGATTTCAAAAGAAAACTTGACAGTTCAGGAGCAAAAATACAGGTGATAATTGATGGAACAATGTCTATGTCTGCAACAATGGCTGTTGCCTATGTATCATCCATAACATACAACTATGCAATAGAACTTTTTGAAAGAAAGATGGGTATAACGAGCAGATTTTTCAATGAAATTCCGATCATTGATGAAAGAGTAAGGGTTCAATTCAATCCAAACATACTTACATCATGGTTTATGAGTTTGCTTGAGCTTTTCAATGTAACAACAATGGTTTCTCTTCTTGTAACTGCCGCAGCACTTGTAAGAGAAAAGGAATATGGCACAGTTGAACAACTTCTTGTTACACCTGTCAGAACATGGGAGATATTTGTTGCTAAAATAATTCCAACAATTTTTGCAGTAGGAATTCTTTCCCTTTTAAGCATATTTTTGATAATTAAAGGGGTATTTAAAGTTCCAATAAGGGGAAGCCTGCTGCTTTTTTATCCTGTTATGCTTTTTTATGTTTTTACCATGTCTTCTCTTGGAATAGCAATTGCTACTGTGGCAAGAAATCTTGCCCAATCAATGATGCTCATGCTCGTAATTCTTACACCAATGCTCATGCTCTCAGGTGCATGGACACCACCTGAGTCTATGCAGCCTTTGATGCGATATTTAAGCCTTATCTCTCCAATGCGGTATTTTATTGACTTTGGTTACAGTGTTCTTTTTAAAGGTAATGGAATAAACTATGTCTGGCATGATATTCTTAGAATAATTGTTCTTGGCAGCATACTGTTTAGCTTTTCAGTCTACCGTTTTAGAAAAACTTTTGCAAAGTAGGAATTTCTAAATCTTCTTCTAGTTTAAAATAATTGGTATAAGAAAGAATAAAACAGACTAGAGGAGATAAAAGAAGATTTATACAATAAAGCGAAGGAATTCAAGACAAAAGAGATACCCTCAGAGCTATTTGCCCTTTTTATAGACGCCTATCATACCAGCATAAAAGATGAAGATACAAACAATGTAAGGTTTAATGCAAAATTTTACAAACAGACACAATTTTCTTGACAAGTTTCAAAGTGATAGTTCTTCCTTGTTTTTGAAATAAAGATAAAGTCCTCCTACGCTTATTCCTGCTTCTTTTGCAATCATTCTCATTGTCGTGCCACTGAAGCCACTCTGGGAAAATAGCTTCACAGCAGCATCTACTATTCTCTTCCTTGACTCATATCCTGAACGCCTGTTCATGTGAACCTTGGCTAATTTGACAAAAAAATTCTACTTAATGTATCTTCAAAATTGCTGGATGTAAGGGAAGAGGGGTGAGAATCCCCCGCTGCCCCGCAGCCGTGTTGGGAACGAAAGCCCAGGAAGGCAGCACTGCTGTCTTAAGCCACTGGAGAGAAGTCTCCGGGAAGGCGGGTAAGTAGGAGATTGAGCCCAAAGCCGGAAGACCTATCCAGCCTGAAAGCCTTTGGCTTTCAGAATACCTCGTGGGAGGAATTAAATGACCGTTAAAACAACTGTCTTTGGCTATCCTAAGATTGGTCCCCAAAGAGAGCTTAAAAAAGCCCTTGAATCCTACTGGAGTGGAAAAATCTCTCAAAAGGAGCTTATTGAAGAAGCTGAAAAATTAATTATCAACAATGCAAAAACCATTACTCTACACGGAATTGACATTATTCCATCCAATGAGTTTTCCCTTTATGACTTTATCCTTGACCTCTCAGTAATGTTTAATGTCATTCCAGAGAGATTTAAAAATATCTCTGATCCACTGGAAAGATACTTTGCAATAGCAAGAGGCTCTGCAGATGCTCCTGCTTCAGAGATGACAAAGTGGTTTAACACAAACTATCACTACATTGTTCCTGAAATTGAAAATGATACAGAGTTTGAACTCATTGAAAATAAACCTTTAAAAGAATATAAACTTTTAAAAAACTCTCTTAATCTTAAAACAAAACCTGTTATCACAGGTCCTTTTACCTATCTTTACTGTGCTAAACTAAAAGACCATGCTTATTTCCTTCACAGGATAGCTAATGTTTACATAAAGCTTCTTAAAGAGCTTGAAGAATCAGGAATTGAAGAGGTTCAGATTGATGAACCTGCAATGGTTATTGATTTAGATAATGATACTGTTCATGTAATTATAGATTGTTACAGAAAAATCACTTCTGCACTGAGTAAGATAAAAGTTTATGTTCAAACTTACTATGAAAGCCTCTCACAGTATGAGAAAGTAGTTTACGAAATGCCAGTTCATGGTATTGGATTTGATTTTGTTGATGGGAGAGATAATCTTGAGAGTCTCTCAAAATTCGGCTTTCCAAAGGATAAACTATTAATTGCAGGAGTTGTCTCAGGAAGAGACCCCTGGAAGACAAATTTTACTGAAACATTGAAACTTATTGAGACTCTTACAAAGTTTACGGAAAACATAATTCTTTCAAACTCCTGTCCTCTTATGCATCTTCCAGTGAGTGTGAAAAATGAAACCCTACCTGAGGAAATTTTGCATCTGTTAAGCTTTGCCAATGAAAGGCTTGAAGAGCTTACACTGCTTAAAACAGTAATAAATGAAGGTAAAGAGCCTCCAGAGCAGAATTTATCCATGAAATTTGTTAATCCTGAAATCAAGAAGAAAATCTCTCAGATTGATGAAAATGCTCTTGAAAGAAAATCCTCTTTTCAAGAGAGATATGAAAAACAGATGCAAATTCTCAAACTTCCTCTTTTTCCAACCACCACAATAGGAAGCTTTCCCCAGACTCCTGAGCTAAGGAAAGTAAGGGCAGACTATAAGGCAGGCAGAATCTCTCTTAAGGAGTATGAATCATTTATAAATAATGAAATTAAAAAAGCAATTGAAATTCAAGAGCATTTAGGGCTTGATGTTTTAGTGCATGGAGAGTTTGAAAGAACTGACATGGTTGAGTTTTTTGCAGAGCGTCTTCAGGGAGTTGCAATAACAAAAAATGGATGGGTTCAGTCATATGGCTCAAGATGTGTAAGACCACCGATAATTTATGGCGATGTATGGAGAGACAAACCTTTAATTTTGAAAGAAACCCTCTATGCTCAGTCTCTCACTAAAAAACCAGTAAAAGGAATTCTTACAGGAGCTGTCACAATACTTCAGTGGTCATATCCAAGAAAGGATATTTCAAAAAAAGAAATTGCCTATCAAATTGCTCTTGCTCTAAAAGAAGAAGTAATGGAGCTTGAGAAAGCTGGAATAAAAATCATTCAGATTGATGAGCCTGCTTTCAGAGAAGGAATGCCTCTTAAAAGAGCAAAAGTTGATGAATACTTTGACTGGGCTATAAAAAGCTTCAGAATTATTACCTCCTCAGTAAAACCTGAAACCCAGATTCATACCCATATGTGCTACTCTGATTTCAATGACATAATTGAAAAAATCTATGCAATGGATGCTGACGTGATATCAATTGAGGCATCAAGAAGCAAAGGAGAGATTCTTAAAGCCTTTGAAAACTTTAAATATGACAGAGGCATTGGAATCGGAGTATATGATATTCACTCTCCAAGAGTGCCAGATGTGGAAGAGATGCTTGAAATAGTAAAACGCTCAATAAAGCTTATTGATAAAAGACTTTTCTGGATAAATCCTGATTGCGGACTTAAAACAAGAGGATGGCAAGAAACCATTCCTTCCCTTAAAAACATGGTTAAAGTTGCAGAGATAATGCGTAAGGAGGTAAAAGATGTTTAAAAACATTATAAAGCGTGATGGTCGTCAGGTTCCTTTTGACCCTGAAAAAATCACAATAGCTATATCAAAGGCAGGTAAAGCAACAGGAGAGTTTGACTATGATACAGCCAGAAGACTTACAATTAAGGTTTTGCTTTTAGCTGAGGAACTGATTCGTGACCGTGACCCCCATGTTGAAGAGATTCAAGACATTGTTGAAGAGATACTCCTAAGCAGTCCTTATCGTAAAACTGCAAAAGCCTATATTATTTATCGTGACCAACATGCCCGTATGCGTGAGATTGCCCGTCAGGGTGGGCTTGAGTTAATTGATAATTATTTAAGTAAGGTTGACTGGCGGATAAAAGAAAACTCAAATATGAGCTTTAGCCTTCAGGGACTAAACAACTACATATCAGGTGAGATAAGCAAAAGTTACTGGCTTCATAAAATATATCCACCTGAGGTAAGACAAGCTCACATAGATGGAGAGCTACATATTCATGACCTAAATGTGCTTGCACCATATTGTGTGGGCTGGGATTTAATGGATTTGTTAATTAGGGGATTTGGTGGTGTGGCAGGAAAAGTAGAATCCCTGCCTGCAAAACATTTTAGAAGTGCACTCGGACAGGTAGTGAACTTTCTTTTTACTCTTCAGGGAGAAGCTGCTGGTGCACAGGCATTCAGCAATGTGGATACCTTTCTTGCACCATTCATTGCATATGATGAACTAAACTACAAACAGGTAAAACAGGCTTTGCAGGAATGGGTTTTTAACCTTAACATTCCTACAAGGGTGGGATTTCAAAGTCCTTTTACTAACATCACCCTTGATTTGAAAGTGCCCGAACATCTTGCATCACAGGCTGTTATTATTGGTGGCATTCCTCAAGAATCCACTTATGGAGAATTTCAGAAAGAGATGGATATGTTTAATCAGGCACTTTTTGAGGTTCTCATAGAAGGAGATGCAAAGGGAAGAGTTTTCACATTTCCTATTCCTACAATCAACATAACAAAGGATTTTGACTGGGATAGCCCTGTTACCCGCTTAATCATGCAGGCAACAGCAAAATACGGAATCCCCTACTTTGCAAACTATGTAAACTCTGACATGAAACCAGAAGATGCAAGGAGTATGTGTTGCCGGCTCAGGCTTGAAACAAAAGAGCTTAAACATCGTGGTGGTGGACTTTTTGGTTCAAACCCTTTAACTGGCTCTACGGGTGTTGTTACATTGAATTTACCAAGAATTGGATATTTAAGCAAATCAGAAGAAGAGTTTTTTGAGCGTTTAACAAAACTTATGGATATAGCAAAAACTTCCCTTGAGATTAAGCGTAAGGTGCTTGAAAGATTTACAGATGCAGGGCTTTATCCATATTCAAAGCATTATCTCAATTCAGTAAAGGAACGCACAGGTGCATACTGGAGTAATCACTTCTCAACAATAGGAGTAATTGGTATGAATGAAGCCATTGCTAATGCAAAATGGCTTAACACAAAAGGAATATGGACAAATGAAGGTAAAGCCTTTGCATTAAAAGTATTGGATTTTATAAGAGAGAAACTCATAGAGTATCAAGAAGAAACAGGCAACTTATACAATCTTGAGGCAACTCCTGCAGAAGGAACAAGTTATAGACTTGCAAAGATTGACAAGCAAAAATATCCAGATATTTTTACACAGGGTAAAGACCATCCCTACTATACAAACTCAACATGGTTACCTGTGAATTTTACAGAATCAATTACTTATTTACTTGACCATCAAGATGAACTTCAGAGTAAATACACTGGTGGAACAGTTGTTCATGTATTTTTAGGAGAAAGTCCTGAACCAGAGAGGCTTAAAGACTTTATAAAAGCAGTTTTTACAAGATATAAACTTCCATACATAAGCATTACACCAACATTTAGTGTTTGTCCTGCATGTGGATATATTGAGGGAGAACATTCCCATTGTCCAAAATGTGGAAGAACTACAGAAGTTTATTCCCGTGTGGTTGGTTACCTAAGACCTGTAGATAACTGGAATGAGGGAAAGAAAGAGGAATTTAAAGAGAGAAAATATATACAAAATTCTACCG
Organism: Thermodesulfovibrio sp. TK110; assembly: GCF_054658355.1. Classification (NCBI taxonomy): domain Bacteria; kingdom Pseudomonadati; phylum Nitrospirota; class Thermodesulfovibrionia; order Thermodesulfovibrionales; family Thermodesulfovibrionaceae; genus Thermodesulfovibrio; species Thermodesulfovibrio sp. TK110. Next base: position 366,502 of record NZ_BAAHNB010000001.1, on the reverse strand, counting down.
AGTTTTTAGGGACCCGTCTCGGTTTGCCTTTTTTAAAGCTGATTATTTAAACTATTTTATGAATCTGAAACGTGATGAATTTCTATCTTTAGCCAGACATTACAATGTTATTCCTCTTTACAGGGAAATAATTGCTGATCTTGATACTGCTGTAGGAGCTTTTTTAAAACTTAATAAAAAGCCTTCTTTCCTTCTTGAAAGCGTTGTGGGAGGTGAAAAATGGGGAAGGTATTCTTTTATTGGATTCGATCCTGCGTTTATTATAAAATCAAAGAAAAGAAATATAAGCCTGAAAGGTTTAAATCAAATCCGGCTTGATAATGTAAATCCCTTTGATTTTTTAAAAGATTTTTTCAAAAAATTCAAAGCATATATAGACCCCTCACTCCCAAGATTTTTCGGAGGTATGGTAGGCTACATCTCCTATGATACTGTAAAACTTTTTGAAAAAGTTCCTGACCTCGGTAACCCAGATCTGAATATGCCTGATATATTTCTTATGATTCCAGAAACCCTTTTAATTTTTGATAATCTCAAACAGTCAATAAAAATTATCTACAATGCTTTTCTTAGTTCTGAAGATGCTTCAGAGACTTACGCATTAGCTCAGGATAAAATAGAGACAATAATCAAAGAATTGAAAAACCTTAAGGATGAAAGATTCAGATCCTATTTAAGAGAGTTTTCAGAAAACAAGTTTAAAGAACCATTGCTTGGATTTACCTCAAACTTTAAAAAAGAAGATTTTATCAATGCTGTAAAAAAAGCAAGAGATTATGTTCTTTCAGGTGATGTTGTTCAGGTTGTTATCTCTCAAAGATTTGAAACTACCTTAGAAGTTCATCCTTTTGATATTTATAGGGCTTTAAGGGTAATAAATCCTTCACCATACATGTTTTATATTGATACAGAAGAAGGATATCTTGTTGGTTCATCTCCTGAAATCCTTGTAAGAGTGGAAGATGAAAAAATCACTTTAAGACCCATTGCAGGAACCCGTCCAAGAGGAAGAACTGAAGAGGAAGATCTCTTCCTTGAAAGAGAACTTCTCAGTGATGAAAAAGAAAAGGCTGAACATATTATGCTTGTTGATCTTGGAAGAAATGATGTTGGCAGGGTTGCAGAAATAGGCAGTGTTATGGTTACAGAGCTTATGACAATTGAAAGATACAGTCATGTTATGCATATTGTAAGCAATGTTGAAGGCAGGCTCAGGCAAGGGCTTGATATTTTTGATGTTTTTATGTCCTGTTTTCCTGCAGGAACTGTAACAGGAGCACCAAAGGTAAGAGCAATGCAGATCATTGAAGAGCTTGAACCAACCCAAAGAGGTCCCTATGCTGGAGCAGTTGGCTATTTTGGTTTCAGTGGAAATATGGATATGTGTATAGGCATAAGAATGCTTGTTATAAAGGACAAAAAAGTATATGTTCAGGCAGGTGCTGGTATTGTGGCAGATTCAGTTCCTGAAAAAGAATATACTGAAACAGTTAATAAGGCAACTGCCATGCTTAAAGCAGTGAGTTTTTTTAGAGCGTAAGGAGCAGAAATGATTCTTTTAATTGACAACTATGACTCATTTACATACAATCTTTATCAATATATTGGAGAGATTAATCCAGATATCGCTGTCTACAGAAATGATCAGATTACTATAGAGGAAATTGAAGAGCTTAATCCGGAAAGAATAATAATCTCGCCAGGTCCCTGTACTCCAAAAGAAGCTGGAGTTTCTTGTGATGTAATAAAGCATTTTGCAGGTAAAATACCAATTCTTGGAGTATGTCTTGGTCATCAAGCAATTGGTGCAGCCTTTGGTGCAAAAATAGTTCTTTCTCCAGAGATAATGCATGGTAAGACCTCTCTTATTTATCATGATGGTAAAACGATTTTTAAAGGTCTTCCAAATCCTTTTGAGGCAACAAGATATCACTCTCTTGTTGTTGATAAAGAGAGTTTACCAGAGTGTTTGACTGTCACAGCATGGACTTCAAATGGTATAATTATGGGTATAAGGCATAAAGAATACATAGTTGAGGGTGTTCAGTTTCATCCTGAAAGTATTCTGACAAAAGTTGGCAAGGATTTATTAAAGAATTTTTTAAAACTATGATAACTGATGCAATAGTTAAATTAAACAAAAAAGAAAATCTGGAGCCTGAGCTTTTAAGAGAAAGCTTTATTGAAATTATTGAAGGTAAAGCATCAGAAGCTCAGATTGCAGCTTTTCTTATGGGGCTTTCTATGAAAGGTGAGACAGAAGAAGAAATTCTTGAAGCAGTAAAGCTTTTTAGAGAATATGCAATAAAAATTAAAGCTCCTGAGAATGCTATTGATATTGTTGGAACAGGTGGAGACCTTTCAGGAACTTTTAATGTTTCCACTGTAACAAGCTTTGTTGTGGCAGGAGCAGGTGTGCCTGTTGCAAAACACGGCAATCGCTCTGCTTCAAGTCAATGTGGATGCATTGATGTTCTTGAGGAGCTTGGTATAAATGTAAATATGAATCCAGAAACTGCGGAGAAATGCCTTTTTGAGTGTGGAATCACAGTTCTTTTTGCACCTCTTTATCATCCTGCAATGAAGAGAGTTGCTCCAGTAAGAAGAGAGCTTAAAATAAGGACGATGTTTAATATTCTTGGTCCAATGCTTAATCCTGCGCAGGTTAAGCGTCAGCTCTTAGGCGTTTTTTCAAGGCAATACATGGATACAATTGCAAAAGTTTTACAAAAACTTGGCTCTGAGGATGTAATGATTGTTCACAGCGAGGATGGGCTTGATGAAATAACAGTTACAGGGAAGACGTACATTATAAGAGCTAAAAACAGAGAGGTAAAATCAGCCATAATCTCTCCTGAAGATATAGGCTTAAAAAGAGCATCCCTTCAGGATATTAAAAGTGGCAATAAAAAACAAAGTGCAGAAATATTTTTGAGTATTCTTAAAGGTGAAAAATCTCCATGTCTGGATATGGTTTTAATGAATGCTTCTGGAGCACTTCAGGTTGCAGGACTGGCATCAGATTTTAAAGAGGGAATTGAGACAGCCAGAGAATCAATTTATAGTGGCAGGGCTTACAGGAAGTTTGAAGAATTTAAAAAATTTTCTAACTTAAATTAAATATGGCTGAATTAGGTAAAATACAGAGACTCAGCATAGATGAATTTAAAGGCAAAAAAAGACTTTTTTGCGTTCCCAATATTTTTGTTGTTGATGAGGAAGATGAAAAACTTAAAGATTTAATTGAGAGATACTGGCAGGAAGCGAGTTCTCATATTGAAAAGCTTGAAAAATTAGGTTTTGTTACAAAAATATTTGTAGAAACAATATTCATTGAAGGCCAGGAAGCAGTTGATGTCATAAGAGAGACAAATCCTTATCTTTATCCTTTTATAGAGAAAAAAGTTTCTGAAGGAGCTACTGTCATAGGCATTGAAGATCCTGAAATATTTGGAGAATTTATTGATTGGGGAAACTGTCTGAGAGTTGTTAAAACCAATGCTGTGATGCACAAAGTTTTTGACTATTTCAGTCAAATCACAGAGAGGCGAATAAAAGAAATGGGCAATAAAATTTCAGATAAACTTCAGGAAGGAGAATCAGCAGTTTTGATATTAAGAGATCAGGATAGAGTTAAGCTCTCCCTTCCAAAAGACATAGAAATTTTTCTTGTTGTTCCCTCTGCATATGATGATATTCTCAGGTACTTAAGGGACAAGTTTTTATCTTAATAAATAGGTTTTGAAAAATTTCTTTAAATCCTGTAAAATTCTATAAATGGGAGTGTATGGGGTTCTGGTGTCCCTCCTGGACTTCAAATCCAGTGTTGCCTGCAAGGAGCAGGCAGGGTGGGTTCGATTCCCACACACTCCCGCCAGCTTATTTAGAGAGGTGACGGAAATGAAAATAACACATTATTCTTTTGGAAAAATCGTGATTAACGGAAACGAATACGCGCAGGATCTTATTGTTTTTCCTGATTCTGTTTTCCCATCATGGTGGAGAAAACAGGGGCATTCCCTTTGTATGGAAGACCTCGCAGAAGTATTTAAAAAAGATGTTAAAATTCTTGTTGTTGGAACAGGAGCTTATGAAAGAATGCAGGTACCCCAGAGCTTAATAGAAGAGCTTAAAAAAAGGGGAATTGAAACTTTTGTTTATGGAACAGAAAAAGCTGTAGCAGTATTTAATCAACTTTTAGCTGAAGGAAAAGCTGTAGCAGGTGCCTTTCACTTAACCTGTTAGAAAGGAGAAAAAAATGGATGAAAAAAAACAGCCTTTAACTGAAAGAGTTGCTATTGTGAGGATGCTTCCAAGAGATATCAAAGAGAAACTGACTATTGAAGAGATGAATGCTTTGCTTTATGATGAGATTTTACCAGATTCATTAATTGAAAAACTTAAAGATTATCTCGCAGATATAGATAATCCATCAGAATAAAACAAAAAATAATTCAGGATAGTTTATGCCTGCTAAGATTGAAGACTGGTTAATTGCGCAGCAAGCTGAAAAGCAAATGAAAACAATATTTGAGCTTGCCGAGGAAGTTGGTATTGAAAGGGATGAATTAATTCCCTATGGCTATTACATGGCAAAAATTGATTATCAAAGACTTTATTCAAAAATCAAAAATAATCCAGATGGTAAATACATTGTTGTAACAGCAATCACTCCTACGCCGTTTGGAGAAGGAAAATCAACAACAACTATTGGATTAACACAGGGATTCGGAAAAAGAGGCAAAAAAGTGAGCTGTGCTATAAGGCAGCCCTCAGCAGGTCCATTAATGAACATAAAGGGAAGTGCTGCAGGTGGAGGACTTTCCCAGTGTATTCCGAGAACAGAATTTTCCCTGGGCTTCACAGGAGATATAAATGCTGTTATGAATGCCCATAATCTTGCAATGGTAGCTTTGACTGCAAGAATGCTTCATGAAGCCAACTATTCAGATGAGATCCTTAATAAAAAAGGCTTAAAAAGGCTTGATATTGATCCGAAAAGAGTGCAGATTGGATGGGTTATTGACTTCTGTGCTCAAGCATTAAGAAAAATTGTAATTGGAATCGGCGGCAAAAAAGACGGAATACCTATGGAATCAAGGTTTGATATAGCTACTTCTTCAGAATTGATGGCTATTCTATCACTGGTGAAAGATTTAAAAGATTTAAGAGAACGAATTGGCAGAATTGTGGTAGCCTATTCAAAATCAGGGAATCCAATAACAACTGAAGATCTTGAAGTTGCTGGAGCTATGACAGCTTTTATGCTTCCTGCAATAAATCCCAATTTAATTCAGACTATTGAAGGACAGCCAGTGTTTGTTCATGCTGCACCTTTTGCTAACATAGCAATAGGACAATCTTCAATTATTGCTGACTGGATAGGAGTCAAACTCAGTGAATATCATATTACAGAAAGTGGATTTGGTGCAGATATTGGCTTTGAAAAATTCTGGAACATAAAATGCAGAATATCAGGATTAAAACCTGATGCAGCAGTTATTGTAGCTACTTTAAGGGCATTAAAATATCATGGAGCAGATAGAGATGCTCCAAAGATTATTTCAGGAAATCCTCTACCAGAGAAGTATTTTGAAAAAAATCTTAAATGGCTTGAAAAAGGGCTTGAAAATCTGTTTCATCATATCAATATTGTTAAAAAAGCTGGGGTGAATCCTGTTGTTTGTATAAATAAATTCTACGTAGATGACAGTGACGAGCTGGAATTTGTTAAAAAAGCCTGTAAAGAAATAGGAATTCCAGTAGCAATTTCAGAGCACTATGAAAAAGGAGGTGCTGGAGCTCTGGAGCTTGTTGATATGGTTATTGATGCATGCAGTAATAAATCACAGTTTAAATTTCTTTATGATAGTAAGCTTCCTCATATTTCAAGAATAGAATTAATTGCAAGAGAGATATATGGAACAGATTCTATTGAGTTTTCAGCCGAGGCTTTAGAGAAGCTTAAAAGTATCAACTCAAATCCTGAATTCTCCCAGTTTTCCATATGTATGGCAAAAACTCATCTGAGCCTTTCAGACAATCCAGAATTAAGAGGTGTTCCAAGAGGGTGGCAGTTATTTGTAAGAGATGTTTTAATTTTTACAGGTGCGAAACTTATTGTTCCTGTAGCAGGGCATATAAATCTGATGCCAGGAACTGCCTCAAATCCAAATTTCAGAAGAATAGACATTGACTTAAAAACAGGTAAAATAATTGGGGTATAGGTGATAATGAAATATTGACAATTGAAGCATTTTTCTTACATACTTTATAAGCTTAATTTTTCACAAAGGAGGAAATTATATGCCTCAGGTAGCTAAATCAAAACTTAAAAAGCCAGCAGGTCTTTATAGAAAATTCCTTATTGTATTTAATCTATCCATTGTTTTTTCAACCATTATTCTTGTTGCTGGGCTTATTATTACAGGATACGAAATTTATGGCGAAGAATTTATTATGAAAAAAATGGGAATTATAAATAGTCTCTTAAAATTTTTACCTGTTATTGGAATATTTGCCTTAGCATTGATAGGAATATCAACAGCCAATGTTTTATGGTTTAGAAAACAGATTATATTTCCACTTTCAATAATTGAAGAAGCTGTAGAAGCTATAAGAAAAGGAAATTTTGAAAAAAGAATAAGATTAACAACCGGTGATGAATTTGAAAAAATTGCAGATGTTTTTAATCAGATGATGGATAAACTTTCTACACTTATTCAGACAGAAGAACAGAGAAAAGAGATGCAGAACAACATTATAAAATTCTTACAGATAATGACTCAGGCAGCTGAAGGAGACCTCACGCAGAAAGCAGAAGTTACTCCAGATGTGTTTGGTTCTCTGGCTGATGCTTTTAATCTTATGACAGATGGATTGAGTGAACTTGTCAAAGAAGTTAAAAACACAGCAGAAGATGTAGGACAGAAAAGTAACATGCTCAATGAGATAATTCAGAAATTACAAGCAGGTGCAGAAATACAGAAACAGGAGATTGATAAAATAGTATCTCTTATTGAAGACGCTTCAGAAATTGCTCTACAGACAAAAAATAAAACCGCTACAGCAACAGATGTTTCAAAAGAAGCCATTGATGCAATAGTCAAGGGTAATGAAGTTGTCACAGAGACAATTAATAGCATGCAATTAATCAGAACAGCTGTTCAAGGAATAAACAGAAGAATGAAGCTTTTTTCAGAAAAATTAATGGAGATAGGAACAATTTCAACTATAATTAGTGATATTGCAAACAGAACAAATCTTCTTGCCCTTAATGCTTCAATTGAAGCTGCAAGAGCAGGTGAGGAGGGTAAGGGATTTGTGGTTATTGCTGAAGAAATAAGAAGTTTATCTGAGAAAACAGCCAAATCATCAAAAAATATTGCAGATATTATTACAGCAATTCAGGAGGAGGCAACAGCTGTTACAAAAAATCTTGAAGAAGAAACAAACTATGTTGAAATAGGAACAGATATGGTAAATCAAACAACAGAAATATTTGAAAAGATTGATTCAATCATAAAAAGAATAGGAGAGGTTATAGATGACATTAATGAATATACTTTAAAACAGAAAGAAATAACAGATAAACAGGTAAATTCAGCTCAGAAAGTAAAGGAAGTGACTGAAAATATTTATGAAATAACTCAGGAGCTTACAGATATATCTCATTCTCTATCAGATACTTCAAAAGAATTTGTTAATGTAACTGAAAAATTTAAAGTTTAATAACTATAATTCTGAATATATAAGGCGATTAAGAATCTGTTCTTGTATGGCTTTTTCATCAAAGGGCTTTACAATATATCCATCTGCTCCCAGTGCAATGGCTTTTTCTTCATGCTTTTTTGTTCCTCTTGAAGTAAGAACTATAATTGGTAAATCTTTGAATCTTACATCTTTTCTTAGCCTGCTAATAAGCTCATAGCCGTGCATTACAGGCATTTCAAGGTCAGTTACTACAAGGTCAATTTTTTTTCTTTCCAGTAAATTTAATGCTTCAGCCCCATCTTTTGCAGTATACACTTTCAGTTTTCTATCCTCAAGAATACTTTGTAAGCTCTTTCTTACACTTATGGAGTCATCCACAACCAGGACAGAACCTTTGTATATGAATGATTCTTTAATTTTCTCAGCCAATGGTGTTGTAAATACAAATTCTTCTTCAAATAGCTTCAAAGGATCAATGACATATCTTGGAGAGCCTTTACCAGATATAAAATAACCAAGATATTGAGTTAATCCTTCAAGAAACTTTCCAAAACTATGAACTGTTGCTTCCTCATGTCCCAGAATTTCTTCAACAATAAGTCCTTTTCTTATTCCTGAAAAATTGAAAACAATTATAAACCCTTTTTCAATTTTTTTACCGTTTGCAGAGAAAAAAACTTCTGAAAATAGTTTCACAGGAATAATTCTATTTTTATGATTGATATTTCTTTCTACTGTTGCTTGCGGAAAATCCTCCAGTGTCAAGATTTCTTCAATGTAGTTGATAGGTATAGCAAAATCTAAATTATGTGAGCTAAAAACTAAAAGATTGCTTATAGTTAACGATTGCGGAATTTTTATTATAAAAGTGGTTTCTTTATCAAGTTTTGAAGAAACTTCTATTGTGCCTTTAAGTTTTGAAATTGCTGTTTTAACAATATTAAGTCCCATGCCTCTTCCACTCTGGAAATCTGCTTCTTCTTGTGTGGAAAAACCAGGGGCAAATATGTAAGATAGAATTTCTTCATTTGAAATAAAAGGAGTATATTGAGGAGTAATGAATTTCTTTTGAATAGCTATTTTTTTCACTTTATCAATATCTATTCCTCTGCCATCATCTTTTATAGTTATAACAATGGATTTCCCTTCTTTTTGTACATTAATTTGTATGTGACCTGTCTTTTCTTTTCCTTTTCTTGTTCTTTCTTCAGGATATTCAATTCCATGCTGGACAGCATTACGAAGAATATGAAGAATTGGCTCATATAATGCATCAAAAATTGGTTTGTCAATTTTTGTTTCTGCTCCTTTTATCTCTATTTCAATAGTTTTACCATGGGCTTTTGCTATGTCTTTAACAGCTTCAGAAAGTCTATGTAAAAGCTTTCCAACTGGTATCATTCTTATTTCAATCAGACTATCTTTTAAGTAGTTGATTTCTCTATTAAGAGATTTGAAATGATATGAGAGATTTTCAGAAAAAATAAACAATGAATTTATACCTTCTGTTATATCATTGGTTATCTCCTGAATTTTTCTTAAAAAAATATGGTATTCATCATAGCGATCAAATTCAAGATCGCTGAAGTCTGCAAAAAAACTGTCTATAACTTTTTCATCTTTATTTTGCGTGGATAACCAATACCTGTCTGAAAAATCAGTTATTTCTTTTAAAAGTCTTTTCCCGCTGTTGTTAATTTCTTCCACAATGTTTAATAATTCTCTTTCTTTATCCATTATTGTATTTTTCTGAACAAGAGTCTCTCCCAGAGAGGTGAGAATATGATCAATGACTTCAACTCCGACTCTGACAGTGTTACCAATAGGAAGGGCTTTAAAAACTGCAGGCTCATATTCTTCAGCAGGTATTTGTTTTTTACGTAGAATATTATCAATTGATTTTATAACTTCTTCATCAAGCTCGCTTTTTTCCTCACCTGTTTCATTTACTTCATTTACAAATCCCACTATTGCATCAATAGCTTTTTTAATATGGTAAATAAGAAAATTTTCATAATTTATTTCTTCATTTAACAAAGCTTCAAAAAGGTCTTCCAGACGATGAGATATTGTGGCAATTTTATTGAATTTAACAATAGAGGCAGAGCCTTTTAATGTATGAGTTGCTCTGAACAGGCTTTCTACAGTTTCTTTGTTGTATCCTTTAGTTTCAAGCTCCTCTGTTCCTTCAATTAAAGTATTTACATGTTCTTCTGCTTCCAGTAAAAAATATTTTATAAGCTCAGATTTATCTATCATTTTTCTCTGAGTTTTTTCATGCTTTGTGTGTATTGGTCTCGCCAGGGAGTCCGCTCTTTAGATTTTCCGCAGGTTTTTGATAACTTATTTTAAGTTGTTCAAATAATTGTTCAGGATCAATAAAGTCTTCTACCACTATATCAGAGTCAAAACTGACAAAGAAAGGAGCAGTATCCGATAAAATTCCTATTTTTTCACCTTTTACTTCAATAACCAGTAATTTATTATCAGCATAGTTTAATCTCTCAATATTGTAAACCTTTGCCAGGTCCACAGCAGGAATAATTTTGCCTCTTACAGGTAAAGCTCCAACTATGTAGTCAGGAGCACCAGGAATTGGAAATATTCTTGTAATATCCAGAACCTGAACAACGCTTTCTTTCGGGACTAAAAACTCTCTTTCCCCTACTCCTAATACACAATAAGATTTTTCTGTTTTTTCTTTTATTTCTTCAGGCATTTCTTTATAGCCACCAGAAGATCAATTGGTTCAAAGGGTTTTGTAATGTATTCATCAGCTCCCTGCTGCTTTCCCCAGAACTTATCAGCTTCTTCTTTTTTAGAGCTAACAATAATTACAGGTATATCTTTTGTTTTTTCGTTTTTCTTTATCTCTCTACAAATTTGAAAGCCATTTTTCTTAGGCATGACAACATCTAAAATAACAAGATCAAAATTTTCTTTTTTTATCAATTCTTCAGCTTCCTCACCATCTTTTGCAAAAAAAAGTTCATATTCACCTTCTTTAAGAATAGACTCAATATATTTTGCATCTGTAACTGAATCTTCTGCAACAAGCACCTTATGCATTTTACTCTTCCCTTATGTATTATATCATTTTCATGTTTATTTAAAAAGCTCTAATGGATTATAGCCAGTTCTATTCAGCAACCATGTGTCTGAAAAATCTTTTTTTTCAAAAATAAAGGTTCCATTTTGAAGATTCTCTAAGGAATCTAATGTCTCAGTTGTAATATTCTTAATTTCCTCTTCAGACAGTTCATTCAATAGTTTGCCTCCTGCTTTTTGTTTTTGCAGGCTTGAGATTCCATAAATAATTTTTCCATTCATAAATAGAAATTCGTAAACTATTCCATTACCGTAAGCAGAAAATATACCATTTAAATCATTAGAACTTATTAGAGCAAAAATTTCCTTAATTTTAAAGAAATTTAAATTGCCTGATAGAATCACAGAAGAATCTTTTATTAAACCATATTTTTTTAATACTCCTTCCACTGAAATATCAAATAAAGGTGTAATTTTTTCACAAAAGCTATTGAATTTGTTTTCTATTAATTTTTCCAGAGTAGTTAAATCAAAAGTATACTTTGTTTCTTCAATTTCTGTTTTTAATGGCTCTTCCCTTAAATCCTGAACAGGCTCAACCGCTTCTGTTTCAAATATTTCTTCTTTTTCTATCATTTCCAGTTCTGGAAGTTCAATTTCTGGAGATTCAATCAAATCCTTTATTTTTTGTGATGGTTCTTCAAATATATCTTCTTTTAATTCAATTTCTTTTGTTAAATCAATTTCTTTTTCTTCAATGGAGAATACTTCTTCTGTTTTCGGTAATACAATAGGCTCTGTTTCTTCCACTTCCTTTTCTGTTTCCTGTGATTCATAACTAAAAACAGGAATTTCTTTAATTTCAGGAGCTTTACTTAAAACCTCATTGATCTTATCTACCAGTTCTTCTGATTTAAAAGGTTTTATAAAGTAATCCAGAATTCCATATTTTTCAATAAATGTCTGCCCAACTGTCTCCCCTTTTCCAGTAATTAAAATAATGGGAATATCTTTAAGAGTTTCATTCTCCCTTATGAGTTTGCAAACCTGAGAACCTGTCATCTTGGGCATTATGAAGTCAACTAAAATTAAATCCGGCTTAATCTCTTCGGCAATTTTTAAACCTTCTTCTCCATCACTAGCTGTATAAACTTCATATCCTGCCTCTTGCAAAGAAACTTCAGCAAGTTTTCTTACAAGAGGACTATCATCCATTACTAATATTTTTTCTCCTGCCATTTTTTACTCCTATTCAAGAAGTTTTTTCATTGTTATACGCATTCTTTCAACAGCTCTTGCCAGTATAGCTATTTCTCCACGAGCATCTTTAATTTCTACTTTTTGAGATGTCTTACCCATAGATATTTCATCTGTAACCTTTGTAAGTGCCACTATTGGATTTATTACATATTTATTCATACCATATCCTATTAAAAGAGCTATTACTATGAGCATTATAATATAAACTAAAACGTTTATACCAAGAATTGTAAAAACTTTAAAAGGACTGAGAATTCTTTCTTTTACAATATATATAAAACCTATAACCCTACCTGAGAAATCCTTAAGAGGACTGTAAGCAACAATATATTCTTTACCTGCATAAGGAACTACTTCAATATAATATCTCTCTTTTGATTGAGCAGCTTTTTTTAAAGAAGCTTCAGAGACAAACAATTTTGGATCAGGTTGAGTAAAATATAGAGAAATCCATTGACCAAAAGTATGTTTTACATCTTTTAGTCCAGGCCAGCCAGAAAGTAGATCCTTGTAAACAGCAACTCCTAAATCAGCATTTATGGCTTTTTTAATTTGATCAATTTCTGTTTTCAATCCACCACCCAAATCAACACTACCTACAAACTCACCTTTGTAGAAAATTGGCTCAACTCCTCTTAATCCAACTCCACCCAAACCAATCTCAATACCTCTTACACCTTTATTAATTGTTTGTACCTGAACAACAGTTTTACGCTCTTTTGAAATATCATCACCAAAATGAGAAAGATCATGAAGCCTTACAAGAGAAACTGCAGGAGGTATATGAAAGTGAAATTGAGCAACTCCAAAATTTTCTTTTAAAGAATTAAAAGCAGGCAGAAATTTATCTATTAAGCGATTTCTGTCTTTTTTATTAACAGCTTCCTGAACATCTGACATTTGTGCAATCAGATGAGCCATTTGTTGATAATGAATTGTGGAAGTTTCAAGCAAAATTTGAGCTGTATTAATTGATGCCTCAATGTTTCGGTTTTCTTCATCCTTTAAAAGATTTACCTGCATGATATAATTAAAAACAACTAATATGCTCATTCCTGCAATCAAAGTTGCTAAAAGAGGCAAAGCTATTCCTGCTCTTAATCCAAGTTCTATTCTCATTTATATACCTCCTAAAATTTTATTTACTTCCTGTAAAAACTCTTTTCTTGATTGAGGATCTTCTATCTCTTCCTTTAACATATCAATTAAATTGAGAAAATCTTCTTTTGATGGTGGCTGAGAAGGAAGCCATTTTTCACTCATATATTTTTCTGTGATTTTTCCTCCAATTGGTCCAATTTGCCTGATTAATGCAGTTTTTATAGCATCTTTTATTTTTTGAAAATCTGAAGACTGAACAAAAGAAGAATCAGCGAAACCTACAAATTTGTTCATATCTTGTAAATTTTTAATTATATCTTCAGTTGAAGGAATATCATCGCTTGTAATATCAATTGAAATTTGAGGAATGAAATTACACGAAATGGGCTGTCTTGAAGCTATCTCATCTAAGCATCGTCTGCCTTTTTGAAATCCAAAGGATATATGATAAATTTGACCATTTTTTAGATAAAACTTAAGCAGATTTTTTTCTGATTCAAAATTTACAGTAAGCAACCCTGTGCTTTTTGTTTGAAATAAATTCTCAATAATATCTGAAAGATTTTTTTTCATAAAGCTTTATAAAAGGATAGCAAATTATTTCTATCAATATCAAGACCCAAATTAAGTAATATTATTGTTCATCATCTGGATAAAATCAGTAAAGAACTTTCCTTTGATAAAATCAGGATGGTCAAGAATTTTTAAAAATAAAGATATATTGGTTTTTATGCCCTTTATCACTGTTTCGTGAAGAGCTCTTTTCATTCTATTTATTGCTTCCTGTCTATTTGCTCCCTTAGCAATGATTTTTGCTACCAGAGAATCATAATAAGGAGACACCTTACATCCCTGATAGAGGAAGCTATCAACTCTTATGCCAGGGCCACCTGGAAGATGTATAAACTCTACTATACCTGGAGAAGGAATAAACTTTTCAGGGTCTTCTGCATTAATTCTGCATTCTATAGCATGTCCACGAAATTTAATTTGAGGCTGTTTGAAAGACAAAGGATATCCTTTCGCAAGCCTGATCTGCTCTTTAATAATGTCAATATCAGTAATTTCCTCTGTTACTGGATGTTCTACCTGAACTCTTGTATTTATTTCAATAAAATAAGGATTTAATTCATGATCAACAATGAATTCAAAAGTGCCTATGTTTCTAAATTTCAGTGCTTTAGCAGCTTTTACAGCATATTCACCAATTTTTTTCCTTAATTTTTCATTTAAAACACAAGAAGGAGCTTCCTCAATCAATTTCTGATGCCTCCGTTGTATTGTGCAATCTCTTTCTCCAAGATGAATAATATTCCCCTGTTTATCAGCAAGTATTTGCACTTCTATATGTCTTACCTTAGGGAAATACTTTTCAATATAAAGTTCACCGTTTCCAAAGGCTGCAAGGGCTTCTCTCTGTGCCATAAAAAAAGCCTGTTCAATATCTTTTTCATCATTTACTATTCTCATTCCTCTTCCACCACCACCAGCAGAAGCCTTAAATATTACAGGAAGTCCTATTTTTTTGATTATCTTCATACAGGAGTCTTCATCGTTTACTGGACCATCACTTCCAGGAACTACAGGAATACCCTTTCTTTTCAGTATCTGCCTTGCTTTAGCTTTATCTCCTCCAACTTTAATATTTTCAGGTGTAGGACCAATAAACACTATCCCAGAGTTTATGCAAGCCTCTGCAAATTGAGCATTTTCAGACAAAAAGCCATAACCAGGATGAATTGCTTCAGCATCTGTTATATCTGCTGCAGAGAGAATTGAAGTAATATTTAAATAGCTCTGAGCAGGATTTGCAGGACCTATACATATTGATTCATCTGCAAGTTTCACATGTAAAGAGTCTTTATCAGCTTCAGAGTAAACTGCAACAGTACGGATGCCCAGTTCTCTACAGGCACGGATAATTCTTACAGCTATCTCTCCTCTATTTGCAATGAGAATTTTCTTGAATAACTCCATTATTCAGTTACCTCAATTAAAAACAGTGGCTCTCCATACTCAACTGGCTGTCCGTTTTCAACGAGTATTTTTCTCACAATTCCTGAAACATCACTTTCAATCTCATTCATAATTTTCATTGCTTCTATTATGCACAAAACCTGTCCTTTTTCCACTTTTGAGCCGATTTCAACAAAGGGTGGTGCATCAGGAGAAGAAGCTCTATAAAATGTTCCAACCAGCGGAGAGGTGATAGTGTGAAGAACTTCCTCTTCCTTTAAAACTTCTGCTTGAGAGGTTGAGGATTCTGCTGCTGGCTTGATGGGTTTTGCAAATTCTACAGGAGTATAAACATAGCCCCTTTTAATTCTAATTTTAAAACCTTCTTTTTCAATATTTAACTCTGTTACATCAGTATCCTTTAAAAAGGATATAATTTCTTTTATTTCTTCAAGTTCCATCATTCACTCCTTTACCTTTTCAATATATTCTCCTGTTCTTGTATCAATTTTTAATAAATCTCCTGTCTGGATATGAAAAGGAACTTTTACTGTAAGACCTGTTTCAAGTTTTGCAGGTTTTGTTCCTCCAGAAGCTGTATCACCCTTAAAGGCTGGTTCAGTCTCAATGACTCTTAATTCAACAAACATTGGCGGTTCAATTATAAGAGGCTCCCCTTTGTAGTAAATCACATCAACAATCATTTCTTCTTTTATATAATAAATTGCATCTCCAATTCTATCTACTGGTATAGCAATCTGTTCATAGGTTTCCATATCCATAAAAACATAGGAGTCTGCCTGAGAGTAAAGATACTGCATCTGTTTTTCTTCAAGCTCTGGTTTTTCAAATTTTTCTCCGGCAGGGAAGTTTTCCTCAAGAACCCTTCCTGTTTTAAGATTTTTTATTTTAGTTCTAACAATTGGTGCTCTTTGTTGCATTTTTACATGTTGAAAATCAATTATTTCATAGGGTTCTCCTTTGTATTCAATCTTTAAGCCTTTTTTAAACTCTGATGTTGAAATCATGCTCTACCTCCCCTATAACAATTTTTTAAACTCTTCATATGAGATTCCTAAATCTTTCAGTATTTTTCTTAAAGTTCCTTTTGCAACATCTTTACCTTTGTGTATAGGCACTGTTGTCCATTTTCCATCAGAATGAAAAAAAACAGCATGACTTCCACTCTGTCTTATCTTTTTGAATCCCAACTTTTCAATCACTCTTATTAATTCATCAGGCTTTATAGGAGTCAACTTAGACACTAACTTCAACCTCGTCCATTACTACTTCTATGGGAACAGGCTCTCCAAGAGATTGTCTTGCCTCAATATGAAGTTTTATAGCATCCTTGATGTTTTCAATTGCCTCTTCTACTGTATTTCCCTGTGAATAGCATCCTTTTAAAGCTGGACAGGAAATGATATAAACTCCATCTTCATCTTGCTCTATTACTATTCTATATCTGAATTTTTTCATGCTTTACCTCCTATAAGATTTCTAAATCTCTTGAAAGGGTAGTCAAAATTTCTACTGAATTTTCTCTTACAGCAACCATGTCTTCTATTCTTACTCCTCCAAAGCCTTCAATATAAATTCCAGGCTCCACAGTAAAGACCATACCAGGCTCAATTATTTCTTCAGATTGATAACTTATCTTTGGAAATTCATGAACATCAAGCCCAACTCCATGACCTGTTGCGTGCCCAAAATTTTCTTCATAACCTGATTGTTTTATCAGATTTCTTGCTGCCTGGTCAATATCTTTGGCAAGCACTCCTGTTTTACATGACATAATTGCTTCCAGTCTTGCGTTATTTACTATCTCATAAATCTCTTTCTTTTTATCGTCAGCCTTTCCAATTATAAATGTTCTGGTCATATCAGAAAAATAACCTTCATATTCTGCACCCCAATCAATTATAACAAAATCACCATAATTTAGTGTTTTGTTAGAGTTTCGCCAGTGTGGCATGGAAGAATTAGCTCCAGATGCTACAATCACAGGAAAAGGTAAACTATCGCTTTGTTTTTTTATCTCACTTTCAAGAGCTTTTGCTATTGTTTTTTCTGTAGTGCCCTCTCTCAGAAGATGTTTAATTCGTAAAAAAGCCTCTTCAGCTATTTTAACCGCTACTTTCATATGCTCAATTTCTTCGCATTCCTTAACTGCTCTAATATGCTCAACCACATAATACTGAGGAACCATCTCAATTTTACCACTGAGCTTTAAAAAAGTTTCCACACTGCATGTAACTTCCAGAGAAAGTTTTTTTATCTTCAAATCATCAATAAATTTTATTAAAGCATTGAACCAGGAGTCTTTAAAAAAAACAATTTCAGCAAAAGCTTCCTTTTTTGCCTGTTCCACATAACGGAAATCAACAAAAAGAAAAAGCTCTTTATGAGTTAAAAGAGCAACCGCAAAGGAGCCTTTAAAGCCTGTTAAATATCTGATATTTTTAAGATTTGTTATTAAAAATGCTTCAGATGTTGAAGAAACTTTATCAAAAACCTTCTTAACTCTCTTTTCATATTTATCTGCCAACTTTTAACTCCTTGATTTTAGAAAGAATCAGGCTGGCTATTTCTTCTTTTGGAAGTAATTCAGTTTTTTCTTCAAAAAATTTATTTCCCTTTTTGTAAAGCATTATTATCTGATTTGTATCAGACTGCATTCCTGTGTTTTTTTGCATAATATCATTTAAAATAATCATGTCAAGAGATTTTTCTTTAAACTTTGTTTTTGCTCTTTCTGTATTGAACCCTGATTCAGCAGAAAAGCCTACAATAAAAGGCTTTTTCTTAAGTTTTGAAACTTCTTTAAGTATATCAGGACATAGCCTGAGAGATATGGAATTTATTGATTTTTTATCAATTTTTGTATTAGAGAATTTCTCAGGTTCAAAGTCAATTGGTGCTGCTGCCATTAAAAGAATTGTCGCAGAATTTATAGTTTCCATAACTTTTTCAAGCATTTCTTCAGTTGTTTCAACTCTGACAAATTTATCCACCTCTGGAGGTTCAATGTTTGAAGGACCGCTTATAAGGGTTACTCTTGCACCTCTTCTTTTTGCAATTTTTGCCAGGGCATAACCCATTTTACCTGATGATTTATTTGTTATAAATCTTATAGCATCAATGTATCCCCGTGTGGGTCCTGCTGTAACAAGAACATGCTGTTCTTTTAAATCCTTTTCAGTTAAAGCCGAAACAACTGCTTCAAAAATCTTTTCTGCTCTCACAAGTCTTCCTGTACCTTCTTCTTCACAGGCAAGATGTCCTTCTTCTGGTCCTACAAATTCAACTCCTATGCTTTTTAAATAACCAATGCTTTTTTGAACCTGTGCAGACTGATACATTCTCCAGTTCATAGCAGGAGCTATGATTACAGGACCACGAAAGGCAAGAAGAAGTGTTGTAAGAAGATCATCAGCAATTCCGCAAGCATATTTGTTGATTAAATTTGCAGTGGCTGGCGCTATTAAAAAGAGATCACCTTTTTTTGCAAGTTCAATATGAGAGAGAGGTTCCTGAAACATATCAATCAAAACTTTGTTACTACAGGATATTTCAATACTTAGAGGTGTAATAAAATAAGTTGCCTTTTCAGTCATAACAGGAAAAATCTCAGCACCAGATTCCTTTAAAAGCTTGATTATTTCGTATACTTTATAAGCTGCGATACTTCCTGTTATGCCTAACAGAATTTTTTTATTTTTTAAAAAATCCTTCACTGTTATTTATTCTTGTTCATCAGAATGCTGTTGTGGTTGTTCTGAGAACAATTCCTCAAGTAGTTTTTCAGCAGACTCCTTACCATGTAAGTAAACCTTAAGGTCTTTTTCAAGTTCGCTGAGGTCAGGAATTGCTCTTCTTTTGTCTTCAAGAAGTTTTTTAACATCAATCTGGTCAATTTTTTCTTTGGCTTTCAATGCTTCTTCACCTGTAATATACTCTATTTTGTTTAATAAAACCTCAAGTATTGCTGTGGTCGTAACTTTTCTCGCCTTTTTTTCTAATTTTGATGTGGCACCAAGAGAAAGTTCAGCAGCTCTTTGAGCTGCTATAAGAACCAAACGATATCTTGAATCAATTTTTGTCCTGTCAATTTCTATTGGTAGAGAGATAATATCAATGGTTTGTTCTTGTTTTTCCATCTTATTTTCCTCCTTATTTTTTGAAGATTTTTTCTATTTCATTCTGTTGTATTCTTTTTGTTTTAAGTCTTTCAGCACAGATTATACAGAGCAGATCATTTAATGCTTTTTCAAGATTATCATTTATTACAATATAGTCATAAAATTTATACTGTGAGATTTCCTCTCCTGCTTTGCTCAATCTTCTTTTTATTATATCCTTATCCTCATTTCTCTGTAAAAGTCTTCTTTCAAGTTCTTCCATAGAAGGTGGAAGAATAAAAATCAAAATAGTTTCAGGATAAATTTTTTTTATGCTTTTTGCTCCCTGAGTGTCAATATCAAGCAGTATATCATATCCCTGTTTTATTAGTTGAAATATAATGTTTTTTGATGTTCCATAAAAATTTCCGTAAACCTCTGCCCATTCAATAAACTCTTCATTCGCTATCATTTTTTCAAATGTTTTTTTATCTACAAAGAAATAATCAACTCCATCTATCTCTCCATGTCTTGGCTTTCTTGTTGTATGAGAAATACTCATTTTTAAATCAGGTAATGCTTTAAGCAGTCTTGAGCACAATGTTGTTTTGCCAGCGCCTGAAGGAGCAGAAATAACAAAAATATTACCTCTTTTATAAAGTTCCATCATCCACCATGTTTGTTTCATTAATTCTTTGTAAAATTGTTTCAACCTGTAAGGCACTAAGTATTACATGATCACTGTCAGTAATTATAATTGAACGGGTTTTTCTTCCTTCAGTTACATCAATAAGTTTTCCTCTTTTCTTTGCTTCCTCTTTCATTCTTTTCATAGGAGAAGAGCCAGGATTCACTACAGCAATAATTCTTGATAGAGACACTATGTTACCAAAACCAATGTTTATGAAACTCATAGTATATTCTGAATCTGTTCTTTAAGTCTTTCAACATTTGTTTTTATCTCAATCGCAAGGGTTTTTACCTGAAAGTCCTCTGTTTTTGCCAGAACTGTATTGATTTCTCTGTTCATCTCCTGTAGTAAAAAATCAAGTTTTTTCCCCATTATCCCGCCTTTCAAGATATTTTCTTTAAACTGAATAATATGACTCTGAAGTCTATCAACTTCCTCTTTTATATCTATTTTCTGTGCATATAAAATAATCTGCTCTAAAACCCTTTTTTCATCAAGGTTGTTTTCAGTTATCAGTTGTTTTACTCTATTTCTCAAAAAGTTAATATAATTATTATAACTTACATCCACAAAAGTTTCTAAAGTTGCTATGTCCTTTTCAAGATTATCAGTAATTTCTATTAAAGTTTGATAAATTATCTGTCCCTCTCTTATTCTCATTTCATGAAGCGATTCAAGAGCCTCTGATAAGGCAAGCATAAGGGTATTTATATCAGGTTCTTCTTCCTCATATATAAAAAGTTCTCTAAAATTTGAAAACATTGAAATATCAATTGAGCCAAGAATGCTTAACTCTTTTTTTAAATCAATAAACGCTTCATAAACTTGCTTTGCAAGATTTTTATTGAGGTAAACTCTGCCTGTTTTCTCTTTCTGATTGATTGTTACAGTAACATCTATTTTGCCTCTTTGAAATTTTTTCCGTATAAGATTTCTGATTTCAATTTCATATCTGGAGAGTATTTGAGGTAGTTTTAAATTTATCTCAAGAAATCTATGATTTAAAGATTTTGCCTCAACTCTGAATATTCCCTTTTCAGAAAATCCATAACCTGTAAGACTTTCTATCAATCTAATTCTCCTTTTATTCTAACAAGCTTATGTCTTGATGTTTTACCCTTTATTATTTCAATTCTTGATTTGGAAACATTCAATATCTCAGAAAGCATTTCAACAAGTTCTTTATTTGCCAATCCATCATGGGGTTGAGCTTTAAGCCTTAGTTTTAATATATCGCCTTCAACTCCTTCAATGCCAGCAGTTTTAGCTCCTGTCTTCACTATTAGTTTTAATAAAAAACCATTTTTATCTTTTGATAAAGGTATCTCCATTTTTTGATAGCCAAAAGTTATAGTATAAATTACCTGCAACTAAAGTTACAACTGAAAGTAAAGTTCCTCCTAAAACATCTGTAAAATAATGATATCTACAGTAGATTGTGGAAAGTATTAGAAAAATCACAGGAATAAAACTCAGCATGAAAAGCTTTTTTGAATATTTTAACATTAAAAACAGGACAACCAATGAAACAGCCACATGTCCGCTTGGAAAGGCATCTCTCTTTATTCCTTCAAGAGAATTCAGAAAATCTTTAATTTTATGAGCCAGAAATAATCCATTTAGTTCATTTTGAAACATATAAGGGATACTGTATCTTGGACCAACTGCTGGGAATAACATATATCCAATATAGGAAAGATAATAACAGAAAAGCACAAGAAAGAGAGCTCTATAAAATTCCTGTTTATTTCCGTTTTTCATAAGATAAATGCCAATCATAAAGGGAAGAATATAATAAAAACAGTAGGAAATTTGCATTAATTCAGTTAATACAGGATTTGCTATTTTATCAAAATAAACATAGGGATAAAATCCTAAAATTGAATAATCAAGTTTGAGTAATGCTGTATCAATATCTTTTGGATTTATATAAGGGATAAGCTCACCAATTGTATCAAAAGCTATTAAAACAGAAAAAACAGGCAATCCAATGTTTTTTATGAAACCAAGAAGAGCATTTTCAGGAACTTTACAAAGAAAAATCTGGAATATAACTATGGAGACATAAACTATAAAAAAATTTAAAGAAGGTAGCTTATTTAAAAAAATAAGCAAAATCAAGCACAGTGCTGTAAAAAAAACAATATTTAATTGAAATGCAGGCTGAAGCCTGAAAAAATCTTTTATCATTAGAGTTTTGCTATTGCCCTTAGTATAGCCTTTTGTTTTTTTGATAAAGTCATGCCTTTTTTCTGCTCAAAATAAAACTCTTCACCATTAAGAATATCAAAAAATACTGAAGACTCAACAGCAACACAGTTTTCCTTCCATGCTGCCTTTTCTATTTCTTTATCAGAGGTTATCACAATCCATAGGAACTTTTCATTACTGAGTATTCTTTTTATTATATCATCAGCTTTTTCATTTGCTCCAGAGTAAATTATTCTCACTCCTCCACGATACTCCACAGTTTCCTTTCCCGGTCCTTCTTTATATCCATCAAAAACAACAGTAATCTCATGTCCTTTTTTGTTGCCATATCTGATAAGTTCTTCTATCAGTTCCTGTCTTGCTTTTTTTAAATCTTTATGGAAAATTCCAATAAGATTATATCCATCAATTAAAAGTTTGCTCATCTTTCATTAATCTTTCTAAAAGCTTCTCTGCCATAATCAGAAATTCATGAGCTTTGTTTAAAGAATCCTCAGTCCTGCTGGCTTCCTCAAAAATTTCCTTTGCCTTTCTAATTCTATACTCTGCAAGTGCTCTCTTTTCCTCTAATGTTAGAGTCATATAAAAATACTCCTTCTTTTATAATGTTTAAATAAAATCCTGTTTTGAACTCTTTTTCTTTTTCAAAAACATCAAGGGATTTAATGATAGGTTCATAGGGAATCCCTGTTTTCTCTTCTTCCTCTAAAATAATTTTTATAATCTTTTCTTCATCAGAAATTGTCAGATTTTCAACTATAACAAGAATATCAAAGTCAGACTCCCTGTTAAAGTCTCCCCTTACCCTTGAACCAAATGCCACAACAGCTTTAAGCCTGTAAGAAAAACTATTCTTTAAATTTTCTGTAATTCTTTTTAGAGAAATCTTTTCATATTCAAACATGATTGAATTATAACACTTTTTTACTTACCAAATCTCAATCTCCACACCATGATTGCTGCTTCTATGACAATTTTTTTGCTCATTTTTGATGAACCACTGTTTCTTTCGTAAAAAATTATAGGAATTTCTGTGATTTTAAATCCCCTTTTGTAAGCTCTGTAAATCATTTCTATCTGAAAGGCATAGCCATTTGATTTTATACTGTCAAGAGCTATGGCTTCAAGAACTTTTCTTTGGTAACAGCGATATCCACTTGTTACATCGCTGAGAAATTTGAGTCCCAGTATTGTTGTAGCATATTTATTTGCAAATTTTGAAAGCAGCAACCTCCGAAAATCCCATCCAACAACACTTATTGTGCCACGAGTATATCTTGAGCCAATTACAAGGTCATATCCTTCATTGCATTTTTCTATAAATTTTGGAATCTCTCCAGGATCATGAGATAGGTCTGCATCCATCTCAAAGATATAATCATAATGTCTGTTTAAAGCCCATTTAAAGCCTGTTATATAGGCTGTTCCGAGACCAAGTTTTGATGGTCTCTGTATTAGATTAATTCTCTGAGTGTGCTTCATCCAATTTTTTATTTTTTCCGCTGTATGATCCTCAGAGGCATCGTCAATAAAAAGTATGTCAACTTCATGCTCAAGCAGTCTTGGAATTAATTTTTCTACATTTTCCGCTTCATTGTATGTAGGCAGAATTACAATTACATTCATTTTAACGCCCTTTTAAAGCTTAAGAAATATAATAATACAAAAAAGGCATTTATGCAAAAAATATATGCTAAATAATCAGAAATACTCCTCAAGGGAAGTATAATAAATCCTCCGTAAAATAGGCATAGATGCATATAAATCATGTAAAAATATCGCTCTAAGGCTACTGCCATACTGATAAAAACTATACTGAAAAGAAGAGGCAATATAGCAATAAAATAAAGGGGAAGAAAATTTAAAGCAGGCTCAAACTTTGCTCCAAAAAGTAGTAAAAATAATGGTTTACCAATTAAAAAACAAGCTGTTTGAGCTATTACTTCAGATAGAATTACTATTCCTAACAAAGAAAACACCAGTTTTTTAAAAACTGCTGAATTTTTTGCCTGTACAAATTTCGGGAAATAAACACTAAGAATTGTTAAAATAAACCATACAAGCACTTTTCCAACAATTGATACTGCTGAGTAAAGTCCTGCAGTATGCTCATCAAATACTCTTTTTATAAATATGTTATCTGCATAGATAAAAAAACCAATAGGAGAGGCATAAAGAGCTACTGTTAACATTTTCTTTATATTTAATTGTGCTCTTTTGCTATTAAGATTTCCATTTATTTTAAGAAGAATTATTAATACAGCCAATACTCCAACAACTGTAGAAAAAAGAACTCCACCTACTTTGAATCCTGCATAGATTGCTGATAATGCTGCAATCAATCTAAGTGTTAGCTCCAGTGCTGTAGAAAAGGCAAAGAGAGAGAATTTACCAGTTGCCTGAAGAAAGCTTCTTTCCACAGCAACTAAAGCCATTCCAAACCATGCTAAGGCAATTATGAAAAAGTAGTAGTATTCAGTTACATGTAGAAAGTCTTTAAGATAAGAAGAGAAAGCACATACTGAAAAAGCAAATACTGCACCAATCACAACTCCCACTAATCTTAGAGAGCTTAAAAAATTAAATCTATTTTGATAATTTTCAATTATAGTTTTAATGCTTACAGTTCCAAGAAGCACTGTAATATTTCCAACTGTTAACATTAAAGAATACAAAACCATAAACTCTCCAAATCCGATTGGACCAAGACTTCGGCTTACAACAGAATGAAAAACATATCCAAGAATATTTACATAGACAAAGGCAAGCGTGACAGAAGATATATCTTTAAACATTATGAATTTTTAGTTTTCAAATTTTCCTCAGAATACAATAAATACTCTTCCCAAAAAATACTTCATAAATCACAATAGAACATTCTGAGCCAAAAATCAAGCTCAAAACAGGCACAAATGGAATGAGAAGAAAATAGCCTACCGGTCTAAAATGACCAATTTTTACAACTTCAAAACCAGACATCTCTGAAAGAGCCTTAAAACTTTTCTTTGTCCATGGCCTTATATGAGTTGGATCTGAGTAAAAATTAAATCTACCAGGTAAAAAAACTGACGTATAATTCTCAGTAATACAGTAGAAATATCCAGCCTTCTTTAAAACTCTATTTGTTTCAAGGAAAAGTTGCTGTGGATTTTTTAAGTGCTCTAATACAAATGTAGAAATAACTGTATCAAAATACTCATTTTCAAAGGGAAGTTTTTCTTCATCTATGTCAACTTCATAAAATTTAACAAAAGAAGGTATATTCTTATTTTTTTCTAAATCAACACCATAAAGCTCAGCAGAGGAATTAATATATTCTTTTATAAATTTTAAAGTGTCTGCTTGACCACATCCTATATCTAAAATTTTCTTTGCAGATTTAATATTGGGAATTAGTTTCAGATTAACAGTTCTGACTTTTATTCTATGATAAAAGCTTTGAATTTTTTTGAGTTTTATTTTGCTTATAAAGAATTTTTCAAATGCTCCATAATTATTTACAATATGATCCTGATATCCCTTGTGCTTTTGATTCATTTTTTAGCAATATAGCAAATTTAATCAAATATTTGCAAACCAGATATTATCTAATTTACTGAGCAATGGCACAAATTTTAACATAAAATTGACATTTCTGGAACTTTTTCTGGCATCATAAATTAATGGATATTTTTGAAAAAATCGCTGAGGAAAAAATCCGTGAAGCAATGGAACAAGGAATTTTTGATGATCTTCCCAACAAGGGAAAACCTTTAAAGCTGGAAGACCTTAGCTGGGTTCCTGAAGACTTAAGACTTGCCTATAAAATTCTTAAAAATGCAGGATGCATTCCTCCAGAGATAGAAATAAGGAAAGAGATAATAGATCTTAAAGAACTTCTCAAAACAATAGATGATGATGAAGAGAGAATAAAAAAAATCAGAGAACTCAATTTTAAACTTCTTAAATTCAATATTGAAAGAAAACGTCCCCTTTATCTTGAAGACTTTCCTGAATACGAAGACAAGATAATTCAAAAATTCATAGGATAACTGAGAGTTGTGTTAATATTTCGGCAATCTTAGGTTGTCCTTGAAATTGATTTTTTTAAAACTGATTCTGTATAATACGGAAACCATGAATTTATTCACTCAAAAAGAACAGATAAAGGGAATTGTAGAATCCTTACTGTTTATTGCAGAAAAACCACTTTCAATTAAAATTCTCCATACCCTATTAAACATTCCTGAAACTTATCTTAAGGGAATAATTAATGAACTTGCTGAAGAATATAGAACCAGAAATTCAGGAATTATGATTATCAAAATTGAAGATTCCTATCAGATGGTTACAAATCCTCAGTATGCTGAATGGGTAAAGATATTTAAACAGCATACGAATAATAAACTCTCTGAACAGGCACTTGAAACACTTGCTATCATAGCTTATAAACAGCCAATTACCAAAGCTGAAATAGAAAAAATAAGAGGTGTAAATTCTGATTATGCAATAAAAACTCTGATTGAAAAAAAACTTATAAAAATTGTAGGAAAAAAAGAAGTGCCTGGCAGACCCTTTCTTTATGGAACAACAAAGGAATTTTTAAAAACTTTTGGTATTTCAAGTTTAAATGAACTGCCAGCAGTTGTTGATTTTAATAAAGTTAACGCTGCATAGGAGGTGATTTATGAGTAAAATACTTGTCTTCTTAATAGGGATTATTCTTTTGCCATGTCTTGTATTTGCTGAAACTTATACAGTAAAAAAAGGGGATAGCATTTATAGAATTGCAAAGAGATTTAATATTTCCGTTGACGAAATAAAAAAGGCAAATAATTTAAAAAGCAATAAATTGCAGATAGGGATGCAACTGCAAATACCAGATAAAAAAAATAAGATCACAAAAAAATCACAGGATACAGAATATCATATTGTAAAAAAAGGTGAAACACTTTTCAGAATTGCAAAAAAATACAACACATCAGTGGAAGAACTTAAAAGACTTAATGGATTAAATAGTAATAAACTAAGTAGAGGACAGAAACTTATTGTAAAAGCTCCAGAAAAACCAAAAGAAAATATTTCAATAAGAGAGGATGAAAAAGTTCCTGTTTTAGCCTCTGCTAAAACAGACATAAATAAAAAGGTAGAAGAAATAGAGGAAATTAAGGCATCAGAAGAGCTTTCTCAAATGAGCATTGCAGAGAGATTGCTTCTTTTTGCCAAAAAGATGCTTCATCTGCCATACAGATTTGGTGGAAATAGCTTTAGCGGACTTGACTGCTCCTTTTTTGTTAAAAAAGTTTATTCAATGGTTGGAATTGAACTACCAAGAAGTGCAAGAGAGCAGTTCACAGTGGGAGTTCCTGTAAAAAAAGATGAACTTCAACCTGGAGATCTTGTATTTTTCAGAACCTATGCAAAATTTCCATCTCATGTGGGAATTTATCTGGGAGACAACTTATTCATCCATGCATCAACAAGATCAAAAAAAGTAACAATTGACAGTTTAGAAGCTCCCTATTATCTGAGTAGATTTATCGGTGCAAAACGAATTCTTGGAATTGATAAAGAATCTATTGAAAGGGCTATTGAAGACATTAAAAAGCAGGAAAATTAATTAGAATACATTATTTTCCCCATATCACGAATATCATATCCACCAAGCAGGCTCACTGCTTTTTTAAACTCTCCATCTTCTCTTATGAGTTTTAAAACTGCCTGAATTATCGGTAATTCAAGAAAATCCTGAGGAATCAAAATATCATATCTTTCTTCAGTAACAGGAATAAAATCAAGTCCCAGTGCCTGCGCAGCAGAGAGAATCCCTAATCCCACATCAGCTCTTCCTGTAAGCACTGCTGAAGCTACTGCCATGTGAGTGTATTCATCTCTATCATAACCTTTAATAGTATCAGGAGAAATTCCGAGCTCCTTTAAATGTTTATCAAGAAGCAGTCTTGTACCTGAGCCAGGCTGTCTGTTTATGAAAACTATATCTTGACGACTAAGATCTTCAAATCCTTTAATATTTTTAGGATTGCCTTTTTTAACAATAAAACCCTGAATTCTATAAACAAGATTGATGAGAACAACTTTTTTCTCTGGCAAAAGCTTTTTTATAAAAGGCACATTATACTCTCCAGTTGCTTCATCAAGAAGATGAGTCCCTGCAATATGAGCTTCACCTTTTTTAATAGCAATAAGACCACTCATTGATCCAACATGGGCAGAGGAAAGAGTTACATGGGGATATCTTTTTCTTAAAAAGTTATACAAAACATCAAGAGTGTTATCATGACTGCCAATGCAGACTACAGTATTGTCAATCTCCTCTTTGCTACGCCATAAATACACTGGAATTTCAGAGCCTTGAGAAAATCCCTCTGAACCTCTTGGAATAACAATGTATCCATCGGCTCTCACAACGCTCATTAAAAGTCCAGCACCTCTTCCCATGGGAGTTACAACGTATTTCTCTCCTACTCTACCCACCTTAACTCTTACAAACTCATCAATTCCTATGTTTGATGATATCTGTCTTGAAAGTATTGCCTTAAGTTTTTCTTCTTTTTTTGTTGATACACCAAGATAAAGCTCTATCAAAGGTTTAACAAAAAGGTCAAAACATAAAAAAGCTGATACAGGAAACCCAGGTATTCCTAAGACAGCCTTTTCTTTTATAAATCCTGCAATAAAGGGTTTACCAGGTTTTATGGCAACACCATTTATGATAACCTCACCGAGTTCATTAATAACTTTATATGTAAAATCCTCTTTTCCGTATCCAGAACCAGCATTCAATAAAACAATATGACACTCATTTAAAGCATTCAGAACTGCATTCTTTATTTTACCTTCCTCATCTGGAACTATTGGATAAATTTTAGCTTCAGCTCCAGCATCATTTATGAGACTGCCAAGAACTGCTGAATTATACTCTATAAGCTCAGGAGGATTTGGCATTCTTTCTTTAATTGTTTCAGCCTCAATGAGTTCTGAACCTGTTGGAATAATTCCAATAACAGGCCTCATGCGTACTTTTATCTCTGTTATTCCGCTTGCAAGCATTGCTCCAATGTCAGCAGCACGCACCAGATGACTTTCAGGAATTATAAGCTCTGTGGCAACAATATCCTCTCCAATTGGTCTTACATCATTGTAAGGAGGCACAGAGGCATAAATTTCTATACATCCATCCTTTATATTGACATCTTCCACTGGTATTACAGCATCAAAATCATCTGGAAGTGGGTCTCCTGTCTCAATCCAGTAAGCATCAACACCAATTTTGAGTTTTACTGGCTCTCTCTCAGTTGCAGTGAAGGTGTCACGAGCTCTAACAGCATATCCATCCATTGCAGCAGAATGAAAATAGGGAGAGGAAAATCTGGCAAAAACTGGCTCTGCTGTGACTCTTCCTAAGGCAGATTTAACAGACACTATTTCTGCATCAATGGGAAGACAGACCCTTTCTTTAAAAACATTAAAAAGTCTTTCCCTTGCTTCATCAAGTGATAAAAGTTCGTGAAAAACCTTTTTCCCCATTACTCAATTATTCTCAATCCAATAAAATTTGGAGAACGCCTTATATAGCCCCGCTTCTGTACAACTATGTCAAGAGGCAAACTGACTATATCAATCAAAAAGGGGTCTCTGTATTTTATGTAGTGATTTTCTTTAAAGCTTTTTATGTAACTATTACATTCAAGACAGAGTTCAGCTCTTATTTCCTCATCATCAAGAAGAATTTCTATTCTGCTTGAATCTTTGTTAAAACAATAAGGACATCCAATTCTAAAAAAGCTTCCTCCATGTTCACATAAAGGGCAAATCATTATCTTCTCATTATTCTCTGTAATCATTGCAAGTGATGAATCTGTTCCACAGATTGGGCATTTTCCTGTATCCATAAAAGATGCCTGCTTGCCTTCTTTTCTTAAAAAAACAAAAAAGGGTTTACTTAGTATAAAAAGCATTCTTTTAATCTCTTCCTTTGAAAGCTCTTCACTTTGAAGCTGAAGAGACCAAAGACTTGCAGGTTCTTTTACAGGATTTTTCCCGCTTTTTAAAATTTCATCTTTCAAAAATGAAATAGATTCATAGGGAATCTCAAAAAGCAATGAAAAATTTTTAAGAACTATATCAACCAATACAGTCTCGGTGTCAAGCTTTACTCTTTCTTTGTCCTTTTTGCATTGCTCGGTTAAATTTTTTATCTTTTGATAAAATTCAAGAGGGCTTTGCAGATGTGGCTTTTCTTTTATTACTTCTTCAATTTTCATATATCCTCCAGTTTATGGAATTTCTGGTAGTTTTATGTTTAAATCATCACCAGATAAAGCTTCTACAAGAAAGGTTTTCAGTGCTTTCTTCTCATCATCAGTTAAGTTAAGAGGTTTCAACACCTTATTCCCCTTACCTCCACCTTTATTAAAAAAGTCAATTACCTCATCAATGCTCTTAAATATACCATTATGCATGTAAGGTGCAGTTTTTGCAACTTCTCTTAAAGTAGGAGTTTTAAAAGCTTTGTAATCCTTTTTTTTCTTTGTTTTAAAATATCTTCCAAGGTCTTCTTTCACATTCATGTAGTCTGGATATTTATTAATTTTAGCTACATATCGCCTTGTAGTTATGAACTTTGGCTCGTTAACATATTTTGGATTTTCTGGAACCTCCAGTGCATGAAATTCCTGATCACTAAGATAGGCTCCATAATGACATTCTATACATTTTCCTTTTCCTGTAAAGATTTCAAGTCCTTTTTTAGCTTCTGGACTCAATGCCTTTTCATCTCCTCTGAGATAGCGGTCAATGGGTGCATTTTTGGATATAAGTGTTCTTTCAAAGGCTGCAATTGCTTTAGCAATAAGTTTTATATTTACATCCTTGCCAAAAATTCTCATAAAGGCTTCTCTGTATTCCGGAACAATTCTTATTTCTTCTTCAAGAAAATCAAGATTTTGATTCATTTCAAATGCAGACATTATTGGAAATTCTGCCTGTTCTTCAAGAGTTTTTGCCCTTCCATCCCAGAAAAAATATTTTGCATAGGCGACATTCATCAAAGTTGGAGCGTTTCTGAAGTTTCTTGTTGTTGGATAACTAAGAGATATTTCAGAGCCATCTGTAAAGGCTTTTTCAGGATCATGACAATTGGCACAGCTTGTAGTTCCATCCCCTGAGAGTCTTCGGTCAAAGAAAAGCTTTTTCCCCAGTTCAATTTTCTCTGAACTCATAGGATTGTCTTTCGGAATAGGCGGAGGAGGTAGAGGTTCAAGTTGTTTTTTCTTTTTATCAAAAGCAAAACCTTCAATATTGACAGAGATAAAAAAAACAAAAATAGCACAGAAAAAGAAAATAATGCTATTTTTTATTAGCATTTTGAAGTTCCAGTAAAATAATCTCTTTGAAGTAGTCATAGTCTCTTACTCCAAGAATTTTCAGTCCATTTATATAAAAAGCAGGCGTTACATAAAGTTCCATGTCCTTTGCGAGTTTCAAATCTCTTTCAATTATTGAAGCACCTTCCTGGGTGTCTATTGCTTTTGTAAATCTTTCAATATCAAGATTGAGTTCTTTTGCATAGGTTATCAAAGATTCCCTATCAAGCTTTGGTGACCTTTTTATCAATAACTCATGCATTTCAGCAAATTTGCCCTGCTTCCATGCCTCAACTGCTGCCTCTGCTGCGATTCTTGAATAGTCTCTATAGCGATATGGGAAAAACTTAATCACAACTTTTACCTTTCCTTTAAACTCTTTAACCAATCTCTCAATGGTCGGACCGACCTCAATACAATGCGGTCATTGATAGTCAATAAATTCAACAATGGTAACAGGTGCATTATCATATCCAATATAAGGGGATTCTTCCTGGGGCAAACTGTATCTTTTTTCAGCAGCAAATGCACTGGATAGGATAAATAAAATGGACAAAACAAAAATGAACTGTTTAATAGTTTTCATATTTTGATTATATCATAATATTAGTCTCGTAAATTCGCAAAATTTTATATCTTCTGGCATTAATTATCTGGGTCAGGTTAATTGTATCATAGTTGTCTTCAAGAATCCACGAAAATTCAACCTTTTTAAATCCATACTTTTTTGCACCTTTGAAAGCTTCTCTAAGCATTATTGATTCTACACCTTTGTGTCTCATCTCTTTCTTTACCCCAAAAAGAAGAAGCCTTATTGATTGAATTTTTCTTCTGTAATACAAAGCTTTAATTATTGTCAATGGCGTTAGTTTTCCTTTGATTCTTCTTAATACTTCATTAAAATCAGGAATAGCACCAAAGAAACCAACTGGTTTACCATCTTTTTCAGCAACTATAACCAATTCTGGTAATGCTACTGGCTTAAGCTTCATAGCCATGTAGTCAATTTCTTCCTTTGTTATCGGAATAAATCCCCAATTTGAAGCCCATGCTTCATTATAAACCTCCATGAATGCGTAAAGCTCTTCGGTTAAATTTTTCAATTTCACTGTTCTTGCTCTGATTCCCTGTTTTTCCGCAAAATGGGCAATTCTTTCAATTTTTGAAGGAAGTTTATCAGGAATATCTGCTAAAAAACAATAAAGGTCCTTTGCTTTTTTCATTCCATATGCTTCAGCAAGCTTGTTATAATATGGCGGATTATACGGGATCATTATCATTGAAGGAGTATCAAATCCTTCATAAAGAAACCCACATTCTTCATTTGTTGAAAGATTCATTGGACCACGCATTATGGAAAGATTATTTTCTTTAAGAAACTCCTTTGCTTTATCAAATAAAGCATTAGCAACAGTCTGGTCATTTACGCACTCAAAAACTCCAAAAAAACCAGCATTGTCCTGGTGATACTCAAGATGAGCATAGTTAACCAGGGCAGCAATTCTTCCAACAGGTTTTTCTCCTTTGTAAGCAATATAAAATTTAACCTTTGCTCTTTTAAAAAAGGGATTTTTCTCACTAAGATGCTCCATCATATCCTTAATTAATGGAGAAGCGTAAAAGGAATCGTTTTTATAAAGTTTTAATGGCAGAGTAACAAAATCCTTAAGCTGTTTTTTATTTATAACTTCTTTTATTTCCAAAGCTTCTTTATCCAAAAAAATTTTTAAACCATTTAATAATCCTGCAAAGGATATAATTACAGTGTAAATTGCAGTCTCTTTTATTGTCAATAAAAATATTTGAAACTTTTATCCATTTTATTTTATGATTTTAGATTATGCAAACTACCAAAGGAGGGTTCCATGCAAGAAGCTATGAAAAACTACTATGAAGAAGTCAAAAACTTTAAACTCCATGTTCCAGAGAAATTTTCATTTCCTCTTGATGTATTTGACAGATGGGGTGATAAAAAAGCTCTATTATGGACAGATGGCAATGAGCTGAAAACATTCAGTTTTAATGACTTAACCCGGCTTTCAAGCAAACTTGCAGGTGGATTTAAAAAGCTTGGGCTCAATAAAGGAGATAAAATTTTAATCCTGCTTCCAAATATACCTGAATGGTGGATAATTGTTCTTGCAGTTATGAGAATTAATGCTGTTGCAATTCCTGGAACAACACTTCTAACTGCAAAAGATATTGAATACAGACTCAGCGCAGCTCAGATCAAAGCTGTTATATCAGATAGTGAGAATGCATCAAAGATTGAAGAAGCTGTCAATAAATTTGGAAAAGATGTAATTTTAATAAATTTGGAAAATCAGTCAGGATGGCATAAATATGAAGAGCTTTTAAAAAGTGAAACCTTTATTGGTGAAAGAACATTCTCCAGTGATCCTGCATTTATATTTTTCACATCAGGTACAACTGGATTGCCTAAAATGGTTCTTCATACTCAGGTCAGTTATCCCCTTGCCCATACAACAACTGGAAAGTTCTGGCTTGATTTAAAACCAGGTGACATTCACTGGAATATCTCTGACACAGGCTGGGCAAAAGCAGCATGGTCAAGCTTTTTTGGACCATGGAACATGGGAGCCACAGTTTTTAGCTATTACAGAAGAGGTAAATTTTCACCCTCACTGATTGTGGAAACATTAAAAAAATACGAGATAAACACTCTTTGCGGACCTCCTACTGCTTATAGAATGATTGTTAAAGAAATTCCTTTAAATGAATTGAATTTCAAGACAGTAAGACACTTTGTTGCAGCAGGTGAGCCTTTAAATCCTGAAGTAATTAACTTATGGAAAGAAGCGACAGGAGAGTATATTTATAATGGTTATGGACAAACAGAAACAGTAAATACTCTTGCCATGTTCAGATTTATTCCAATGAAACCAGGAGCAACAGGACTTCCAACACCTGGATTTGAAATGGATATAGTTGATGACAACGGCAAGCCTCTTCCTCCTGATACAGAAGGAAATATTGCAATTAAGATAAATCCTCAAAGACCTGTTGGACTTTTTCAGGAATATATTGGTGACAAATTAGAAATGGCTGCTGCATTCAGAGGTGAATGGTATTATACAAGAGACCGTGGTTATAAAGACAAGGATGGATATTTCTGGTTTGTTGGAAGAGAAGATGATGTTATTATAAGTGCAGGATATCGTATTGGTCCCTTTGAAGTGGAAAGCGCTCTTATTAAACATCCTGCTGTTAAGGAAGCTGCTGTTGTGGCAAGTCCTGATGAAGTCAGAGGAGAAGTAGTTAAAGCGTTTATTGTTCTTACTCAGGATTATGAACCTTCTGAAGCCCTTGTTAAAGAAATTCAGGATTTTGTAAAAAAGGAGACAGCACCATACAAGTATCCGAGAAAAATAGAGTTTGTAGATGAACTTCCAAAAACAATAAGTGGTAAAATAAAAAGAAAGGAGCTCAAACTAAAAGAGTTTGGCAAATTAAAATAAATTATGTCATATATAGCAGTCATAGGAGCAGGAAGCTGGGGAACAACCCTTGCTTGTCTCCTTTGTAAAAAAGGATTTGATGTAATAATCTGGGCAAGAAAAAAAGAGATTGCTGATTCTGTTAATTATAAAAAAGAGAATCCTTTATATCTACCTGAGATTAAACTGCCAGAGAGTTTAATTGCTACTGATGACATATTTGAAGCAGTTAAAAAAGCCAGATTTATCGTAAATGTTGTTCCAACTCAGCATATAAGATCTGTTTTTGTTTCTTTAAAGGGTAAATTAAACGATGAAAATATAATTATAAGTGCCTCAAAGGGTATAGAAAAAGAAACATTAAAAACACCTTCAATGATTCTTGAAGAAATCCTGAATAAGAAGATTTATGTGCTTTCAGGCCCTTCCTTTGCAATTGAAGTTGCTCAAGAAAAACCTACAGCTGTAACAATTTCTGGCATTGAGAAAACAGTGAGACTGCTTTTACAGGAAATCTTCAGTACTGCTTACTTTCGCGTATATGAACACGATGATCCTCTTGGAGCAGAAATTGGAGGAGCTGTAAAAAATGTTATTGCAATTGCTTCTGGTATCTGTGATGCTTTGGAGCTTGGTAACAATGCAAGAGCTGCGCTCATTACAAGGGGATTACACGAAATCATAAGGCTTGGCAAAAAAATGGGAGCAAAAGAAATAACCTTTTCTGGATTAAGCGGACTTGGAGACCTTTTTCTCACATGCACATCAAAGCTATCAAGAAACTTCACTGTTGGATACAGGCTTGGCAGAGGCGAACCATTAGAAGAGATCTCAAAAAGCATGCGAGGAGTTGCAGAAGGTGTTGATACAAGCCTTTCTGTAATGCAACTTTCAAAAAAACTTGATGTGGAGATGCCAATTACTTCTGAAGTTTATCAGGTTATTTATGAAGGCAAATCACCTGAACAGGCAGCATGGGACCTAATGAATAGAACCTTAAAGCCAGAGTTTTATTAATTTAAATCAAGTTTCATAATAATGGCATCTTCTTCAGGCAAAACATAATATTTTTTCCTTACTCCCACCTTTTTAAATCCCATCTTTTCGTAAAAACTGATTGCCTGTGTATTTGATACCCTTACTTCAAGAAAACAGGATTTTACAAAATTTTTTATCTCATCAAGAACATTCCTCATAAGTTCTGTTGCAATGCCTTTTCTTCTTAGTTTAGGTTTTACAGCAATTGAAAGCAGTTCTGCTTCATCAAGTATTATTCGCAAAACTATATAACCTGCAATTTCTCCATTAAATTCAGCAACTTTAAGAATGGATTGAGGATTTAGAAACTCACTCATAAAAGATTTTAAAGACCATGGCACAGAAAAACTCTGCTTTGAGATCTCCAGAACTGCTGGAAAGTCTTTTTCTTTAAGCTCTCTTATTATTAAATTCATCCAAATTTTATCTCTGCTTCTGATTTCCTGAGATAAACGGGTTTCAAATCCTTTGCATGAATTGCTTTTTCTATTCTCTTTGATGCTATAAAGGCTACAATTGCTGGATTTGGTACTGAATATATGGAATTTAAAAATAAGGCTTTGCCACCAAATTTTTCAATCAGTTTTTCTTTATAAAGTTCTACACCACTTCCAACAAATAATGTGTCTTCTTTAATCCATTCAGCTAAAGCTTCTATATTAATTACCGAATCTTCTTTAATTCGTTGAATTTCATTATCATTCCATCGGAATAGCGCAGCAAACACTTCTTTTTTTCTTGCATCAAGAATCGGGCATATTTGATATTTACAGTAAGGAACTCCCCATGCAATGCCTTCAAGTGTGGACACAGGAATCACCTTTTTTTGAGTTACAAAGCTTAATCCTTTCAATGTGCTCACTGCAACTCTTAGTCCTGTAAAAGAACCAGGTCCAACAGTTACAGAGTAGTAATCAATTGTTTCAATTGGAATTTTCATAGTTTCAATAACATGAGCAATCTCTGGAAGAAGTTTCTCAGAATGGGCAGCCTTAAACTCCATAATAGACTGAGCAATGAGTCTGCCATCCTCTATAACCGCTACACCAGCATATTTTGTTGAGGTATCAATTCCTAAGAGCCGCATCTTTCAATTTTAACAATATATCTTTTACCATCTACCCAGGGAAGGTCAAACTCTTTTGTTTGTATCCTGTATCGCTCGGGCAAATCTTTGATTTCCTCCTGCAGTTTCAATGATTTACTTATTAAAAAACATCCG
Source organism: Thermodesulfovibrio sp. TK110 (assembly GCF_054658355.1). Lineage (NCBI taxonomy): Bacteria > Pseudomonadati > Nitrospirota > Thermodesulfovibrionia > Thermodesulfovibrionales > Thermodesulfovibrionaceae > Thermodesulfovibrio > Thermodesulfovibrio sp. TK110. Next base: position 329,318 of record NZ_BAAHNB010000001.1, on the reverse strand, counting down.
CCCTTTTTAAGTAAATGTTCACATTTTTCTACAAACTCTTTTATGCTCCATACTGCTCTTGACACAACAATATCAAACTTTTCATTAATTTCCTGAGCTTTTGCTTGATAAACTTCAATGTTGGTAAGTTCAAGCTTTCTCTTTAAATTTTTCAAAAAAGCACATTTTTTCCATGAAGGTTCAATCAATGCTATTTTTAAATCAGCTCTCACAATTGCAATCGGTACACATGGAAAACCAGCCCCACTTCCAACATCTGCAATACTCAATGGTTCTTTGGGAATAAAATACAGATACAAAAGAGAGTCTAAAAAATGTTTCACCACTATTTCTCTTTCATCTTCAATAGAAGTGAGATTATAGGCTTTGTTCCATTTTTTAAGCTCTGCGATATAAAGTAAAAACTTATCAACTACTGCTTCATCATTGAGATTTAAACATTGTTTTATAAAGGTTTCTAAATTTTCCATAATATTATTTTTTACTGCCTGTGTCTTTTTGAACTGCTACCATAAGTATTGATATTGCTGCTGGTGTAACACCAGGAATTCTCATTGCCTGACCTATTGTTCTTGGTCTTACCTCATTTAGTTTTTGTACAACTTCTCTGGAAAGCCCTGGAAGATTAAAATCAAAATCTGGTGGAATAATTTTTTCTTCAAACTGTTTCATTCTTTCAACCTGTTCCATCTGTTTTGCAATGTAACCTTCGTATTTAATGTGAATTTCAACAAGTTCCTCAATTTCTTTTGTAAGATGTTCCTGAGAAGGTGCAAACTTTTTAATAAATTCATAGTTAATCTCTGGTCTTTTAAGAATCTTTTCAAGGGATGTAGCTTCTTCTATGGGAGTTGTCTGAGCATCAATCAGAGCTTTATTAAGTTGCTCTGAAGGTTTTATAATTGTAGTTTTCAATCTTCTGATCTCCTTTTCAACTGCTTCTTTTTTCTTTAAAAACTTTTCATATGTTTCCTCATCAACCAGTCCTACTCTGTATCCATATTCTCTTAGCCTGATATCAGCATTGTCATGTCTGAGAAGAAGTCTGAACTCTGCACGAGAGGTAAACATTCTATAAGGCTCCTGTGTGCCCTTTGTAACAAGGTCATCAATTAAAACTCCAATATAAGCCTCATCCCTGCCAAGAATAAGAGGTGGTTTTCCTTTTATCTTTAATGCAGCATTTATGCCTGCCATTAATCCCTGTGCAGCAGCCTCTTCATAGCCACTTGTTCCATTTATCTGTCCTGCAAGATAAACTCCTTCAATTCCCTTTACTTCAAGAGTGTGTTTTATCTGAGTGGGATAAACAAAGTCATACTCAATGGCATATCCAGGTCTCATGATTTCTGCATCTTCAAGTCCGGGAATAGTTCTTACAAAGGCAACCTGAACATCATAAGGTAAGGATGTAGGGATTCCATTAGCATAGTACTCCTTTCTGCTAAGCCCTTCAGGTTCAAGAAATATCTGATGTCTTGGCTTTTCTCTGAATTTTACAACTTTGTCTTCAATGGAAGGACAGTAACGAGGACCTATTCCCTTTATTTTTCCGCTGTAAAGGGGTGAACGGTCAAGATTGTTAAGTATTATTTCATGTGTTTTTTCATTTGTGTAGGTTATGTAACAGGGTACCTGTGGATTGGTAATTTCTTCTGTGGAATAGGAAAATGCTGGAGGAGGAAAATCTCCCCATTGCTCCTCTGTCTTTGAAAAATCTATTGTTTTAGCATCAATTCTTGGTGGAGTACCTGTTTTAAGCCTTCCCATTTTAAGCCCTATTTTCTTTATTGACTCTGAAAGTCTTTTTGAAGGAAACTCTCCAGCACGACCTGCTTCAAAAGAATCAAGTCCGATATGAATCAATCCATTTAAAAATGTTCCTGGGGTTATTATGACAGCCTTTGCTCCGTAAAAAACACCGAGAGAAGTTATAATTCCTTTAACTCTACCATTTTCAACAACAATCTCCTCTACCATTGCCTGTTTTATTGCAAGATTTTCCGTTGCCTCAAGAAGTTTTCTCATGTTTACATTGTAAAGGATTCTATCAGCCTGAGCTCTGAGGGACCAGACAGCTGGACCTTTTGAGCGATTAAGCATTCTAAATTGAATGCCTGACATATCCGTTACCTTTGCCATTATACCACCCAGAGCATCAATTTCCCTTACAAGATGGCCCTTTGCAAGTCCACCAATGGCAGGATTACAGCTTAGTTGTGCGATTGTGTCAAGATATATTGTAAAAAGAGCTGTGCTTAAGCCCATCTTTGCACAGGCATGTGCTGCTTCACAGCCTGCGTGTCCTGCTCCAACAACAATTATGTCAAAATCTTTTTCTTTATACATTTTTTCCTTCTTTTTTATTATAATAAATGTAATGAGTTTTCCTGTATTCAGACATACAATTTCCAGATTTAGAGAGCTTTTAAAAGAAGATGGTCAGAAAGTTTCTCAATTAATAAAATACGACCCTGTAATTGCCTATCTTATATTTCAGGAAGTTAACAAGCCTTGCGGAAAAATAGAAATAACAAATTTTTCCCAAATGGTAAACTATCTTGGAACAAAGAAAATTGAAGAGATCATCATTCAGAGAGACCTCTTTCTTGAAAGTGAAGATTTATACATATGGGTCTATGGAATCCTGAGTGCTGAAATTTCAGCTTTAATATCAGAAAAATTTTCTCATATCCATAGAGATGAAGCATTTTTTGCAGGAGTTTTGCCTTCTCTTGGATTGCTTTTTATGATAAATGAGTTTCCCAAATACAGAAGCATAATACATTTTCTCGTAAAGCTTCCACTGGAAGACAGAGTTTTTATTGAAGCAAAAGCCTTTGGAACAAATCACATTGAGACTCTCAAAAGAAATATACTCTGTCCTCCTTTTAAAGATGTTGTAAATATCTTAAATAAAATGTTTCCAGAGGATGGTACAAAGGATATAAAAACTGCTGTTCCTCCGAGAGGCTCTACATTGCAAAGTTATTTTGACTTAGCATTACTCTCAGACCTCTCGGCTTATGGTGCTCAGGCTTTGATGTTTCCTTCAGTTATTGATAATCGTGAATTGTTTCTTGAGCTTGCAAAAAGATACTTTCGCATAAAAGAGTCAGATTCTCTTGAAATTCTTCAGAGTGCTATGGATAGATTTCTTTCAATCGCCCAGGAGTTTAATGTCATTGAAGAAATTCAATTCTCTACAGAGACATTTTATCAACTTAAAAAATTCAAGTTTGAAACAAAAAATCCTGTTTTTGCAAATATGGTGAAAAATCTATTTGAAGAAAATGCCAGAGACAGAAATATTTATATTTACGGTGAAAGAGCTGTTGGTAAAAGACTCCTTGCAGCAGCTCTTTATACAGACGATAATAATCCCCGCAGAGAAAAACCTTTTGTAATGATTTTTTGCGATATTGAAGAAGACACACTTGAGGAGGAATTTTTCGGAATTAAAGAAGGATATCTTGGTAAAAAAGGTAAAAGAGGGGTATTAAAAAATGCAGAGGGAGGAACTCTTGTTATAAAAGAGTTTGACAGCATGCCAGGAAGTTTTCAGGACAAGCTTGAAAAAGCTATTAAAACAGGCAAGGTTTATAGAGTGGGAGATATAAATCCATTTGATTTTCCAGATGTAAAATTTATTCTTGTTGGTAAAGATGATATAAGAATAAAAGCAGCACAGGGAGAGTTTTCAAGCTCTCTTATTAAGCTTCTTAATCCTTTTTTCTTTAAAATCCCTCCATTAAGAGAAAGAAGAGAAGATGTTTTTTATATAGCAGGAGAGATTGTAAAAAAATATAATCTCAATATTGAAGATAAACTCACACAGCCAGAGATTATAGAAAAACTTAAAACTGACCCATTCCCGAACAATCTTAGGGATTTGAAAAGATTTCTATTTTTAATCTATATCCAGAAACTTCTTAAATCTTAAATACTCAATCCCACCAACGAAAGAAGCAAAAAACTGAGAAAGAAACCATAAAAAGGAGACTGCCACAACCTGAGCATCACCAAATGATTTTCCGAAAAATAAAATAAAGCACCACTCTCTCACTCCAATACCTGATACTGATACTGGAAGCATGGAAATCAGTATAATAACTGGCAAAAAAATGCATACTTCAAAAAAAGACACTGAAATATAAACTCCAACAAAAATCAAATAAACTGAGACAATTACAATAAACTGAACAAGGAAAGAGTAAAAAATCGCCTGCAAAATCTGTTTTCTATTGAAACTCAAAACATAATCATGCATTTCTTTAAAAAATTTAATTTTTCCAAGCAATAACAGAAAAATACTCCCTAAGATAAATAATAAAAAACTTAAAGGCACACTCCATACAAGCCTGTGCTCTGGAAGATCTGTATAAAACAAACAAAAAAATATAAAACCTATTAATAATAAAGCAAAAAGCCCTGTGTATCTTTCCATAAAAACTGATGCCAAAGCCTTTTTAAGCCCTGCTTTTTCTTTGATCATGAAAATTTTTATTACATCTCCTCCAACTATTCCGGGCAGAACATTATTAAAAAATGAGCCAATAAGATAAAGAGAAAAAAGCTTTGAAACTTTTAAATCTTTCTGAGGAAGAAAAATTTTCCATCTCAGCGTGGATATGTATGAAGAAAGGATGTATAAAAATGAGGCAGATAAAAAAATTAAAGGATTTATTAGAAAAAGGGCATTTAAAACATGGTTAATCTCAATTTTTTTAAAAAGATATAAAATCAATAAAAAAGTTACTGCAAGACGAATGAAAATCTTTATATGTTTCTTCAATCTCCAGGTCCTAAGATTTTTTTTAGAATGTAAATGGGTTTTTTCTGAGTTTCATGATAAACCCTTACTATCATCTCACCAAGAAGTCCCATGCCAACAAAATTAAGTCCAATCAAAACAGAAAAAAATCCACCAAGTAAAAGGGGCCTTCCACCAATGGATATTCCATAGAGAATTTTAAGTAAAACAAGGTATCCAACAATTGCAGCACCAAGAATCATAAATAAAACTCCAATTGGACCAAAAAATTGAATTGGCTTTGTTGAAAAGCTATGTAAAAACTTTACAGTGACAAGGTCTAAAAGAACCTTGATTGTTCTTCCTATTCCGTATTTTGATTTTCCTCTGTATCTTGGATGATGTTGAACTTCAATTTCTTTTATCTTTACTCCATACCAGCTTGCAAGGGCTGGAATGAATCTGTGCATCTCACCATAAAGCTTGAGATTTTTAACAACTTCTCTACGATAAGCTTTCAGAGAGCATCCATAGTCATGAATCCTTACGCCAGTAACCTTTCCAATAAGCCAGTTTGCAACTATGGAAGGAAGTCTTCTTGACAGAAATGGATCTTTTCTTTTTTTTCTCCAGCCACTAACAAGATCTGCATCATTTATGGCTTCAAGAAACTTTGGTATATCTGCAGGATCATTCTGAAGATCACCATCCATTGTGATAACCACATCTCCTCTTGCAAAGTCAAATCCTGCTGCAAAGGCTGCGGTCTGTCCAAAATTTCTTCTGAAGCTTAAGACAACCACATGGGGGTCCTGTTTCTGAATCTCTTCAAGAATTTTGAGGGTATTATCACTGCTTCCATCGTCAATATAGATGATTTCATAAGAAAGTGGTAGTATGCTTAAAGTCTCATTTAGTTTTTTATGAAGTTCATTTATGTTTTCCTCTTCATTGTAAAGTGGTATAACCACTGATAAATCCATTTTTACCTCCTTCAGTAGGTTTCTGGTAAGTTTATTTTCATACCTTTAAAATTGTAGCATCTAAAAATTGTATAATCTCTAATTTTAACTCTTTTTTTATAAACAGTGAAATGCTCTGAATCACAGCGTTCAAAAGCAGAGGAAACATCAAGCTCTGGCGTGCTTCTTACTCCATAAACAACATAAACTCCATGAACTGTGCCATTAAGTTCACTGTTTATTGACTGCCACAGGTCATACTGATTCATTCTTCTTCCAAGATTTATGCAGTAAACAGAGGGATTACCTTTTGTGTAAAAGGCAAGCTCGCTTGAAATCTGATATCTATCAGAGAAGATCACAACTTTCCCTGTCTTTTCAAGCTCTCCTTTTATCTCTGATACTTTTAAGCCAAGTTCTTTCCATCCCTTAAGCCTTTGAGAAGGATCAAATTTCTCAGAAAGATTTAGATATGGCAGAGTATGATTAAAAACAGTAAAAACAATTGCTATCAAAACTGCAGATAAAACAAGTTTTCTATAAAGCCTGCAGACGAAAACATAAGCAATAACAATTAAAAAGGGAATATACGCTGGCATTGCCCAGTTTGCCTGAACTTTTCCCTGAATACTTTTAAGCAAAAAGAAAACAAAAACAGGCATTGAAAAAGATATAAGAAACCATCTATTATCAGGCTTAAGGCTGAAGGCTGAAGGCTTAAGGGGCACCCCAAAAACTCGTAGAGTTTTTGGGGACCCCTGAAGGAGGAAATAAAATCCAAAAATAAAAACAAGAGGTGTTACAACAATCAACTGGCTACCGATAAATTCAAAAAAATATTTCAATGAAATTTTTAATCCATCATAAACATGTGCCTGCCCTGCTGTGTGTTTAAGTGTAACCCAGTCATGCTGGGCATTCCAGATTATTACAGGAGAGAATACAAGCAGAGAAATAATTAAACATGCATAAAGCCATGGATTTTTTAAACTTTTCCATAATCCCTTTTTCATCAAATAAATAATCATACAAAAATAGAAAAAAGCCATTGTATACTTCGTAAGAAGTCCAAGACCTATAAATAATCCTAAAACCAGAAAGTAACCTCTTTTTTCTGTTGCAAGAATGAAAAGATACATTGAAACAATCCAGAACAAAATAAAGGGGCTGTCAATTGTAAAAAGAACTCCAAAGGTTGAAAAAAGAGGAATCAGCTGAAACAAAACTCCGCTTATGTATCCAGTTTTTTCATCAAAAAGCTTTTTGCCAATTTTATAAACAAAAAAACTGCTTAGAAAGGAGCAGATAACTGCAAAGATTCTCACTCCAAAGGGATTATCACCGAAAAGCCATGTGGAAAAAGCAATTAAATAGGCAATCATTGGACCCTTTGAGTAATAGCTTAAATCAAGCCTTCTACTCCATTCCCAATAATGAGCTTCATCAGGGCTGATGTCCAAGGGTCCATGAAGAATAAAGTAAATCCTGAAAAGACTGAAAATTAAAAGGAAGAAATAAAAAAATCTTTTCAGATTGTTCACTGATAAAGTGGCTTTAAAAACACCATAACCAATAATTAGACCAACTATAGCACCACCCACTACATCCGTAAACCAGTGCACACCAAGATAAAGCCTTGACAAACATATTAGCAAAGCTACTGAAATAATATAGATTGAAATCAGCTTAGAGTTCCATAATCTTTTTCCAGAAAGAATTAAAATAGTTGCCACTGCTAAGGAGTTTGTTGCATGATTTGATGGAAAACTGTAAGAAGCTGTGCATCCAACAACTCCTCTAAAATACTCTGTATGGCAGGGACGAACTCTCTGAATGAGATTTTTTATCTCAAGAGAAAACCAGTCAGAAATAAAAACACCCAATGTGATGGCTGCAATTAAATAGACAACTCCCATGTAATTCTTTGCTTTGAAGTATTTAAATATCATGTAAAGAAATAATGGTAACCAAACTATCCAGCCTACTTGAGTAAGAAAAAGCATTATGCTGTCTAAAAAACTGTTTGAAAGAGTTTTATGAAAAAATAAAAATATTTCTTTTTCCATATCCAGTTTGAAATTATAACATGTTATAATTTCATTATGCCTGTTTTCGTAAAAGATAGTGATAAATGTGTTGGGTGCCTAATCTGTATGTTTACCTGTGCTCAGGCACATCAAGCTTCAGGGCTTGAATCCTCCTGCATAAAGGTGCGGTCCCAAGGCGGTATATCAAGAGGATTTTCAGTCTGGGTATGTCGTGGCTGTGAAGACCCTCAATGTGCAAGAGCATGTCCTGAAGATGCATTGATTGTAAGAAAAGGTGGGGGTGTTTTACTTAAAGAAGAAAAATGCACAGGATGTGGATACTGTGTAAAAGCCTGCATACTTGACGCAATAGGATGGAATAATAGAAAAAACAAACCTGTTATATGCATCCAATGTGGAGCTTGTGCCAAAAGCTGTCCATACAAAGTTATGGAGTTTGTAAGAAAATGATTAAGGAAGACAGTTTAAAAAGAGTTTTATACATTGACCTTACAAAGAAAAAATTCTGGATTGAGGAAAGACCTGAACTTTTTTCAAAATATATTGGTGGTGCAGGAGTTGCAGTAAAACTTCTTGAAGAAAACTATGCCCATGATCTTGACGCATTTTCTCCTGATAATCCAATTATTTTTGCAGTAGGACCTTTAAATGGACTTTTCCCTATAGCATCTAAAACTGTTGCAATGTTTAAATCACCTCATACGGGAAATCTTGGTGAGTCTCATGCAGGAGGTAGAAGTGCAATTGCCATTAGAATGGCAGGATATGGTGCAATTGTTATAAAAGGGAAAAGTGAAAGACCCTGCTATATAGCAATTCATGGCGATAAACTATTTTTCAGAGATGCAACCACACTCTGGGGATTAGAAGAATCAGCAGGAAGAATAATCAGAAACCGTGAAGGTGGTGCTGGATTAAGAACTATAATGAGAATTGGACCTGCAGGCGAACGCCTCATAAGTTTTGCCTGTGTAACTCTTGAAACTTACAGACATTTTGGAAGACTTGGGCTTGGAGCAGTATTTGGAAGTAAAAATCTTAAAGCCGTGCTTATTTCAGGGAAAAAAGACCTTACAGTTACAGATTTTAAAGAATACAGAAATCTTTATTCTGAACTTTTAAATCAACTTTCAGAATCTGAAAAAATGAAAAAATATCATGAACTTGGTACACCTGCCAATGTCCTGCCCCTAAGCTTTTCAAAGGGAATTCCCATAAAAAATTTATTAGAAAATGAATTAAAAGGCATTGAAAACATCTCAGGTGAAAACTTTGCTCAGAAACATCTTGCAAGAAGAGTTGCCTGTGCTCACTGTCCTGTTGCCTGTATTCATCTTGCTGCATTAAGAAAAGCCTATGAGGATGAGCCTTATTTTTACAGAACTGTTTACCTTTCCTATGATTATGAGCTTATATATGCTCTTGGCTCAATGTTAGGGATTACAGAGCCTGAAGATGTTTTAAAACTAATAGAGGTTGTGGAAGATATGGGAATTGATGCCATATCAACAGGTGTTGTTCTTGCATGGATCACAGAGGCTTTTAAAAAGGGAATCATAAATCAAAACCAAACCGAAGGGATTACTCCGGAATGGGGTAAAGTGGACGTTTATGTTGAACTGGTAAGAAAAATTGTTTATAGTGAAACAGAATTTTACAGAGATGTTGCCAGAGGAATTGATTATGCCTCTTCAAAATACGGTGGAAAGGATTTTGCTTTAACATATGGGAAAAACGAAATGCCAGGTTATCACACAGGAGCTGGAGCTCATCTTGGATATCTCTTTGGAGCAAGACACAGTCATCTTGATTCTGCTGGATATGCCATTGACAAAGAGGCAATGACAAAACCACTGTCTCCAGAACAATTAGTTAAAAAAATTCTCAATGAAGAACAGTGGAGACAGATTCTTTCAAGCCTTGTAATATGTTTTTTTGGAAGAGAGATTTATACTCCAGAGATTGTCATTAAATGTCTAAAACTTGCTGGATTTAATTTCAATGAAGAAGAGCTTTTAAAAACAGGCAGTGAAATTTATGCAAATAAATATCGCTTTAAAGTCAAAGCAGGCTTTGATATGGAAAATTTAACACTGCCAAAAAGAGTTTTTGAAACTCCCTCAAGCTTAGGATTGATAAATAAAGATTTTGTAGACAAAGCAATTGCGTTACTAAAAGAAAATATCAAAAGTTTGTTATAATTTTTCATGAGAGATAAAATCAAATACTTCATTTTTTCTTTAATAATGCTTTTATTTTGCAACTCAGCCCATGCAAAACAGATAATTGTTCTTACAGTAAATGGAGTTATAAATCCACCTCATGCAGAATATGCGATAAAGGGAATTAAAATGGCTCATGAAAAAAATGCAGAGGCAGTCATAATTCAGCTTGACACACCAGGAGGTCTTGACACATCAATGAGAAGCATAGTTAAAGAAATGCTTAACTCTCAAATACCCATTGTAGTGTATGTTTCACCAAAAGGAGCCCGTGCAGCGAGTGCAGGTGCATTTATAACTCTGGCTTCTCACATTGCTGCAATGGCTCCAGGAACAAACATAGGTGCTGCCCATCCTGTTGCAATAGGTGAAAAAATGGATAAAACAATGGCAGAAAAAATAACGAATGATGCTGTTGCCTACATTAAATCAATTGCAAAACAGAGAGGAAGAAACATTGAATGGGCTGAACAGGCTGTAAGAAAAAGTATCTCATCCACTGAAACAGAGGCATTAAAACTTAAAGTCATTGATTTAATTGCCGATGATCTTGACAGTCTTATTAAAGATATAAACGGAATGAAAGTAAAAACAGCTCGTGGAGAAGTAGTCTTAAATACAAAATCAGCAAGAGTAAATAGAATGGAGATGAACTTCAGAGAAAGGCTTCTTAATTTCATAAGTGATCCAAACATTGCTTATATTCTTTTAATGATCGGCATATATGGAATCATATTTGAACTAAGCAATCCAGGAAGCATTCTACCAGGTGTAATTGGTGCAATTTCTTTAATCCTTGCCTTTTACAGTCTTCAAACACTTCCCATAAACTATGCTGCTGCAGGATTAATTCTTCTTGGTGTAATTTTATTTATTCTTGAGCTTAAAATAGCCTCCCATGGATTGCTAACACTTGGCGGAGTAATATGTTTTATACTTGGTTCAATAATGCTTTTTGATACTGCAAATCCTTTATTCAAGCTATCTCTTTCAGTTATTATTCCTGTAACATTGGTAACAGCGTTGTTTTTTGGTGTGCTTCTCAGGCTTGCTTACAAAGCTCATAAAAGAAAGCCTGTTACAGGAGTTGAAGAGCTTATCGGGCTAAGGGGAGTGGCAAAAACTGATATTAACAGCCACAGAGGACTGGTTATGGTTCATGGAGAACTCTGGCAGGCTCGGTCTCTTGAAGAAATAAAAAAGGATGAAGAAGTCATAGTTGAAGAAGTTCAGGGACTTACTTTAAAAGTGAGGAAAGCCTCTTGAAAGCTCTTGTTACAGGTGGAACAGGTTTTATAGGAAGTCATCTTGTAGAGGCTCTTTTAAGAGAAAATTATGAGGTTTACTGCATAGTAAGAAATCCTTCAAAACTTCGTTTTCTTAAAGGGCTTGATGTAAAGATAATTCAGGCTGATCTTTCAGATAAAGAAAGCTTAAAAAAGATTGAATGGCAGTTTGATTATGTCTTCAATCTTTCAGGAATAACAAAGGCAAGTCATCCGGAAGAGTTTTTTCAGTCAAACTACATTGGCACAAAAAATCTTGCTCAGGTAGTGGCTGAGAGAAACTCCTCTCTTAAAAGATTTGTCCATGTAAGTAGTCTTGCAGCTACAGGACCATGCGTGAATAGTAATCCTGTAACAGAAGACACAGAACCATCTCCTGTATCTGAGTATGGAAAGAGTAAACTTCTTGGAGAGAAAGCTGTTAAATTTTTCAAAGATAAAATTCCCATAACAATAATAAGACCTCCTGCTGTCTATGGTCCAAGAGACCGTGACTTTCTTACATTTTTTAAAATGATCAAGACAGGAATTGTTTTATATCTAACAGAAGGAATCTATTCAATGATATATGTAGATGACCTTGTAAGAGGGATAATTACTGCAACAAAAGTAGATAAAGCAACTGGAGAGACTTTTTTCATCGCAGATGCTCAACCATACAATACTCATGAGATAGTGGAAGCTATATCAGAGGCAATAGGTAAGAGAGCTGTTAAAATAAAAATTCCTCAATCAATTGGCATGTTTTTCATAAGAGTCTTTCAAAAATTTGACAAAAAAAGTATAATAAATAGCGATAAACTTAAGGAGCTTATCCAGCCATGCTGGGTTTGCTCTACAAAAAAAGCCGAGTCTTTGCTCGGCTTCAAAACAAAAACTAAGCTAAAGGAAGGGATGGAATGGACAGCAAAGTGGTACAAAATGAATCAATGGATATAAGAAAAACTGATCCTTTTGAAAAGTGTTTTAAATTTAGAGAACAATTGATAAAAATCCAATCAATGGGTATTTATCCTTACTTCAGAATGATTGAGTCTGCTCAGGGACCTGAAGTGATAATGAATGGAAAAAAAATGATCATGATTGGCTCAAACAACTATCTTGGACTTACAAATCATCCAAAAGTTAAAGAAGCTGCTATTAATGCAATTAAAAAATATGGAACAGGATGCGCTGGTTCAAGATTTTTGAATGGAACTCTTGACATTCATGTAGAGCTTGAAGAAAAACTGGCAAGATTTACAAGAAAAGAAGCTGCTTTGGTCTTTACAACAGGATTTCAGGTAAATCTTGGAGTAATTTCCTCATTAATTGGAAAGGATGATGTAGTAATAATTGATAAAATGGATCATGCAAGTATTGTTGATGGATGTCGTCTCTCCTTTGGTGAAGTAAAAAGATATAAGCACAATGATATGGAAGACCTTGAAAGAGTTCTTAAAGAAACTGAAGGAAAGCCAAAACTTGTGGTTGTTGATGGAGTCTTTAGTATGGAAGGTGATATAGTCAAGCTTCCTGAAGTTTTAGCTTTATGCAAAAAATATGGAGCAAGAATTATGGTGGATGATGCTCATGGAATAGGAGTGCTCGGGCAGACAGGTCGTGGAACTGCTGAGCACTTTGGAGTTGAAAAAGATGTGGATCTTATAATGGGAACATACAGTAAGTCTCTTGCATCAATAGGTGGTTTTATTGCAGGAGATAAAGATGTTATAAACTATATCAAGCATTTTGCAAGAGCATTCATTTTCAGTGCAAGTCCACCACCTGCATCAGTAGCTGCAGTTTCAGCAGCAATTGATATAATTGAGTCTGAACCAGAAAGAAGACATCAGCTCTGGAAAAACACAAACAAGATGTTAAAAGGATTCAAAGAACTGGGATTTGACATTGGAGTAGCAGAAACACCGATAATTCCTGTAATTGTAGGAGATGATGAGCTTGCATTTAAATTCGTGATGATGCTTCAGCAAGAGGGAATTTTTGCCAATGTGGCAGTCTCTCCTGCTGTTCCACCAGGAAAAGCACTTATAAGAACAAGCTACATGGCAACTCATACAGATGAACATCTTGACAGAGTTCTTGATGCATTCAAAAAAGTAGGTAAAGCTTTAGGTGTGATTTAATTGAAGGTTTAAATGAAAGATAAAAGTTTGATAGCAAAGGATGAAGGATTTTACAAAAGTAGTGGATGAAGGCTTGATTTCATAACTTTTAAGGAAAGAATAATTAGATTAGTTGAGAATCTGCTACAATACAGACCTAAGGAAGAATCTAAAGAAAGCCTATTTTCAATTTTTGATAAAAAAGAACGAGTAGAGATAGACCTTACAAAAAACGAAGTGGAGCTTAAATTTTATACCTTAGAGAGTTTTTCATTCGATTTGGTTGCAAAAGTTGCCGAAAAATTTAAGAAAAAATACTGCCAAATCTCTGAACCAATATTTTTAAAAACTTATGGCGATAATATATTTCTGGCAAGAGCTAAGAAAAAAGAAAATTCTTACTTTGAATACATAATTGATGAGGATGTGTCAATTGAACTAAAAAATAGCTATACAGGTCATTACACTGTCAACATAAAAACATCCCTTGAATTTTTTGACGATCATTTTGAAACCTTTGTCAGTGAAATAGCATCTCTCATTTATCCCAAAGTTGAAGTTAAAGAGAAAAAAGATTAAAAATACCAGACTGAAAAAAAAGAAACACCTGAGCTAAATAATTGGTATCTTAAACATTCAGATTTTTCCAAAAAAATGGATGCATTGTAGTAAAAGAAAGTGAATTTAGCTGGAATGACATGCCAGGACTTGAAGAAGTGAAGGACAAAATTATAAATTGAACCTCTAAAAAGGGAGGCTCTTTATCTAAAAATAGCTTCAAAGGTTTTACCATCTTTTATTCTTTGCTTCCAAAGGGGATTCTATTTTATGGTCCTCCAGGATGTGGTAAAACTTGGAGTATGAAAATAATAACCAGTGAGGTAAAAATTCCAGTTGTAATACTTCCTTTCAGTTCAGTTCTTACTAAATGGTATGGTGAAAGTGAAAATATTCTGAGAGAAATACTTGATAGGTGCAAAAATGCTGGAAAAATGGTACTTATGATAGATGAGTTAGATGCTCTTGCCAGGCATAGAGGTGAATCACATGAGACCACAGCAAGATTAGTATCAATTTTACTTACAGAGATGGATGGGCTTACTACAAAAGGCGATATTTTGATTATTGGTTCTGTGAATGACTTAAGTCTGGTAGACAAAGCAGTATTAGACCGTTTTGATGTAAAAATTGAGTTTAAAATGCCCACTTTTGAACAACTTAAAGCTGTATTCAAATATTACGCAAGGCATCTGAATGATTCTGATGTTGACTATATAGTAAGTCATTTTGAGGGATGGAATTTTAGGAAAATTGCCCAATTCTGTAGAGAGGTTGTGAGAGACTATGTATCAAGACTTGATCTAAATCAACTTGAAGCTGTTGAACCACCTTTACCGAAAAAAGAGGATTATTTGAAAATTTTGAGCAAAATCTAATTCTAAAAACTACCTTGCAGTGACAGAGTTATGAATTTATTTTGAAAAACAAAATGATTTCTGGTAATATCTATCTATGAAAGAGACTGTTTTGCAAAAAAGAAGAAGATTTTTAAGGGAAAAATTCAGGCAGAAGGCAGTGAAAAGGCTTAATATTGCTGCAAAAACCCTTTACAGTCTGGGTGCTGAGAAGGTCTATGTCTTTGGTTCTGTCCTTAAACCAGAACTTTTTGATGAAAACTCTGATGTTGACATTGCAGTTAAAGGAATAGCTGAAGATAAAAAATCCACTGCTTATAGAGAAGTTGAAGAAATTTTTAAAGAAATTCCTTTTGATTTGCTATTTCTTGATGAAGAAATAAGACCTGAAATCAGAGAAAAAATTGAAAAACAAGGCGTCATATGGAAGCGCTTATAGTAGATATTAATTCCGATTTAGAATTTATCAGAAAGGAGATTGAAAGCATAAAAAGAAAACTTGAAAGACTTAAAACTGAAAAAGACCCTGAAAATATTGATTCTCACATAAAAGCAGTGGCAGGTTCTTTACACTCAATTTATACAGGCTACGAAACTATAATTGAAAGAATAATTAAAGCGGTGGATGGTGAAGCTCCCTTAGGCAGGGATTATCATTTAAAACTATTAAGAAGAGCAATTACAGATATTCCTTCTGTAAGACCCGCAATTATCACTAAAGAGACCTTTATGCTCCTTGATGAATTGAGAACTTACAGACATAAATTCAGACATATTTATCTTTATATGATTTCACCTCACAGAATTATTGAGCTTGCTAAGAAGGCAGTTGAATCTTTTGAGCATTTCAACAGGGATATAGAGCGGTTCAGGGATTTTCTGCGTAAAGTGTAAATTTATTGTAAAACTACCTTGCATAAACTGCCTCAATACGAGAGTGGGTTTTCTCACCAGTTGCCTCTGGTCCTTCAGCTTCGGAAATTATGGTATAAATGAAGCCTTTGTATCCTGCGCCCATCTTTGAATATGCTACCCCTGTTATTTCATATCCCGGTAGAGTTTTGTATGCACTAAGACACACGGTGATTTTATTTGTAAAAAGTTTATCACTTCCATAAAGCTTAAATTTAATCTCAATTGGCTGGGATGTGCACTCTCCTAAAGCAAAATCATTAAATGAACCAGACTGTATCATTATTACAGCTTGATGAACTCCTCCTGCTGCGGCATCCCTTACTGAAGCATAGGTTTTTATTGTTTGAGATGAGCCAAGAAGCTTTGTAAGGGCAAAGTAAAGTCCTGCAAGTGCCAGCAATGCAAAAAGAGCTATAAGTATTGCAGAAAAAAGAGCCATTCCTTTATTGTTCATTGATAGTTTCTTAATGGAATATTCTGTTCTACAACTTTCCATCTATACCACCTCCCAGTATTGTTCCACCATGTAATGTCTATGCTTGGTCCTCCTCCGCAGTCTGAACTAAACTGTGGTTGGACTGATGGAGTATCCTGAGATGCACCAACCTGAAGAATAAGGCATATACGAAATAACTTAAGATTATGATTCTGAATATCCGAAGAAGAAAGAGAATCCTGATAAATAACTGAGCCTCCGCTTTGTATACCTGCTCTAACTTTAAAGCCATTTGGAAAAACGCAGGAAATAACTGGCTGATTTGCCTGATAGCCTGGCTGCCCAGGGGTTCCAATTGTTTTTATAAGATTGTATGTTCCTTGGGCACATTCCTTTGGTAAGTTTGTCTGTGTAAGAGTATAGGTAACCATAAAAGATTGAGGATATTTGTAATCATCATTTTGTGTAGCGTAAAAAGCTAAACCACTCATACCTCTTAGGTCATTACACAAATAGTTAAGATTTGCCGGGCATAAGTTCTTTTTAGTCACAGGATCAATAACAACATACCATGCATTGGGGAATTGACAGTCCTGCCCTAAAAAATTCTTACTCTGTATTGTAAGATTGCCACTGTTTAATACTGCCCAGCATCCTGACCATTTTTCTTCTCTTGAAGACAGGGAAGGAAACTTTAAACTGCCTGAGGATATGACTGTATTATTATCAGTATCAGATAGAGTATTTATATCTACACCGAATCCAGCAGATTCAACATCTTTTAAAAGTTGATTTATAAGCACTGCCACATCCTGCTCCTGTTTTGCTATAAGATGCCTTGTTACATTTTCTTTTGCTATAAAACGATAAGCACTGAGAATACCACCAGCCAGAATTCCCATTATTGCAATAACGATGAGGATTTCAACAACTGAGTAACCCTTTTTCATCTCTTCTCCTTGATTACCAGAGTTGTTATTTTTTTAAGTTCATTTGTAAAAGGCTCAAAATACCAAACCATCACTGACGCTGCTTTACCTGTTTCTCTTCCATAATCATCAACTATTTTTGCCACATTTACCCCTGCATATATCCTTCTACCAGAAAATCCTTCATAGGTACAAGCTGGAAGAGTGGCAGGACAACTGTTTCCTCTACAACTACACTGTGCCTGAGGAGTATTTGCTGATGGATAAAGCCTTAAATTAGAGAGATTGCCAATAGGATTTGACAGTGTTGGAGAACCTATGTTATAAAACTCGGTTTCTGTTTCAAAAAAACTGCAAGATGTGGCACTACATTGAACACTCGTCCAGGAAGGATTATTGGCATAAAGTATTGACTGTGTTCCGCTATCACCAGTTGCATATGGAAGAGTTTCAATATAAGCTGTAAACTGTCTTGCTATTTCTGTTCCTCTGTCTTTCATTTTTGCTCTTATAGAAAACTTGTTGTATTCAAGAATCCCTTTAAGAAGTCCCATCATAACAACAAGCACAATAAGCATTGCAATTAAAAGTTCTATGAGCGTGAAACCTTTAGGCACCCCAAAAAGTCCTTGACTTTTTGGGGACCCTTTGTTATTGAATTTGAATTCTTCCATATCTGCTTATGTTTATTATTTTTTGATTATTGTAGTAGTTAAGTAAGGTAATACTACTTAATCCAAGTGCACAGTTATTGTCTCTGGGATAACCTTTTCTATCAAAAACAATTGTCTGAGAAGAATTTTGCTGTGTTATCCCTTTTATAAAATTTACCACACTGATTATCTCATCTCCTGCACTGAAGCCACAGCTTCCATCAAGGTCTTTAAACAGAGTGTAGTTGTTTAAAGTTATTACTATTCCGTGGGGTTCCTTAGAAATTGACTGAGATTTTATCCAGCTTAAATCATCTGCAATCTGATTTGCCTGCCTTGTAAGTTCCCTGTCTGCTTTATATTTTGTATATTGAGAAATGCCAGCATACATAAGGATTGAAAGAATAGCAATAATTACCAAAAGTTCTAAAAGGCTGAAACCAGCTACTTTTCTATCCATGAGATAAACCTGCTTTCATATCCTGGAGAGACCTGTTGTTGTAATCTTAACACAGCTCCTGTTGATACCTGCACAAACTTTGTATATTCTCTTGAGCTTGTTCCCTGAGTAATCTGAAATGGATTCCCAAAGGGAGGAGCACCGCTTCCAAGAGGAATTTTAGCATAAACAGTTACAGTTCCCTGAGTTCCACTTGTTGCAAGGCTTGAAAACACAGCAGGTCTTGGATTTGGAGTTCCTGTTTTATAGTATAGCGCCATCAGTTCAGTATTTCCTCCATAAGCACAAATATCCTGCGGCGGAGCAAAAACAAGCACATCAACATTTCCACCAAACACAGTAGGCTGAGATATCACTGCCTCTTGATTAAGTTCATAATACCAGCCATGCTGAGGCTCAACTTGTGTGCTCACGGGTGTTGTATCATAAACAACATCAACCTGGCTACATCCTGAAGAATCACAGGAGCAAATCTTTTTTACCTCTGTTACTGTTGCATAAACTTGAGTAGTTGTTGTGTTTGTCGTTCCTGAACTTCCCAATACATAATTACAGCCACTTACCATGCATTCATCCTTAAATCCTACAAAGTAGTTTGTATATGAAATTGTTTTGTCAGAGTCTCCAAGATATCTTCCAGTTCCAAAAAATACCCAAAGTTTGCCCAATTCATCAACAGTAAAGTTTGGCGCAGCAAATACAGGTCTTGAAACTGAAACAGCTTTCTTAATATCATTATCTGACAAAGCAGATACAGACTTGCCTTTTAAATAAATCCTGTAAAAATCTCCAGAGTTTGTTGTATATGTTCCAAAGTAAATCACATCATCAAAATAATCATTATCAAAATCAACTGGCATAATATCTCCAACTGCAGCTGTTACTCCTACTGTTAAAGTTTTTGTGAGGTATCCATCCGCGAGTCTAAAAAAGTATATCTTTGCAGTGGAAAAGCTTGTTCCCTGAGGATCTTTTGGACCAGAGCCAATTATCACATACCAATCATCAGCTTTCAGCACAGCAGGAAAAGAAAGAGTAAGGGTTTGATCAGGAAGACTCTTTTCCCATAAAAGAGAGGGATTTATAGGATCTGTTATGTCAATAACAAAAATACTTGAGGAGTAACTACCTAAGGCTTTTCCTCCAAATCCCATTGCTCCAATAAGAAGAGTTTTCCATGTTCCATTAATCTTTGCATCCACGACAAAAGTTCTGTAATCAACAGTAGGAACATGGCAGTAATCAGATTTACCACACCAGATTAAATAAGGAATAGCATTCTTCGGGATAAATGCCCATTCTTCCCTTCCAATCAAGTTATTGCCTGCATCATTCGGTGCATTCTGAAGCTTTGATGGATGAAATGGATCTGCTTGATTTACCACTGTTCCAACTCTGAATGCATGAAGCATTCCATCATTTGCTCCAACAAATGCAATCGTTGGCCTATTTTTATAGTCATCACCTCTAATAAATGCAACATATGAAGTATCACCATATTTTATATGATAAATGTTTACTGGCTGATCAGAAACAACAGAAGGTGTTGAATTTATTATATCTCCAAGCTTCCATGTTGCTGTCAGGTTTGTATTGCAAAAAGAATTTATATTTAGTTCTCTTGTCCTCTGAACATAGGTAAGAGTATTGCACGTTGAATCTGATGATAAATTTTCACCTCTTAAGTATCTTATAATGCAGCTTGCCTTTGTTGAATCAATGGTGGAATCAACTGTCTGCCAGATACTTGCAAAATATGATGCTTCATTAGTGGTAAAATCTGTTAGTGTTCCATCTTTGTTGAACTTTATATTTCTTGCTGATGCTGAATTTTGAGCAAGCCAGCAGCCACTATCAAAGACTGGTTTCACCTGATTCAAATCTTTTATAGTTTCAAGCTGACATGCATTGCTTCCACTGTCAGTATCTCCAGCAAGAACTGCTATTTTTGTTTCATCCTCTGTTCTTACAAACTGAATAATCTTATCCCAAGCATTCTGTGCCATATCAAGAACTTTATTGACTATGGTATCTTCTCTTAAATTCTGTTTAAGGTCAACCCAGAAACTTCGCAAGAATCCAAGCCAGCTAAGCTCTGTTCCATCTTCTCTTTGATACTTTGGATAAAAATATGGTTGAATAACAAGGCTTGATATACCTGTTCTTGAAGCAAGTGTTGCAACAGTAGAACCAGAAGATGCTCTTCTTAAGATGTCAAATATGGCAGTCTTCACTGCTTCCTTTATTTCAGTTGCATTAGAAGCAGAATAAAAAGTATCAGGTTTTCCATCTCCATCTTTATCCCAATCAGATGAGGAAGAAGGAAGAGGAGTGCAGGAACTTCCCTTACCACAGTTTGCTCCTGAACAGCAATCATCGATAGGTCCGCAGGAGGCAGTTGGATATCCAGTAAGATTGTCAGGCCATGTTTTATTTCTGTCAAAGGAGCCATACATGGCAACTTGTTTCAGTGATTTTTCTCCTGTGCCTCCAAGCCACAGACCTATTCCGTATATTGCCTCAACATGAGAAGAAATTCCTGTGGGTGCATTGGTGAATCCCCTTTTATGAAGCCAGTATGCTGGCACAACAGGGTCTGCAGATGCGGATTCATAGCCATTATCTATAGAACAGGTGCCACCTGATGCACCCATATTCCACTGTCCATCAGTAAGAAGTATTACAAAATTCTTTACACACCAAACAAGCTTTAACTCACTTCCCTCACATACTCCATTGTTGTTTTCATCAGAGCACTGATACATCGGATTACGCCACTTATCTCCAGATCCTTGCTGAGGAGTAAACCCTCCATACTGAGGAGGATTCTGAGCAAAATAATTATAAGCATCCCATAGTGCAAGTGCTGTAGGAGTTGCACCTGATGGGGGTTCATAATTTATTGCAGCAATTAAATTTTTATAAGGATTAGTTGCATCAAAATTAGCACTTGAAGTAAAGTCACCAATATAGACTTTATTACTTCTTACTCCATTTCCGCTGAAAAACATCGCTCCCAGTCTTGGCTGTAAACTCAAATTTCTGAATTGAAAAGTTAAACTATCATATATTCTTGCCCATGGGACCCTTACCTTTATCCCTGCTTCTGATTCAAGAACACATCCATAGCTGTCACAACTGAGATTAGCAGAAGGCTGTCCATAGAGTTCAGGATCGCATCTTTTCGGGTCATTGGAACTGCATGAAGCAAGCTTACCACCTGTCAATGCCCATCTAACAAGGGCAACCCTTCTCATATATATAAAATTAAGACACGCACCCTTATATTTTTTAGAGGTATTTATATCATTAGCTGTTTTAGGGCATGTAGAAGCAGTTCCTGTAGTCTCTACCCAGACGTAATCATTACCTCCATTTGGAATTGATATATACTGTCTTTCATAAACTTTATCAGGTATAAAGTATCCCTCCTCATCTCCATGATATATCCACCCACAACCTGATGAGTTATTACAGCAACTTTGTTTTGAAGATGTTGGATTATAGGCACACCATGACATTGAACCGCTTACATCTATCACAAATAGAACATTCGGAGGAAACGTCTGTCCTATTGATGGAGGCATATAACAGTAATTCGCCATATCAATTGACTCAACAGAAGGATTATCCTTAATCAGAAAACAAACAAAAAATAAAAAAACGAAGAAAAAAAGCTTTTTCATATTAACCTCACCTTAAAAGTGGAGTTGTTATTCTATAAGTTTTGTGCTTATCACAATGGTCTGAATCAATTCCAAAATCAATTACTCTGTGGATAAGTAATTCCTTCGGGAGTCCTTTTTCAGTTAAAAATTCCCTCAAACCTTTACAGGAAGAACTCAAAACTTCTATTTTTATCTTGCCTGTATCTGGTTCATATTGAATAACTTTTCCTGTAAGAAAAAGTTCATCAACACATGAGGCAGTAACTGGAATTAGAATTATTGAAAAAATTATTAAAAAAGCACTGAAAAAGCCTCTCACTTTTAACCTCCGGTTTTTCTTAACTATATTGTAGCAGATGAATAAATAAAAATCGTGAAAGTTATGTGAGAGAAAAACTACCAAATTGCTATAAAAGAGTTTACTTCATAATTTTGAAAAATAAAGCCAGAATTGCAACAATAACTCCAATCTGACCTGCCCAGAACATAAACATCCATCTAACAAGTTCTGTTTTTATTTTTTCAATTTTAACTTCAACTTCAGCAATTTTTTGTTCTGTAATAGCTCTTAATTCAGCTATATCTTGCTTGGTTGCGCTTCTTAATTCAGCTATGTCTTGTTTGGTGGCACTTCTCAATTCAGCTATGTCCTGTTTGGTGGCAAGAATGTCCTTTTTTCTTTCAAATTCTTTTTCTACTCTTAAATCAATGAATTCAAGAAGAGTTTTTGCAGAACCCTCTCCAATTTTGTCTTTAAGTGCTTCGTAAACTTCTATTTCTATCACAGGCATAGACAATTATACCACAAAATTGATATGATGATTAATCTTTCTTGAGCAACAGTAGCGTATGAGCGGAGTTATAAAAGAAAAGCATATTTCAATTTGACATTTTTAGCCTAATACTGTGAAAATTTAATTATGAGAAAATCAGAAAAGCAAATTACAAAAGAAGAAATAAAGCAGATAATTCTCACTGAGCTTCCAGGGCTTATAAAAAAAGATAGAAAGATGCGAGAAACAATATATCGTCTTTTGCAGGAGCGGTTTGCGGATAAAAAACAGACAGAGGATCGCTTTGAAAAGATTTTAAAAGAAATACAGTTTCAGAGAGAGGAAAGTGAAAGAAAATGGGCTGAATGGAATAAAAAGTGGGAAGAAACGCAGGCTGAATGGAACAAAAAATGGGAAGAAAATCAAAAAAGATGGGAGGAAAATCAGAAAAGATGGCAGCAAACGCAGGCTGAATGGAATAAAAAGTGGGAAGAAACGCAGGCTGAATGGAACAAAAAATGGGAAGAAAATCAAAAAAGATGGGAGGAAAATCAGAAAAGATGGCAGCAAACGCAGGCTGAATGGAATAAAAAGTGGGAAGAAACGCAGGCTGAATGGAACAAAAAATGGGAAGAAAATCAAAAAAGATGGGAGGAAAATCAGAAAAGATGGCAGCAAACGCAGGCTGAATGGAATAAAAAGTGGGAAGAAACGCAGGCTGAATGGAACAAAAAATGGGAGAAAACCCAAGCTGAATGGAACAAAAAATGGGAGAAAACCCAAGCTGAATGGAACAAAAAATGGGAAGAAAATCAGAAAAAGTGGGAGGAAAATCAAAAAAGATGGGAAGAAAATCAAATGGTTATTAATTCTATACTGGAAGAAATAAAGCTTCTTCATAGAAAACATGATACAACCATTGGTGCTCTTGGAGCCAGGTGGGGACTGAGAGCTGAGTCATCCTTCAGAGAAGCTATAAAAGGAATACTTGAAGAAAGCTTCCCAATCAAGGTCATAAAATACTGCGAAAAAGACAAGAAAGGCTCAGTTTTTGGAAGACCTGATCAAGTAGAGCTTGATCTTATAATAAGAGATGGTGAAGTAATTGTTGCTGAAATTAAATCCTCATTCAGCAAAGGTGATGTGGCTACTTTTTTAAGAAAAATAGATTTCTATGAAAAAAATGAGGGTAAAAAAGTACACAGGAAAATTATAATCTCACCTATGATAGAGAGCGGAGCAAGAGAGTTTGCTTTATCTTATGGTATAGAAGTTTATGGTTATCCTGAAGAAATAGAATTTAAAGAATTGCAAAGCTCTAACTAAAACTTTATCCAAAAATATCTTTCAGGGCAAGTTTAAATCCCTTTATAATCTCTGATTCCACCACATCGTCTTCGTAATAGGTGCGTCTTAGTTCATACTGCCCAGGTTCTCTTAAAATATAAATTTCTATCATTTTATCATCTGGTGCTACAATCCAGTATTCTTTTACTCCATGTTTTGCATAAAGTTTCTTTTTCTGAACTGAATCCCTGTATGTGGAAGTCTCTAAAATTATCTCAATTATGAGGTCTGGTGCTCCCTTAATGTTTTTTTCTCCAATGATATGGGCTCTTTCTTTTGATATAAAAAATATATCAGGCTAGACAACATTTTCATCATCAAAATATACATCACATGGAGCATCAAAAATCTCTCCAAGAGAATTTTCAGTAACATATTTTCTTAAGTAAAATTCAAGATTTCCAGAAATTCTTTGATGTTTAATATTTGGTGACGGTGTCATGATTAACTCTCCTTCAATGAGCTCATATCTTACCTCATCGGAAAGATTAAGGTAGTCCTGATAGTTGTATTTTTTCTTTTCTAAGACTGCCTCAGCCATAGTCTAATGTAAATCTAAACTATGTTGTTTGTCAATTGAAAATCAATACCGCTATAAAATGCTCATCCTTTGCCCTGTATCTTAGTTGAAGCTTGTTGTTTCTGCAAAGATATTCTGCAATCTGCAAACCCAATCCAGAGCCTTTGACAATCTCAGTAAAATCATTTCTTATAGCAACGGCATTCCTGAAAATTTTTATGTGAATTTTGCTGTAGGCATATCTAAAGGCATTGTCAAGTAGTAAAAAGATTATGGTTTCAATCACTTCTAAGTTATTATAAATAAAAACTTCTTTCTCACTGAAAAGAAATTTTTTATCAGCTGCAGATTTTGATATTATACTTTTAATTAATTCTCTCAGATTAATTTTTTGCCTTGTTCTGGAAGTTTTTGGAAGTTTTTTGATTGTCTCCATTGTTTTTTGCAATTCAGCACCAATAATATTACAGTTCGTTTGCATTCTCTCAAGAATTCTGCTTTCTGGCTTTAATCTCAATATTTCTATGTTTGTATTCATCGTTGAAAGAAAATTACCGATTTTGTGTGAAAGAACAAAAAAAAGAAATTTAAGAAACTCTTCTTCTTCCTTTTCTTTTTTGCTTATTATATTCAAAATTTTATAAAAAAGATAGCTTAAAACCAGAATAAGTAAAACTTCCCATATCAGTATGGTCTTAGAAAATCTTTGAAATCTATCATTGATATAACTTTCTTCAAAAAATAGTTCATTCTCATATGCTTTTATGTAGTTGGGAAGTTGATAGGTTTTATTTTGTTTTAAGATTTCCTTGTATAAAGCAATAGTTTCTTCTTCGTATTTATGTTGTTGTTCTTTGAAAAAATTTATTGTTATAAAGTTTATAATAGAAAAAATAAGCACCACTGAAATTGCAAATGTAATAAATATTTTTAGCTGAAAATTCAATATTTAGTTCTCCTCAGTATTGTCTAATCTGTATCCTCTTCCTTTGTAAGTTTTAATACTGTCATGTGGCAGAATTTTTCTCAGCTCTTTAATATAGGTTCTTACAACTTCATCACCCACTGCCTTTCCGCCCCACACATAGTTCAGAATTGTTTCAGAGCTAACTATCTCTCCCTTTCTTTTTATCAATAAAGTTAGTAAATCCCATGCTGTTTTTGAAACTTTTATTTCTCTGTTATTTTTCCAGATTGTTTTTGCATCAATATTAATTGTAACATCTCCAATCCTTAAAACAGTTTCTATTTGAATTCTTTTACTTAATGCCCTAACTCTGAGTAGTAATTCTTTTGGTTCAAAAGGCTTGGTAAGATAGTCATCCGCTCCTCTAAGGAAACATTCTTCTTTACTGGAAAGCTCGGTTTTGGCTGTAAGAATTAAAATAGGCGTATTTATTTTATTTTCTCTAAGAAATGTTATTAAATCTTCTCCACGAGAAAAATTTAACATAAGATCAAGAACAATCACATCAAATTCATAAACTTTAAGAAGCTTTGGAAGCTTTCTTTCATCATGAATCCATACTGTTTCAATATCATTGAGTTTGAAATACTCCTGTAGGCTTTCACCAAGAGCTTTATCATCTTCAATGAGAAGAATTTTCATCAATTGAATATTACATTAACTCATGAGGTTTTTCAAGAAGGCAAGGAGCAGACTTAATGTCTGCTCCTTTATGAAATTTAGTACATATCAGGTGAAGGCATTGGTGGTTTCTTTTCTTCTTCTGGAATTTCAGATACTAAAACTTCTGTTGTAAGCATCAATCCTGCTACAGAAGCAGCATTCTGAAGAGCTGTTCTTGTAACTTTTGTTGGATCAATAATGCCTGCTTCCATCATGTCTACAAATTTTTCCTGATATGCATCGTATCCAAAATTAATGTTGCTGTTTTCTTTCACCTTTTCAACAATCAATGTGGCTTCAACACCGGCATTGGCAATAATCTGTTTTATAGGCTCTTCCAGAGCTTTCTTAACAATCTCAATACCAAGCTGCTGATCATGATTTTCAGCCTTCAAATTCTCCAGAGCCCTTTGACATCTTAAAAGAGCTACTCCACCACCAGGAACAATTCCTTCCTCCACAGCAGCTCTTGTTGCATTCAAAGCATCCTCTACCCTTGCTTTCTTTTCCTTCATCTCAGCCTCAGTTGCTGCACCCACATTGATTCTTGCAACTCCACCTGCAAGTTTTGCAAGTCTTTCCTGAAGTTTTTCACGGTCATAATCAGAGGTTGTTTCTTCAATTTGAACTTTTATCTGTTTAATTCTTCCCTGAATTTTCTGAGGATCTCCTGCTCCTTCAACAATTGTGGTATTGTCTTTGTCAACAATGATCTTCTTTGCTCTTCCAAGATCATCAATCTTTACATTTTCAAGTTTAACTCCAAGATCCTCTGAAATTACTGTTCCACCTGTAAGAATAGCAATATCCTCAAGCATTGCCTTTCTTCTTTCTCCAAATCCAGGAGCTTTTACTGCACAAACCTGAAGCACTCCTCTTAGTTTGTTTACAACCAGTGTTGCAAGGGCTTCACCCTCCACATCTTCTGCAATAATAAGAAGTGGTTTGCCCATTCGTGCAATCTGCTCAAGAATTGGAAGAAGGTCCTTCATACTGGAAATTTTCTTATCATGGATTAAAATTAAGGCATCTTCAAGAACACATTCAAGACGCTCAGGATCAGTTATAAAATATGGTGAGATATATCCACGGTCAAACTGCATTCCCTCAACTATATCAAGAGTTGTTGCCATTCCTTTTGCTTCTTCAACAGTAATAACGCCATCTTTCCCCACTTTATCCATTGCCTCAGCGATAAGTTCTCCTATTGAAGCATCATTATTAGCAGAAATTGTTCCTACCTGTGCAATCTCTTTTTTATCTGCAACAGGCTTTGAAATCTTCTTAAGCTCTTCAACAACTGCTTCAACAGCCTTGTCAATTCCTCTCTTAAGATCCATTGAATTAGCACCTGCTGAAACATACTTAAGACCTTCTTTGTAAATGGCATAAGCCAATACAGTGGCAGTGGTAGTTCCATCACCAGCTACATCAGAGGTTTTTGATGCAACTTCCCTTACAAGCTGTGCACCCATGTTTTCAAAAGGATCTTTCAGATCTATTTCCTTAGCAACTGTAACACCATCTTTTGTTACATTGGGAGAACCGAATTTCCTCTCAATTACAACATTTCTTCCTCTTGGTCCCAAGGTTGCTTTTACAGCATCAGTAAGAATTGTAACACCTTTAAGAATTGACTGTCTTGCTGCATCACCAAATATTAACTGCTTTGCTGCCATATCATCCCCTCCTTTTTATTATTTTTCTACTATTCCGAGAATTTCTTCTTCTTTAATAATTAAATACTCTACATCATCAATTTTAATTTTTGAACCAGCATATTTGTCAAAAAGAACAGTGTCACCTACCTTTACTTCTTTCACCTCAGAGCCAACCTCAATAACTGTACCCTTCTGAGGTTTTTCCTTTGCCACATCAGGTACATAGATTCCTCCTGGAGTCTTCTCAAGCTCTTCAGATGAAAACTTTACAACTACCCTGTCTTTAAGTGGCTTAATCTTCATATCCTCCCTCCTTTTTATTTTATTTAATGAATTATTAGCAACTAATCTTACCGAGTGCTAATATAACCTGAATTTAGATTTCCAATCAAGGCTAAATAAAACAATTTATTGCCAGATTTTAACTATTTTGATGTGATATTTTCATTTTTTATTAGTTTTTGCTGTATTTCTTTAAAATACTTTCAATCCTAAGATTATCATTGAAGATGCTCAGAATCACAATAGAAAAATCATTGAATGGCTCGGAATGAGAAAAAAGTCATTCCATGTTATAATAGTTTCAATAAATGGATTTCTTTAGAATTAAAAAGACCTATTATTCAGCAAAAAGGCTTCAGGAAATAATCAATGTTTTCATAAAACACGGATTTGGCCAGATAATTGACCAAATTCATCTTGGAAGATTCATAGCTTTAAAGAAAAGAATAAAAAGTTTTGGAAGATGGCCCTACTATAAAGCTCCTACTGCTGCTGAAAGACTTAGAATTGCCTTTGAGGAGTTAGGTCCAACTTTTATAAAACTTGGACAACTTCTTTCATCACGGCCGGACCTTGTAAGCATTGCCTATGCAAAGGAATTTAAAAAACTTCAGGATAGGGTTCCTCCATTTGAAACCAAAAAAGTTTATGAAATCATTGAAAAAGAGCTGGGAGTAAGCATTGAAAAAATTTTTGAAAGCATTAATCCTGAGCCTCTTGGTTCTGCCTCAATTGCACAGGTTCATGAAGCAGTATTAAAAGATGGTAAAGAAGTGATTGTAAAGGTGCGACGGCCTGGTATAAAACAACAGATTATGCTTGACCTTACAATACTTCATAGTCTTGCTAAACTTATTGAAAAATATGTTCCTGAAAGTAAAATTTTTGATCCTGTAGGAATTGTTGAGCAGTTTTCGCGATCTATTACAAAAGAGCTTGATTTCAGAAGAGAAGCATCCAATGCAGTAGTTTTCAGGGAAAATTTTAAAAATGATCCAAAAGTTTATATTCCCTATGTTTTTAGAGAGTTTACTACTGAAAAAATTCTCGTTATGGAAAAAGTTAAAGGAATCAGAATAGATGATGTAGAATCACTTAAAGCAAAAGGCTTTGATATTGAAACACTTTTAAATAGTTTAATTGATATGTATTTTAAGCAGATTTTTGACTACGGCTTTTTCCATGGTGATCCCCATCCTGGCAATATTCTTATAATGGATAACTCCTGCATAGCGCTGGTTGACTTTGGTATAGTTCAAAGAATTGATGAGGAATTTAAAGAAGCTTATGCAAATGTAGCACTGGCTATAATAAATCAGAATACTGAGAAATTAATAACAGAGTATCTCAAGCTTGGCATTATTCCTGAGGAGATTGATAAAGAAAAACTTAAAAAAGAACTAAAAGAAGATATTGAAGAGCTTCTTTTTCCAATTTATACTTACAGAATTGAGGAGATTAAAATATCAGAACTCATTGAATCAATTATGAAAGTAGCATTAAAGCATAGATTAAGATTTCTTCCTGAACTTTTATTGATTGACAAGGTTTTAATAATGCTTGAAGGATTGACAAGACAGCTTTGTCCGAAAATATCAATTATTGAATTACTGAAGCCCTATGCAAAAAAAATTATATCAAAGAGACTGCATCTTGATTTTTATCTGAACAAAACTCTTAAAGCACTGAATGAATTTAAAGAAGCTGCTCTGAATATTCCCTTTCAGCTTAAAACACTTCTCAGGAAGGCTGTGAAAGATGAGATAACTGTCCGCATGTATCATGTTAATCTTCCTGAATTTATAAAAGATATTGATAAAGCAAGCAATAAAATTGCCTTTGCTCTTATTGTAAGCGCCATGATCCTTAGTTCAGCAATAATGCATGCAACTGAGGTAAAACCTTTAATATATGGAATCTCTCTTTTCGGGCTTATTACAGGTGTATTTGCCTTTTTTCTTGGTTTATGGTTGATTATATCAATAATAAGATCTGGAAAATTGTAATCACAGTGGTTGTTTTGCTCTTAAAGATTTGATATAATTTAACATGTTTATATTTTTACGAATAGTAGCATTTTTAATATTTTTAACTGGTAATGCCTTTGCTGACAGAATTTGTGTTCAGATAATTGATGGTGAAAGGGTTTATACAAATCTCTGTGAAGAAAAAGTAAGGAAAATATCTTTAAAAAAAACACATAAACCTCAAAAATTCTCTTCATCAAACACAGCTTCATCAATATCAAGGCAGGAGCTTGAAAAGATTGTTGAGGAAAAATCTGGATTTTACGGCATAGACCCTAAGTTAATAAAAGAGATGATAAGGGAAGAAAGCGGCTGGAATCCCAATGCAGTTTCACCAAAGGGTGCTATGGGAGTAATGCAGCTTATGCCAGGCACTGCAATTCTTATGGGCGTAAAAAATCCCTTTGATCCTGTTCAAAACATAGATGGTGGAATAAGATACATGAAATATCTTCTTGAAAAATTTAATGGAAATTTTCAACTTGCCCTTGCTGCCTATAATGCTGGTCCAGGTCTTGTTGAAACTCTTGGAAGAATTCCCAATATTTCAGAAACGCAGAACTATGTAAGAAAAATATCTTTAAGATACTCTGGAAGTGCTTCTCAGTACAAAATTAAAAGACCAATTAAAGCTGTTATACTTTCCGACGGAACTGTTATATACACAAACAGGGAGGACATGTACATATGGACAACAAAATAGTAGAAGAAATAAAAAAGCTAAAAAAACAGAGAAATGCCATAATTCTTGCTCATAATTATCAACGTGAGGAAATACAGGATATTGCTGATTTTGTAGGGGATTCTCTTGAATTAAGCAGACAGGCAGCTCAACTTCAATGTGATGTTATTGTTTTCTGCGGAGTTCATTTTATGGCTGAAACTGCTGCAATACTTAATCCTGATAAAACTGTTCTGCTTCCTGAAATTGAGGCTGGCTGTCCAATGGCAGATACAGTAAATATCAAAGAACTTAAAGAATGGATAAAAAAATATCCGTCTTTTCCTGTTGTTTCCTATGTTAACACCACTGCAGAGGTCAAAGCATTAAGTTACACATGCTGCACATCTGCTAATGCTCCTCAGATTGTGAAAGCTGTGCCCTTTGACTCAATTATTTTTGTTCCTGATAAAAATTTGGCAGACTGGGTAAAAAAACAGGTTCCATACAAGGAGATTATTCCCTGGAATGGATTCTGTCCAACTCATCATATGATAAAAAAAGAAGATGTAATTCGTGCTAAAAAGGCTCATCAAGATGCTCTGGTTGTTGTTCATCCTGAGTGTCGTCCTGAAGTTATTGAACTTGCGGATCATGTTGCCTCTACAAGTGGAATGGTAAGGTTTGCTAAGGCATCTCAGGCTAAAGAATTTATAATTGGCACAGAAATTGGACTTCTTTACAGACTGAAAAAAGAAAATCCAGATAAAAAATTTTATCCTCTTAAGAGTACAATGATATGTCCAAATATGAAAATCACAACTCTTGAAAGCGTTCTTGTAGCATTAAAAGAAGATAAATATATAATTAAAGTTCCTGAAGATATAAGAATAAAAGCCTATGAAGCTGTTCAGAGAATGTTCACTCTTATGTCTTGATGCTTAAAGAAATAATCATTGAGAAAATAAAAAAACATGGGCCTATCCCCTTTGATGAATTCATGGAAATGGCTCTTTATTTTCCAGAGCTTGGCTACTACTCAAAAAATGATATAAAAATTGGAAAACAGGGAGATTTCTTCACAGCATCCCATCTTGGTTCAGTTTTTGGATTTTTATTGAGTAAAGAGATAAAAAACCTTTATAAAAAACTTAACTGCCCTCAGAATTTTACTGTAACTGAAATAGGTCCTGGCATGGGATATCTTGCAAAAGATCTTCTTGATGAGAGCTCCATCAATCTCAGATACAATCTTGTAGAAATAAATCCTTCAATGAGAAAAATACAAAGGCAACATCTTAATCCTTATCTTGATAAAACTCAATGGTATAATTCAATTGAAGAATTATCGCCTTTCAGAGGAGTCTTTATATGTAACGAAGTTTTTGATGCCTTACCTGTAAGAGTTTTTGAAATATATGATTCAAAAGAAGTTATGGAGATTTATGTAGATTTTAAAAATGATGAATTAATTGAAATCTTTTTGCCCTGTAGAACAGATACACTGCAGTATATTAAAGAGTTTGCTCCATGGGTTTTGAAAATAAAAGGGTATCGCTCAGAAGTAAATTTAAAAATGAAATTCTTGATTGAAACTATGAGTAAAAAATTGGAAAATGGCTATGTTTTGATATTTGATTATGGATATAACTCTCAGGAATACTATCATCCAGACAGAACAAAAGGAACATTACTATGCTATCATAAGCACACAATTAATGAAAATCCCTATATAAACATCGGCAAGCAAGACATAACAGCTCATGTAAACTTTACTGCATTAAAAAAATGGGCAGAAGAATCAGGATTTAAGTGTGAAGGATATTTCTCTCAGAGTGAATATCTCATTTCCCTTTGTAATGAAACTGTTTTAAAGGAAATTTACCAAAGAAATCTAATACAGTCTTTTAAAAGACTTGTGCTCCCCCAGGGAATGGGGGAGTCACACAAAGTAATGATTTTATCAAAAAATTTAGATTCCCATTTTCGTTAACTCTTTTATAATTGCCTGTCCTATGACATTTCTTTGAATCTGATTTGTTCCTTCATATATCTGAAGAATTTTTGCATCTCGCATCATCTTTTCAACAGGATAATCCTTCATATATCCTGAACCACCCATAACCTGAACAGCATCAACTGTTACTTTCATAGCCACATCAGTTGCAAAGGTCTTTGCCATTGCAGAGGCTTTTGTAATATCCTTTGCTCCGCTGTCAATGTATCTTGCTACAGAATAAACAAGAGCTCTTGCAGCTTCAATCTGAATTGCCATGTCTGCAAGCATATGTTGAACTGCTTGAAAACTTATCACAGGCTGACCGAACTGTATTCTCTGTTTAGCAAATCTTGCAGCTTCTTCAAAAGCTCCTTGCGCAACGCCAACTCCCTGTGCTCCCACACCAACCCGGCTCTGATCAAGTGTTTTCATTGCAACAATAAATCCCATACCTTCTCTACCGAGCATATTTTCTTTCGGGACCCTGCAATCTTCAAATATCAACTCTCTTGTTGCTGATGCTCTTATTCCCATTTTATTTTCTTTTTTTCCGAAACTGAAACCAGAAGTTCCTTTCTCAACAATAAATGCTGATGCACCTCTTGGTCCTTTAGCTTTATCTGTTAGAGCAATAACTGTATAAATTTCTGCCTCTCCTCCGTTTGTTATCCATTGTTTTCTCCCATTGAGAATGTAGTAATCTCCATCCCTTGTAGCAGTTGTCTGAATTCCTCCAGCATCGCTTCCAGCATTTGGTTCTGTCAGTGCAAAAGCAACAAGGCGTTTACCATCTGCTATGTCTGGTAAGTATTTTTTCTTTTGTTCTTCAGTTCCAAAAAGAAGAATTGGATAAGTTCCCAAAGCATTTGCAGCATAGGTAGTTGATACTCCAAGACAGACCCTGGATAGTTCCTCAACTACAAGGCAGAGTTCAAGAGTTCCTGTCCCCAATCCTCCATATTCAGCTGGAATAAATACTCTGAACATATCAGCCTGAGCTAAAATTTTCATAATCTCCCATGGAAATTCACCTGTTTCATCAAGCTCTGCTCTTACAGGTTTAACATGCTCCTCTGCAATCTGCCTTGCCAGGTCTTTTATCATTTTTTGCTCTTCAGTTAAAAAATAATCCACCTCTGACCTCCTTTAACCGGATATATCTGCACCCTCAACAAGGAGGGTTGGAGAACCAATGCTACCAAAGAACTTCAAATCATCTCCTGCTGCTTTAATGTTTTTAAAAAGCTCCTGAACATTACCCGAATATACTGCCTCTTTTACAGGATGTTTTAATTCTCCATTTTCTATGTAAATTCCAGAAATGCCAACTGAAAAATCTCCACTAACAGGATTTGCTGTATGCATGCCCATAACTTCTACAATATAGATTCCTCTGTCAATCTGTTTTATTATATTCTCTACAGTAGTTCCTGCTGTTTCAATATAGAGATTTGTAGGTCCTACTGATACTCCTCTTTCTGTTCTCACAGCATTTCCAGTAGATGAGGTTCCTGCACGCTGTGCTGTATATGTATTGTGCAAAAGTGATACTAAAAAACCATTTTTTACCAGAAATTTTTCTGTTGCAGGAACTCCTTCAGCATCAAAGGGTGATGAACCAAATCTTTCAGGGAGCAATCCATTGTCAACTATGTTCAGTTTTTCATTTATAACCATCTGTCCGAGTTTTTCTGTAAATAGAGATTTACCAATCTGATAGTTTTCTGCAGAGACAGCTTCAGTTATGAGGCTAAGAAATTCACAAGCAACAAAGGGATGTAAAACTGCAAAGCCTTTAAAAGATTTAATTTTTTTAGGATTAAGAAGCATCAAAGCTTTTTTCCCTGCTTCCTCTGCAACTTCTTCAAAGTTAATGTTTTTTAAGAATCTTTCTGCCCTGTAAGCCCATCCCATCTGCGAGTCAGATTCCTCAGCAACGGCAATTATATGTGCTGTAACAGCAGTAAAAGGCTCATGAACAGACACTCCATTTGAGTTTATAATACCCTTTTCCTCAATTGTAATATTTATTTCTGCATTTCTGAGTTTTTTTATTCTCTTATCAAAAAAAGCAGATTTTTGCATGTCTATCAGCATCTGAGGCAGTTTTCCTTTTATTTTTATTAATTCCTCGTCAAAAACTTCTACTTTCTTTATTTGTTGCGGAGTTGGAAGATTTAAAAATTCGTCTGGTTCAGATATTCTGGCAATTTCAATTGCTTGTTGAACTGCCTCTGGAATTTTATCCATGTTGGTGCAACTTGAGATTCCTGCTTTTTTATCTTTTATTACCCTTATTGAGAAAATTTCCTTTATGGCATCCTTTTTTTTATCAACATCTAAATCCTTGCCTTCTACGGAATAAATCTTCCTTTTTAAAAAATAAATTTCCCAATCAGCATGAATATCAGGAATTTTATTTAAAATTTCATTCAATATATGTTGCTGAGGCATAATCTGACTCCCATACAGTAACACTGTAAAGTTTTACAGGAAAGCTGCTTAATCTGTCTTTCAAAGAGATGTATATCCATTTTGCTATATTTTCACTTGAGGGATTTATCTGGGTAAATGGAGGAATCTGATTTATAAAAGTATGGTCAAGCTGGGAGACTACCTCTTCAGTGATTCTTTTTAATTCCTTAAAATCAATGGCAATACCTATTTCATTAAGATTTTCAGCAGTTACCTCTACTTCAACCTTCCAGTTATGCCCGTGAATATTCTCACATTTTCCTTTATAGCCTCTTAACTGATGAGCAGCATCAAATCCTGTGATAATTTTTAATTTATACATTATTTAACTTCTTTCTTAAATACTGTTATGTAGGGAAGGTTTCTGAACATCTCTTGATAATCAAGCCCATAGCCTACAACAAATTTATTAGGAATTTTAAAACCAATATAATCCACAGGAACATCAACAACTCTTCTTTCTGTTTTATCCAGTAAAACACATATTTTTAGAGATGAAGGATTCATTGAAAGAATCTTTTCTCTTATAATTTTTAAAGAAATTCCTGTATCAATAATATCATCAACAAGAAGTATATCTTTACCCTGAATCTCCTCTCTTGGAAAATAATAAATCTTTACTTCACCGGATGATTTGTCTTTTATGTAACTTGATGCAACAATGAAATCTACCTTTAAAGGAGTTTGAATATATCTTATGAGGTCGGAGAAAAACATAAATGAACCTTTTAAAATACCTATGACAACTAAGTCTTTATTGGCATAGTCTGAGGATATTTTATAGGCAAGTTCTTTAACTTTTTTTTGAATTTGCTCTTCTGAAATAAGCGGCGTTCCTATAAACATAGTTAAACATTATACCAAAAAATAAAAATTTTTAGAAAGGGATTGAGACTCCTTGATAAAGATAATAAAGCATTGCATTGATTGCCATTTTAACTACTACAAAGTCGCAATTTCTCCTTTTACTTTTTTCAGATGTGACATGAAAAAATTGTGTATAATGTATAAAAAATTTATCAAGGAGGGAAAAACATGGCTCAGGCAGGTAACGAAAAAATTTTAGGAGGTCTTGGCTGTATTTTTATTGTTTTGGGTTTTATACCATGGATAGGCTGGATACTGGGTATTGCAGGAATTGTTTTGCTATTTATTGCCATCAATAAACTGGCTCAAATTTTTTCAGATAAGAATATCTTTAACAAATTTTTAACTGGCTTTTTGATTAGCATAGGAGGAATACTGTTAGGTATTATTTTTGGTATGTTTTCCATGATACCACTAATGATGGAAGGTTCTCGTCATGGTATGACTGCAATGCCTTCCGGTGTTGGATTTATTTTTATATTCCTTGTTGTTTATGCTTTAAACATATTCGGTATGTATTTTTATCGCCAATGCTTTGATATTATCCATAACTATACTAAAATAAATCTTTTCAAACTTGCAGGCGCTTTCATGTTCTGGGGTGCTGTTGGAGTTATAGTCTTTGGACTGGGTGCTATTGCGATTTTTGTAGGATGGATACTGCTTGCAATAGCTTTTTTCAGTCTTCCAGAGAATTATGAAGGAAAAAACACTGTATAAATTTGAAAGAGATTTCAATTGTAAAGTATAATTTTAATTTAATCTGCTGTGCAGAGTTGTATCTACCAAAATTTGCTGGAGGGGCTGATGAGAGTTGTTGTTTGTATTAAACAGGTTCCAGATGTTACAGAAGTAAAAATTGATCCAAAAACAAACACTCTTATAAGAGAAGGTGTTCCAAGCATAATGAATCCCTATGATTTGCATGCCATTGAAGCAGCACTTCAAATTAAAGAAACTACTTCAGGTAAAGTTACAGTCATTACAATGGGACCACCTCAGGCTGAAGATGTCTTAAGGGAGGCTATTTCAATGGGTGTGGATGATGCAATTTTACTTACAGACAGGCGATTTGCAGGTTCAGACACATGGGCAACTGCCTATACTCTTTCCAGGGCTGCAAGAAAAATTGGCTTTGATTTAATAATCTGTGGAAAACAGGCAATTGATGGTGATACTGCTCAGGTAGGACCTGAAATGGCTGAGTTTCTTGATATTCCTCATGTTGCATATGTAAGAAGAATTGATAAAATAGATTCTTCTGAAATGATTGTTGAAAGGCTTATGGATGACTGTTATGAAAAAATATGGATAAAGCTACCAGCATTGATAACAGTAGTAAAAGAATTAAACAATCCCCGTCCACCTTCAATAAGAGGCAAAATGGCAGCAAAAAAAGCAGTGATTCCAAGATGGAATGCCGATGACATTGAGGCAGAAGAAGACAGAATCGGACTTAAAGGTTCTCCCACAATGGTTAAAAACATATTTGCACCTTCACCAAGAGGCGAAAGAAGAATTCTTGAAGGCACACCTGATGAGCAGGTTACCACACTTCTTAAAGAACTGAGGAGGTTAGGATGCTTATAAGAATTAACATAGAAAAATGCACAGGCTGTGCAACCTGTGTCAATGTGTGTCCCTTTGGAGCAATAATAATCAAAGAAGATAAAGCCTTTATAACAGAAGCCTGCACACTTTGCGGTGCCTGTGTTGAGTCATGCCCGGAAGGAGCAATTGTAGATGAAAGAGGAAAAGAGGCGGAAAAATCAGAAAACTTTAAAGGAGTATGGATATTTGCTGAGCAATCACAGGGCAGGATTGCCTCTGTTGCCTATGAACTACTCGGAATTGGAAGAAAACTTGCCGATGAGCTCCAAACAGAGCTTTCTGCAGTCCTCTTTGGAGAGGCTGCAGAAATTGAGGAGCTTATTCGCTGGGGAGCTGACAAGGTGTATTATGCTGATGCTCCTCAGTATTCTTTCTTAGATGATGAATTGTATGCTAAAACTCTTGTGAAACTAATTAATCAGCACAAACCTGAAATACTTCTTGCCGGTGCCACTGCTATAGGTCGTTCTTTTATTCCAAGAGTGGCAGCAAAATTGAGAGTAGGACTTACAGCAGACTGCACAGGACTTGAAATTGATAAAGAAACAGGAAATCTTCTTCAGATTCGTCCTGCCTTTGGAGGAAATATTATGGCAACAATTGTTTCTCCAACGAGCAGACCACAGATTGCAACAGTAAGACCCAGAGTAATGAAAAGGGGTGAGTATAACTACAATAAAAAAGGTGAAATAATAAAAATTGAACCTCTTGAGCCAACAGGAAGGATTAAAGTTCTTGAAAGACTTGAAGATACATCATTTTGCAAAGTAAATCTTCAGGATGCAAAGGTAATTGTTTCTGGTGGTAGAGGGATTGGTGGTCCTGAAGGATTTAAGATGCTCTGGGAACTTGCAAATCTTCTTGGTGGAACAGTCGGAGCTTCCCGTGCAGCAGTTGATGAAGGATGGATTCCCTATGCTCATCAGGTAGGACAGACAGGTAAAACAGTATGCCCAAAGCTTTATATAGCCTGCGGAATTTCAGGTGCTGTTCAACATCTTGTGGGAATGCAATCAAGCGATATAATTGTTGCAATTAACAAAGATCCCAATGCACCCATATTTAATGTAGCAACCTATGGAATTGTTGGTGATTTAAAAGAAATAGTGCCTTTGATGATAAAAAAACTCAAGGAAGGAGTCTTTGAATGATAGCCTTTGTTTTTCCCGGACAGGGTTCTCAATATGTGGGAATGGGTAAAGATTTATATAAAACCTCAAAGGATTTATTTGAAATAGCCAGAGATATTCTTGGTTTTGATCTTGCAAAGCTGTGCATTGAAGGACCTGAATCAGAGTTAAATAAAACGAAAAATACCCAGCCAGCCTTACTTACTGTATCTTATGCTTTAGTGAGAGAAGTTTTAGCTTCAGGAATATCACCTGCTTATGTGGCTGGACATTCACTTGGAGAATACACTGCAGCAGTTTGTGGAGAAGTTTTCTCTTTTGAGGATGCTGTGAAAATCACAAGAAAAAGAGGTGAGCTTATGCAGAAAGCTCAGCCAGAAGGCAAAGGTGCAATGGCTGCTGTCTTAGGGCTTGATGAAGAGACTCTTAAACAAATCTGTGAGAGTATCAAAAATTTCTATGTTGATCTGGCAAATTTAAACTGTCCTGGACAGATTGTAATATCTGGAGAAGCTGAGGGAGTTAAAAAAGCTTCAGAGCTTGCAAAACAAAAGGGAGCAAAAAAGGTTGTTCCTCTTCAGGTAAGTATTCCATCCCATTGCATGCTTATGAGAGATGCGGCTCAGGAGTTTGAAAAATATTTGCAAAATTTCAATTTTAAAAATTCAAAATTTCCAATAGTAAGCAATGTGAATGCTGAGGCTATTCAGGATGCTGAGGCTATTCAGGATGCTTTAATAAAACAGCTGTACAGTCCTGTAAGATGGCAGGATTGTGTAAAATATATGATTTCAAGGGGAGTTGATAAATTTATAGAAATTGGTCCTGGAAAAGTTCTTTCAGGACTCATAAGGAGAATTGATCCTGCAGTTAAAACTTACAACATAGAAAACTTGAATGATTTAAACAGTATTAAAAAGGAGGATTTAAAATGAGGAAGAAACTTGGAATCGTTGGAGCAGGAAATGTGGGTGCAACTGTTGCTTTATTTGCTGTAAACAGTGGCTTGTGTGATGTAGTACTTTATGATATTGTTGAAGGAATGCCTCAGGGCAAAGCTCTTGATATTCTCCAGAATACCGCTGTATTAGGCATAAAGGCATCCATTACAGGAACAAACAATCTTGATGACCTTGCAGGCTCTGATATAGTTGTAATAACTGCAGGACTGGCAAGAAAACCAGGTATGAGAAGAAAAGACCTTCTCATGGCAAACGCTGAAATTGTTGGAGGAATTGTAAATAAACTTGCACCAATTTGCCCTGAGGCAATTTATATAGTTGTTACAAATCCTATGGATGTAATGGCTTATTTAACCCTTATAGTCTCAGGTGTACAAAGACAGAGGGTTCTTGGCATGGGAGGGATTCTTGATTCATCAAGGTTTAAAACATTCATTTCCATGGAGCTCGGAGTTTCACCTCAGGATATAGAAACCCTTGTTCTTGGTGGACACGGTCTTTACATGGTTCCGCTTGTAAGATTTACCACTGTAAAGGGTATTCCTCTTTCAAAATGGCTCACGCAAGACAGAATTGAAGCTCTTGTGCAGAGAACCCGTGAAGGTGGTGCTGAAATTGTATCTCTTCTTAAAACAGGCTCTGCCTATTATGCTCCTGCTCAATCAACCTTTGAGATGGTCAAGGCAATAATTCTTGATGAAAAAAGACTGCTACCATGCTCAGTTTATCTTGATGGAGAATATGGTGCTAAGGATGTATTTAATGGAGTCCCAGTCGTACTTGGTAAACAGGGAGTTGAAAAAATAATTGAGCTTGAACTTACAGAGGAAGAAAAAGTAGCTTTTGTTAATTCTACAGAAGAAGTAAAAGGCATGATAAAAATTCTCAAAGAGGAGGGCAAAATATAA
This sequence comes from Thermodesulfovibrio sp. TK110, assembly GCF_054658355.1. Classification (NCBI taxonomy): domain Bacteria; kingdom Pseudomonadati; phylum Nitrospirota; class Thermodesulfovibrionia; order Thermodesulfovibrionales; family Thermodesulfovibrionaceae; genus Thermodesulfovibrio; species Thermodesulfovibrio sp. TK110. The sequence goes on along the minus strand of NZ_BAAHNB010000001.1, from coordinate 288,613 downwards.
TGGAGAAAACTCTGGTTATAATTAAACCTGATGCTGTCAAAAAAAATCTTATTGGAGAGATAATTTCAAGATTTGAAAAACAGGGATTAAGGGTTGCTGCGCTGAAAAAAATCAAGATGACAAAAGAACAGGCAAAAGGTTTTTATATTGTGCACAAAGACAGACCATTTTATGATTCCCTCACTGACTTCATGTCTGAAGGTCCAATTGTTGTAATGGTGTTAGAAGGTGAGGATGCAATAGCAAAGGTAAGAAAAATTATGGGAGCAACAAATCCGGCTCAGGCAGAGGAAGGAACAATTAGAAGAGAGTTTGCTGAAAACATTGAAAGAAATGCTGTGCATGGTTCTGATTCACCTCAGTCAGCAGCTTATGAAATTCCTTATTTCTTTTCAACTTTAGAAATTCTTTAATAAATTCGGGTCTCCTGATAAATAGGGAGACCCTGTTAACTCCCGCAAAGAACTATTAAACCAGAAAGGCAAAAAACTACAGGTTGAAGCATATCTGAGGAATTCATGTTTAAAATTATCGCTGAAAAACTCAGATTTTAGAAATTTATGGATTTCATTAATATTCCAGAAGGCAACTTCTTCAATTTCATTTTTATTGAAATCAAAAGGTCCTTCATGAAGTGTCCAGTAAGTATAAACAAGCTCACTTTCATACTCATTTGAATGAATATATGTATAAAGAAACTTAAGATTTTCGGAAACAACACCAAGTTCTTCAAGCATTTCTCTTTTTGCTGCAATTAAAATATTTTCTCCAGGCTTTATATGACCACCAACAGAAGTATCCCATTTACCGGGTGCCACATCTTTATGAGAGGCTCTTTTTTGAAGGAGTAACTCGCCTTTTGAATTAAAAACCAGTACATGAACAACCTTATGAAGCATTGATGGATTGCCATGAATAATACTTCTTGGAGCTATTGAGATAACTCTACCGTCCTTATCAACAATCTCAAGAAATTCTTCCATTATGCCCCTTTTTTCATTATAGTTTAAATATTTTACCTATTGTTCTAATTTTTTTCAATAAAAATAATTGAGATTGGGTGGCTTTTCATTCACCACCCAATCTTTTAATTTTATTCAGATAAAAATCTTGTGGGTGCTTCTTTCAGAAGAGTTTCTTCTGTTTCTTTAATAAGCGGTGTCCTGCCTCTTAATATACTTATCCATACTCTTACTGAGTCTGCCACAATCAGTATAACCATTACAATCATCACTGCAGAAAGCACAGCAAGTAAGTAATTATTCTTTGGCAAATAATTATTCACAATGTTTTGATAGCCAGCAACAATAGTGGTAACAAGCAAAAATGCCATTGGAACCATTGTTACCCATATGTATTTTGCCTTACCCATTCTTAAAAGTAAAGTTGTCACTATTGCCAGTGCCATTCCACCAAGAAGCTGATTATTCACACCAAAGAGAGGCCATATTGTTGAGATTGTTCCTGTGTAAAGAAGATATCCCCAGCAAAATGTGAATATTGCACTTGTTCCAATTACACCGGGCCACCACTTATAATCCCTGAGTTTTGGATAAACTGCTCCACCTATTTCCTGCATAAGATATCTTCCAACTCTTGTACCAGCATCAATTAAAGTAAGAATAAACAGAGCCTCAAACATGATTGCAAAATGATACCAGTAGCTCATTAAATGTCTTAATCCACCAATTCTTGAGAAAATATCAGCCATTCCAACTGCTAAGGATACTGCTCCACCTGGACGGCCTGCAAGTTCTTCACCTACCAAAGCAGAGAGAAATGGAAGATCCTGAACCTGCATGCCAAGTTTCTGAAATACTGCTGGTGGACTGTTTATAGCAAAGTAGTCTGCTGTAGGAAGCACTGTTGCTGCTATTAATGCCATTAAAGCAACAAAGCTCTCTGTGAGCATTGCACCATAACCAATCACTCTTATATCCTTTTCATTTGCCACCATCTTGGGTGTTGTTCCAGATGATACAAGGGAGTGAAAACCTGAAATTGCGCCACAGGCAATTGTAATGAACATAAAGGGCCAGACCTTACCTGGTATAACAGGTCCCCCACCAGAAATAAACTGCGTTGCAGCAGGCATTTGAATTAATGGATTAACAAGAATTACGCCAATAGCAAGCAAAAACATAGTTCCAAACTTCATGTATGAGCTTAGATAATCTCTTGGAACAAGAAGCAACCAAACAGGTAGTACAGCAGCAAAAAATCCATAAACTGGAATCAATACTGAAAGCTCCTTTTTACTGAATGTAAAATAAGGTGCAAGAGCAGATTCCTTTATCACAGGACCAAGAACAACGGCAAGAATAATGAGTGCTACACCAATAATACTTCCTTCAACAATCTTTCCTGGTCTTAGCCACTTAAGATAAGCTCCAATGAAAAGAGCAATTGGAATTGTTACTCCTACAGTAAAAGCACCCCATGGACTGTTAAAAAGTGCATTAACAACAGCAATTGAAGCACCGGCAAGAACAATAATTAATAAAAACAGGGTTGCCACAAGAACAAGCCAGTAAGATACAGGTCCTATTTGGGCTTTAGCAACTTCTGCAAGAGATTTTCCATTATGCCTTACAGAGGCAAACAGAACAACCATATCATGAACAGCACCTGCAAGAACTCCTCCAATCAAAATCCATAAGAATCCTGGTAGATAACCAAACTGTGCTGCCAGAACAGGTCCAATTAAAGGACCAGCACCAGCTATTGCTGCAAAATGATGTCCGAAAATAAGCCATTTATTCGTTGGGACATAGTCTCTTCCATCATTAAGCCTTACAGCAGGAGTCTGACGATTTGGATCAAGAGCAAGAACTTTTGCAGCAATAAAGGCACTGTAGAACCTGTAGGCAAGCACAAAAACGCATGCTGCTATGATTACCAGCACCAGTGCATGCATAAAAAACACCTCCTTTTTTTGTTTTTATGAAATAATTCTATAAGGAAATGAATTTCTGAACAATAAAAAATTCCTCAATGGAAAAAATTCTCGTATGAATGTAAAAAAATGGAAGTTGAAAGGAAATTAACTGCTACACTTTATTCCAAGAACTTCTTTAAGTTCCTTAACAATTGATTTACTTACAGGTATTTGATTTTTTCTCCCTTCAATAACAAGCCAGTAAGTGCCTTTAAACCATGGCAGGACTGCTTCAATCCTTTTTAAATTTACAATATAACTTTTATGAACCCTCATGAATCCCTCTTCCTTGAGTCTTGTCTCCAATTCTGTAAGAGTACCATCAAAATAGTATTCATCTTTTGTTGTAATAACCTTTACTCCTCCTTCACTTGCCTCGCAGTATAAGATATCCATAAATGGAACAAAACTGATAACACCTGCTTTTTGCTGGACAGGAAGTTTTTTAAAAATCTTTTTCTTGTCAAGAAATTGAGAAAGTCTTTCTATTGCCTCATTCCATTCAGCCTGATTGCTTTTAAGATTTTCTATTCTCATAATTGTCTTAGCAATTCTTTTCTCTTCAAAAGGTTTAAGAATATAATCAACTGCTCCGAGCTCAAATGCTTCAATTGCGTAGTCATCATAAGCAGTTGCAAAAACAATAAGAGGTGGAGTACTAAACTTTGAAAGCTGTCTTGCCACTTCAATTCCTGACATATCAGGCATTTCAATATCAAGAAAAACTACATCTGGTCTGAATTTTGAATAAATGAATATACAGTCCTTTGCATTTCCCGCCTGTCCTACTATTTTACAGGAATTAAACTGGGAAAGAATGTAAAGCAATTCTTCCCTTGCATAGGGTTCGTCATCAACTACTATAGCTGAAAACAACATCTTTTAAAGCATATTTTTTAGGGATTTTAAATGTAACCTCTGTACCAATGCCTGGAAAACTTTGTATGTTAAGAATGCTTTCTTCTCCATAAAATCTTTTTAGTCTTTCATTTACAAGATATAAACCCAGTCCAGAGCCTTTTTCTGATAGTCTCTGAAAAGAATTACTTATTCCCACGCCATTGTCTTCAACTGAAATTACGATGCTATCCTCACTGTCAAAAATTCTTATTAAAATCTCACCACCTTCAATTTTTGGCTTTAACCCATGTTTTACAGCATTTTCCACCAGTGGTTGAATTGTAAATGGAGGCACAGGTATGTCAAGATCTACTGTTGGCTCTATGTAGTAATGGACAGTCAGCTTATCTTTGTAGCGAGCCTGCTCTATTGAAAGGTAAGCTTCCACATAGGAAAGTTCTTCTCTTAATGGTATTTCTTTTTCTTTTTTCAGACTGTATCTTAAAAATGTTGCCAAGCTGAGAAGCAGATCTTTTGCTTTTGCAGGTTCAATTCTTATAAGAGATATTATCGTGTTCAGGGCATTAAATATAAAATGGGGATGAATTTGTGCTTGAAGGGATTTTAATTCTGCCTCTGTCTTAAGTCTTGCAAGTGTTTCAAGTTCCACTATTTCAAGTTGCGTGGAAAAGATGTGAGCAAGTCCTCTTGCCACTTCAAGATTAACAGAAGTAATGCTGTTTTCTCTTTCATGATAAAGTTTAAGAGTGCCTATTACCTCCTGTCTTCTTTTCAAAGGAACAATTACAGCAGAGCTTAATCTGCATTTGGGATTGCTACAACCAATTTCCTCTTTTTTATTGGCAATCTGAATTTCTCCTGTTTTAATTGCATTCAGAGTTGCTTTTGTAAGTAAAGGATGACCTGCAAGGTGATGATCACTTCCTGTACCAATATGAGCAAGAATTTTTTTCCTATCAGTTATCGCCACTGCTGCTACTGGCAATGTATCAAGTATAATTTCAGCTATTTTACCTGCTGAGTTTTCATTAAGTCCCTGCCTTAAATGGGGAAGTATGAGATTTGTAATATTTAATGTGGCTTTTGCCTGCATGGCAGCTACTCTTTCCTGATGCTCTACTGCGGATTTTATTATTAGCATGAATATTGCAACACCTATGGAATTAACAGTAATCATAGGAATTGCGATGATTCTGACAAGTTCTACTGCTTCTGAAAATGGCTTTGCAAAAGTAAGAATAATAAGCATCTGAATAATTTCTCCAGTAAAACCTGCTAACCATGCCACATGCCATGGAATTAATCCCTTTTTCCAGTATCTGTAAACAATACCTCCGAGAAATCCCTCCACTACTGCTGACAATCCACATGAAAAGGCAGTAAATCCACCAACAAAGTATCTGTGCACACCTGCAATAAATCCTGCTGCTGCTCCTACTAAGGGACCACCAAGAAGCCCTCCCACCATAACACCAACAACTCTTGAATTAGCAAGAGCGCCGTGAATCTCAACTGCTCCGAATGTTCCCAGTATTCCAAGTCCTCCGCAGACAACTGTGAGAATTAATTTATCCTTAGTTGAGGGTTTTCTTGAGAGAACTCTTCCCAGAGCAGGCATTCTTGAAAGGATAAAAGCTACTGTTGCTATAATACCAAGCCTTTGAGAAAGTATCAGAGTTAATTCAAGAATATCCATTTTTTTAAGTATAAAATAAAATTAAAAGTATTGGCTACTGCTACTGGAAGAGATTCCTCGCTGGCTTCGTAAATTTGGAATTCCAATGCTCTGAGAAATCTTTAAGTAAAATCAATAGCTATAACGGAGAGGGAGGGATTTGAACCCTCGGTGGGTTTAATCCCACAGCGATTTTCGAGACCGCCCCAATCGTCCGCTCTGGCACCTCTCCAGCAGAAAGTTTATAATAAATTATATCACTTATATAAATGGAAAAAGTAGTTGTTGCAATGAGCGGTGGAGTTGACTCGTCTGTTACAGCCTATTTATTCATTAAAGAAAAAAAGGCTGTAGAAGGAGTATTTTTTATTCTCTTTGACGAACCACCAAACATAGAACTGGTAAAGAAAACCGCAGATTTTCTCAGAATAAAGCTTCATATTGAAGACCTAAGAGAGGATTTTAAAAAATATGTTATCAATCCTTTTTTTGAAGGATACAAAAAGGGACTCACACCAAATCCATGTATTCTCTGCAATAAATACATAAAATTTCCCGCTCTTAAAAAAATTGCTCTCAGAACATCTGCGGATTTTTTTGCCACAGGACATTATGCAAAAGTATTGAAAAAAGATGGCAAATGCTTTCTTCTTAAAGGCATTGACAGGAAAAAGGATCAGTCATACTTTCTTTATGGAATAAACAGGTTATTTCTTAATCAGCTTCTCTTGCCCCTTGGAGAATATACTAAACAACAGGTTAAAGAAATTGCTGAACAGGTTCAAATTCCTTCTAAGGTTGCGGAGGAAAGTGTAGAAGCCTGTTTTCTCAAAAACAAAAGATACTATGAGATTCTTAAGCCAGCATCTTATGGACCCATAATTGAATCATCCACTGGGAAAATTATTGGGCAGCATAGAGGAATACATCTTTTTACAATTGGACAGAGAAAAAGACTGGGAATTTCATCAACCTATCCTCTTTATGTGATAAAAATAGATCCTGATATAAATGCAGTCTATGTTGATTCAAAGGAAAAAGCTTTTATGAAAGAATTTTATGTGAATCAATTAAACTGGCTTGTTACTCCAGAAACTAACAGTTTCACCTGTGAAGTGAAAATTCGCTATGCCATGAATCCAGAAAAAGCAACCGTTACTTTAATGAATAATAAAGTGAGAGTTAGGTTTAATGAGCCCCAGTTTGCACCAACACCTGGACAGAGTGCTGTTTTTTATAATGATGAAGTTGTTTTAGGTGGAGGAGTAATTAAGGAGATAGTGCAAGGCTCCTGAGTGCCTTTGTCTCTTCCATTTGAAACATAATATTCATGTTCTGCACAGCCTGTCCTGATGCACCTTTTACGAGATTGTCTATAGCAGATACAAGAATAAGCCTTTTTGTGCGAGGATTAGTAACTGCACCAATGTAACAATAGTTTGTTCCTTTTACATGCTTTATACTCGGAAAATCACCTTCTGGCATAATCTGAATAAATGGCTCATTCTGATAATGTTTTTTAAGAATTTCTATTGCCTCAGCAGTTGATAAATCTTTATTTATACTGGCATATATTGTTGAAAGAATTCCTCTGTTTAGAGGTAAAAGATGGGTTGTAAAATCAATAGTTATTGAACTATCAAAGGCAAAACCAAGTTCCTGCTCTATCTCAGGTGTGTGTCTGTGTTTTGCTATGTTGTAAGCCCTGAAATCTTCATTTATTTCACAGTAGCTTAAACTGATTTCAGCTTTTCTTCCTGCTCCAGAAACACCTGAGCATGAATCAACAATGATGCTGCAGGGATCAATCATTTTATTTTTTAAAAAGGGATAAAGAGGAAGAATCACACTTGTAGGATAACATCCAGGATTTGCTATAAGTCTTGCTTTCTTTATCTTTTCCCTGTAAATTTCAGGCAATCCATAGACTGCTTCTTTAAGTAGCTCAGGAAACATATGTTGAGTTTTATACCATTGTTCATAAATCCTGACATCCTTAATTCTGAAATCAGCAGAAAGATCTATTACTTTTTTACCACTATCAAGAAGTTCTTTAGCAACCTGTTGAGATTTTCCATGGGGGAGCGCAAGAAAATAAACATCTGCCCTGTTTTTGATGGCTTCTATATTGAGGCTTTCAAATTTAAGTTCATTATAAATAAAAAAAGCAGGGAAAAGCTCTGAAACTTTCATCCCTGCTGATTTTTCAGAAGTAACTCCCACTATTTCAACTTCATCATGGAGGGCAAGAATTCTTAAAAGCTCACTACCTGTATAGCCACTTCCTCCGCATATAAAAACTTTAAGCATTTTATCTCTTGGAGAACTGGAATCTCTTTCTTGCCTTTGGCTGCCCGTATTTCTTTCTCTCTACCTCTCTTGGATCTCTTGTAAGAAGTCCTTCTTTTTTGAGTTTTGGCTTTAGGTCTGGATTAAGGTTTACAAGAGCTCTTGCTATTCCATGTCTGATTGCTCCAGCCTGACCACTTAAACCACCACCATCAACTGTTACAATTGCATCATACTTGCCAGTCACCCCTGCTACATGAAAGGGCTGCATAAGTATCATTCTCAAGGTTTCTCTTGGAAAATACTCTTCCACTGGTTTTTCATTAACAATAATTTTCCCTGAGCCTGGCATTAGAATTACTCTTGCAATTGATCTTTTTCTTCTTCCTGTAGCTAAGTTTTCAGCCATTATCTTCACCTCAAAAATTAACTTATTTTAAGAGGTTCAGGTTTCTGGGCAGCATGAGGATGCTCTGAACCTCTGTAAACTTTCAGTTTTTTTATCATTTTTCTGCCCAGTCTTGTTTTTGGCAGCATGCCCCAGACAGCATCAACAATAACTTCCTCAGGCTCTTTTTCAAGCCTTTCTTTAAGAGTTTCTGCTTTGAGATTCCCCATAAACCCCGTATGATGATAATAAACTTTGTCAGTAAGTTTTTTCCCTGTTACTTTAATCTTGTCCGCATTGATAACTATAACAAAGTCTCCATTATCTACATTGGGAGTGTAAGTTGGTTTGTGTTTGCCCATTAGAATTTTTGCTATTCTTGATGCAAATCTTCCAAGAGTCTGTCCATTTGCATCAGCAATATACCAGTTTCTGTCAACTTCTTCTTTTTTAACAAAAGCGGTTCTCATCTTTATCCCTCACCCCTAAATTTTAATTATGAGCTAAAATTATAAAATACCTTAAAAACTATTTATTTGTCAAATAATTAAGGGATTGTATCTAAAAAGGCATATTTAGGTTCATGAAGAGGGATGACCATTTGAGCCATATTTTTTGTTTTTAAAAGTATATCATAAGCATCATAAGAATTTACAAGAGTTCCGGGAGGAATTACCTCCATACCCATACCAACAATTTTTGGTGGAGGATTAAGGTTTTCTTCAATAATGCAAAATCCTGTTATTAAAACACTGCCTTTTTCAGTATTTATAAGAACAGACATACCACCCGGAGTATGGGCAGGAGTATGAATCATTTTTATGCCAGGAAGTATTTCAGCATCTTCCTTTAATGTAATAATCTGACCATTGCTTTCAATCTCTGTAATAAAGTCTTCGTTGTATCTAAAATCAAGTGGATGGGGATTATGAATTTGCTCTAATTCTTTTTCGTGAACATAAAATTTAGCATTCACACACTTTGAATCATTTTCACAATGGTCATTATGCAGATGAGTATGTATTACAATATCAATATCCTCGGGCTTTAATCCCCATTTTGCAAGCCCTTCCTCAAATTTGTAAACTTTTCCAACTGCTTTTTCAATTTCAGTGGAACTACGAGGAGCAAACTCCCCTGTATCCACCAGAATATTCTTGTCTCCACCCTCAATATACCATGAAAATATGGGTATAACAAAGGGTTTACCATAGTCATGCTGATAGGTCATCATACCTTTGTCAAAAATTTTTGCTCCTACTACAATTGGATGAATCCTGTAAAACATCTTATTATATTAAATGTTTTTTACGAAATTATGTCAAGTTCATCTTATGACCTGAAATTGCCATTATAATTAATAAAAAATCACCTCTGCTTTTATTGCAGGGACTTAATGCCCCGAAGCAATCTGACCTCAGGATGTTAGCCTGCTAGACGCGAGCCGAGAAATCTCCTGCTTGAAAAATTTAAGTTACAACTAAAGCTATATACTCTCTTATTGCTTTTGATGAAATTGCGAAATTACTAAATTTTGGTAAAAAGCTGTAAACATTGTAGTGATTACTTCTTTTGAAATCTGCAGGATAAGGCAAAATCATAAGCCCTGTTTTTTTGAAAATTTTAACTGCTCTTTCCATGTGATATGCTGATGTAATAAGTATTACTCTTTTAAAGTTTTTTTCTTTGCATATCTCACTAACATATGAAGCATTTTGAGCTGTATCTTTACTTTTAGTTTCTTCAATAATTTTACCTGATTCAACTCCCAGTTTTTTTAACATTTCAGCCATTGCTGCTGAATCTGGAATTCTTCCTTCCACTGCACCACCTGAAACAATAACAGGAAGCTTGGTTTTTTTATAAATCCTATATCCAGCTAATAATCTGTTTGATGTATCTTCAGTGAATGAATCTAAAGAATATGTACCCCCACCCAGTATAACAATAGCATCAGCATTTAATTTTTCAGTAACAGCATAATTTTTTTCAAGAGGGTACAACAACAAATCCTTTACAGGCTCAATAGATATGAGATAAACAAATAAAGCTGATAAAATTGCTAAAAAACGAATAAATTTTCTTTTTTTCTCTAAAACTGCCATCAAAAGAAAGATCAATATCAAAATGCCTGGTGGTAAAATTATGGAAGTTAAAAATTTTTTCAGAAAAAACATGAAATTAAGTATAGCAAAATTGCCTGTTCCATGCAAAATTAGGTTATAATAGACAACAATGGAGATAATAAGAATTCCGAGAATAATGAGAGAGATATCCAGACAGTTAAGATCAAAGGGGAAATCTATAGGATTTGTTCCTACAATGGGTGCGCTTCATGATGGACATCTTTCTTTGATTAAAAGAGCAAAAGAAGAAAATGATATTACTGTAGTGAGCATTTTTGTAAATCCAACACAGTTTGCACAGGGAGAAGACTATGAGAGATATCCAAGAGATGTGGAATCTGATAAAGAGAAACTACAGAACATTGAAATTGATTATCTATTCTTACCTGATGTTGAATCTCTTTATCCCCATGGATACAGCACTTATGTAACAGTAGAAGGACTTAGCAATAAACTTTGCGGAAAGTTTAGACCAGGGCATTTCCGAGGAGTTGCTACAATAGTTTGTAAGCTTTTTAATATTGTAAAGCCTGCAAAAGCATATTTTGGACAGAAAGATTATCAACAATCATTAATAATCAAAAGAATGGTTGAGGACTTAAACTTTGACATTGAAATTATTGTCTGTCCAACAATAAGACAGGACAATGGGCTTGCAATGAGCTCACGAAATCTTTATTTAAATGAAGAAGAAAGGAAAGCAGCTACTGTTTTATATAAAGCCTTACAGGAAGGTGAAAAGCTTTTAAAAGAAGGTGCTCAGCCAGAGGATGTAAATTTAAAAATGATGGAAATTCTTAAGAATGAGCCTCTTGTTAAAGAAATTCAGTATGCTGGTGTTTTTGATCCATTAACACTTGAAGAAGTTAAGGAAAAACAGAAAAGTTATTTGCTCGCCATTGCTTTAAAAATTTCAGATACAAGATTAATTGACAATCTCCTTGTTGAATTAAATTAATCTTTAAATGTTTCTCTGATTTCTAAGAACTTGTCAAGATTTTCAATGAAAAGATCTAAAAATTCAGGATCAAAATGGCTTCCTTTGCCTTTTTTCATAATATCAACTGTTTGTTCAACAGTAAAAGCTGGTCTGTAAACCCTATCTGATGTCATTGCATCAAATACATCGCATACTGCCACAATTCTTGCATAAAGATGTATTTCATGCCCTTTAATTCCCTTAGGATATCCAGAACCATCCCACTTTTCATGATGCTGCTCAGCAATGATTTTTCCTGCATGAAGTGTTGTAAATCTTGGATCAGAAGTTAATATCTTTCCACCTATGATAGTATGAAGCTTCATTATCTCAAACTCTTCAGGTGTTAAAGGTCCGGGTTTTCTTAAAATATTATCAGGAATTCCAACTTTGCCAACATCATGTAAAGGAGAGGCATAAAATATAATATTTTGTTCAGACTCCGACAAGCCTGCCAGTTGAGCAAGCAATCTGGAATAATAACTAATTCTTCTTATATGCTGTCCTGTTTCTTCATCTCTGAACTCAGAAATCATACCTAATTTTACAACCATCTCATACTCTGCTTCCCTTGCAAGTTCCAGTGCTTCTCTCAATTCTTTTGTTTTTTTCATTACTTCTTTCTGCAAAACTTCGTTTATGTTTTTTATTAAATCCTGATATTTCTTCACCTGCAGGTTATTTATCACCCTGAGCTTCAGCTCTTCAGCATCAAAAGGTTTTGGAATAAAATCATTAGCTCCATTTTTTAGAGCATTCTTTCTTTCCTTTTCATCTCCTGAAAGAACAACAACAGGAATATGTGAAGTTTGAGAATCAGACTTTAAGACATTTAAAACCTCTATTCCATTCATTCTTGGCATTCTTATATCAAGAACAATCACATCAGGAGTGTGTTTTTTAAGAACTTCCAGTGCTTCCAATCCATCCCTTGCTGTAATAATCATAATATCTGGAGAGTCTATGAAAACAGCAGATATTAATTCCAGATTTACAGTTTCATCATCAACTACTAAGATTTTTGAAACATCTTCAAACATGTTATGATATATTAACATAAATGATAGCACTGCTGCAGAGAGTAATAAGAGCATATGTAGAAATTGAAGGAAAAAAAGCATCAGAAATTGGCAGAGGCATTTTAGTTTTCATTGGAATAGAAAAAGAAGATACTGAAAGGGATGCCCAATATCTTATTAACAAAATTGTAAATTTAAGAATTTTTGAAGACAAGTCTGGCAAAATGAATCTCTCAGTAAAAGATATTAATGGTGAAATTATGGTCGTATCAGAGTTTACCCTTGCAGGAGATTGTAAAAAGGGTAATCGTCCATCCTTTGACAGGGCAATGCCACCAGAAGAAGCTGAAAAACTTTATAGATATTTTGTTGATGCCATTAAAAAAACAGGAATCCCTATAAAAGAAGGAGTATTCAGAAGCTATATGCATGTATCCCTTGTAAATGAAGGACCTGTAACATTTATATTAAATACGAGGTGAGCCATGTTTGGAAAATTAAAAGAAAATCAACATTTTAAGGAAGCTGTGAAGTTTTTAAAACAAAAAAATCTTTATGAAAGCTCCTACCTCGTGGGTGGAAGTGTAAGAGACATATTACTTAATCGTGAATTAAAGGATATTGACTTTGCAATAAAGGGTGATACTATTGAGCTTGCAAGGGATTTTGCAAAAAAAATTAATGGAAGTTTTGTTTTACTTGATGAAGTTTTCCTGATTGGAAGAATTGTAAAGGATGATGTAACAATAGATTTTGCTCAATTAAGAGGTGGCTCAATTGAGGCTGATTTATCAGAAAGAGACTTTACTATAAATGCTATGGCAGTAGCTCTAAATTTAGATACTCTAATTGATCCTTTTAATGGAAAGCAGGATTTAAAAAACAGATTAATCAGAATGGTCAATGAAGAAAACCTCAAGGCAGACCCTCTTAGAGTGCTCAGGGCTTACAGATTTCATGCCACACTGGATTGCGCAATAGAGGAAAGCACCAGAGAAGCTTTAAAAAGAAATGCCCATTTAATGAAGATCACCGCTAAGGAAAGAATAAAAGATGAACTATGGAAGATTTTTTCAGTATCTGAAAGTTTCAAAACCCTTCAACTTATGATTGAAGATGAGATATTTAAAGCTCTCTTTAAAACACGTGAGTTTCTTGAAATAAAACCTGATATTGAAGCCTTAAAGACTGCTGAAGAAATTTTAATGAATTCAAAAAGAGAAGTGAAAAACTTAGGATGTTTTAAGTTTGTGTGTCTTTTTGATTTTTACGCCTCTGAACTAATAAAGCAAATAAAACCAGCAAAAAAAGAGCAAAGATTTGTTGAAGATTTAATTCAGGCTGGAGTAAGAATAAGAAAAATAGAGACCTTACTTGATAAAGTAAAATTTATAAGAGAGTTTGAAAGCATTCTTTATCCAGCACTCATATATGGAATGTGTAAGGATCCATTAAAAATATCAAGAAAATGGTTTTACGATGAGATTGAGGAGTTTTATAAAAAAGTTTACTTGAAAAATAAGAAAAAGCTTCCGATTCTGAAAGGTGAAGATATACTTTCACTGGGATTTGATCCTTCTCCAATAGTTGGTGAAATAGTTGAAAGAATAGAAACCCTTGTTTTAGCAGGAAAAATTTCAAATAAAGAGCAGGCAATTGATGAGATTAAAAAAAGATTTATTGTAAAATAAACAACCTTCACAAAGAATGATAATTATAAAATCAAAAAACAGTATACCAATAAGATTAACTAAGGAAAGGTGGTGCCATATCATATCAAGACACCCTGAATTAATTGACCAGAAAGAAAGAATTCTTGAAACTATAGCAGAGCCTGAAATAATTCAGGAAGGAGACTTTGGTGAACTTATTGCGATAAAATTCTATAAAGAAACACCGCTTACATCAAAATATTTAGTGGTAATATATAAAGAGATTGAAAGTTTTGATGGTTTTGTAATTACGGCTTACTATACCAATAAACCTTCAGAAAGGAGGAAAATATTATGGAAACAATAAAAATACTTGAAAAAAAAGAAAATCTTAACTGGCATTATGATGAGGAAGCAGATGTCCTATACATAAGTATAGGCGAACCTCAAAAGGCAGTGGGTGTTGATATAGGAGAAGGAGTAATTATAAGGTATATTGAATCAACAGGAGAAGTTGTAGGACTTACATTAATCGGAGTGAAGGAGAGACTTTTAAAAAGTCTGAAGTTAAATTGATTTTTTAAAAATATCTCCTCCGTGACAGTCAATTGCCACTATGGCAGGAAAATCTTTAAGGAGCAATCTTTTGATTGATTCTGTTCCAAGTTCAGGAAAAGCTATCTCTTCTGCTGAAACAATGTGTCTGCTGAGGAGTGCTCCTGCTCCGCCTGTGGCAAGAAAATAAACGGCTTTATATTTTTTTATAGCCTCTTTGACTTCCTCTCCTCGCTGTCCTTTCCCAATCATTCCTTTAAGTCCCAGTGAAAGAAGAAGGGGAGTATATGAATCCATTCTTGATGAAGTTGTTGGTCCTGCTGAGCCTATCACTTTTCCCGGAGGTGCTGGTGTTGGTCCCACATAATATATTACCTGTCCTTTCAAATCAAAGGGTAAAGGAGCGTCATTGTTTATCAATTCTACAACTCTTTTATGTGCCGCATCCCTTGCTGTGTATACATAACCATTTATTAAGACCATATCCCCTGCTTTTAAATTTTCCACCACTTCATCTGTAAGCGGTGTTTCAATCTTTATCATATCTCTGCATCCTTGTGTCTTGCTGAATGGCATTGAATGTTTACTGCAACAGGAAGTGATGCAATATGACAAGGTGCATACTCAATCTGAACAGCCAGTGCAGTGACTTTACCTCCTACACCCATAGCACCAATGTTAAGAGAGTTTATTTCCTGTAGTAATTCCCTCTCAAGCTGAGCATAAGATGGATTCTTATTGGACTGTCCTACCTTCCTCAAAACTGCTTTTTTGGCAAGGACTGCTGCCTTTTCAAAGTTTCCTCCAATTCCAACTCCAACTATTATTGGTGGGCAGGGATTACCTCCTGCATTTTTTACTGTTTCAATAACAAAATCCTTCACTCCTTTTAATCCCTGCGCAGGTTTAAGCATCCGAAGAGCAGACATGTTTTCACTTCCTGCACCCTTTGGTGCAACTATGATTTTTACTCTGTCACCCTTTACCAGTTCAAAATGCACAATACAGGGTGTATTGTCCTTTGTATTTTTTCTTTCAAATACAGGATCATCAACCACTGAAGCCCTCAAGTATCCGTCTTTCACCGCAAGCCTTACTCCTTCATTGAAGGCTTCCAGAGGGTCTTCCTCTTCATAAACTACCTCACTGCCCCATTCAACAAATATAACAGCAATGCCAGTGTCCTGACATAGTGGGATTCTATCTTCCAGTGCTACTCTTTGATTATCAATAATCTGTTTAAGTATCTCCTTTGCTATCCCTGTTTCAATCTCATAAGCAGCATTCAATGCCTCTGAGACATCCTGTGGCAGAGAAAACACTGCATCCATGTAAAGTTTTTTAACTGTTTTTACTATCTCTTCCTTACTCAGTTTTCTCATATCTCAATTAAATATTTAACACCCTCCCCTCTTGATAGTTTTTCAAAAGCCAGAGAAATCTCAGAAAGTGGAAGTTTATCTGTTATTAATTCTTTTAGTTTAAGTTTTTTTGATTGAATTAGCTTTGCAGCATCTTTTACATCATCGGGATTATAATGGAAAGCTCCTTTAAGAGTTATTTCATCATAGTGAAGTCTGGCTGCATCATAGCATACCTCTGTGCCTGCTTTAAGCCCTCCAAAAAGCAGAACTGTTCCACCTTTTCTCACATAATTTATTGATTTAAGCCATATTTCTTTCTGGCCTGTGCACTCCACAACGCTGTCAAAGCCAAATCCATCTGTAAAATCAAGGGGATTGTCTCCTGAAATGTAGATTTTGTCAGCACCAAGGCTTTCAGCCAGAGCAAGCTTATTTCTATTTCTTCCCATAACTGCAACACTTATCCCCATACTTTTTAAAACCTGAAGAAAAAGAAGCCCTACAGGACCTGTTCCAATTATGAAAACTTTGTCTTCTTTTTTAGGATTAAGTGACTTTACTCCGTGAACTATACATGAAAGAGGTTCTAAAAAAGCAGCTTCATCAAAATCTACATTTTCTGGCTTATGAAACATGTTCTGCTTTACAACTCTCTCCTTTACAACTATATATTCAGCAAAAGCACCAAGCATCATCTCCTTTGTCAGAGTATCACAGAGATTGAAAAGACCTTGTTTACAGTATTGACATTTTCCACAGGGTGCTGTATGAACAAGCATAACAGCATCACCAATTTTGAAGCCATTTACACCTTTACCAAGCTCCTCAATCACTCCTGAAAATTCATGCCCAAAAGGTCCTGGCATGGGAATAAGAGGATGTCCTCTTAAGTAAGCTTTCAGATCAGTGCCACAGGTAAGCGCTACTTTTACGCGAACCAGAACTTCTCCTTCATTTATGGTGGGAAGAGGTTTTTCTACAACTTCAATTTTATTTGGTTCTATTAAATAAGCTGATTTCATTACATTTTATCCATTTTCAGGCTTCTTTCATAGAGTTCTTTTTTGCTCAAATTATAAAGCTCTGATACTATTTTAACAGCTTCTTTTCTTCCTTTTCCCTTTTTCATGAGCTCTTTTACTTCCTTCAGAGCCTCTTCAAAGCTCTGAGCAGCATGAGAAGCTCCTTCAACTACTATAACATATTCACCTGCTATCTTAGAATTTTCAAGCTTTTCAATGAGTTCTGAAAGCTTGCCTCTTACAACTTCCTCAAACATCTTTGTAAGCTCTCTTGCAATACAGGCTCGTCTATCTCCAAAGACTTCAAGCAAAGAAACAAGACTCTGAAGTATTCTGTGAGGAGCTTCATAAAAAACAAGGGTTCTTTTTTCTGTGCTGAGCTCAAGAAGTTTCTTTTTTCTCTGAGACTGCTTGACAGGAAGAAAGCCTATGAAGGTGAATTCCTCTGTGTTCAATCCTGAAATACTCAATGCAGTTATCAAGGCTGTAGGACCTGGGATTGGTATCAGTTCTATTCCCTCTTCAATTGCCCTTCTGATGACAACTGCACCCGGATCTGAGACTCCAGGAGTTCCTGCATCAGTTATTAAAGCCACTTGGTGCCCTGAAAGAATTTTTTCAATTATCTCCTCAGCACGCACCTTTTCTTTCTCTGACCAGTAACTTATTAGAGGCTTTTTTATTCCGTAATGATTGAGAAGTTTTAGACTGTGTTCTGTATCTTCACAGGCAATATAGTCAACTTTTTTCAGAGTCTCAATTGCTCTTAATGTTATGTCATCAAGATTACCAATTGGCGTTGATACTATATAGAGCCTTCCCTGAGACATCTATCTCCTCCACTACCTTAGCCTGTCAGGACTATCAATAGCCCTGACAGGCTATTCAAAGTTTAAGGTTCAAAGTTCAAAATTTGATTATGATGCATGGAAATCTCTACTCCTCCTTCAATAACTGCCTGAGTCTTCTATCAGCCTTTATTACATCATCAACACTTTCACCTGTAATATCCCATGTGTATTCACCCTTTTTATCACGATGAAGCTTTATTTTAACTGGTTTCTTTGGCTTCGCATACTGAAGTGCCTTATCCTTCATAACCTGAACCTGTTGACTAAAAGAGGTATCAGTTAAAAAACTAAATGTTAAAAATATAGCGGTGATTATGAATAATTTTCTCATAGTTCCTCCAGAATTTTTATAGCATTTCCGATTATTAATTTATGCCATGTAGGCACCTCTATCCTCCAAATCTGTTCGTAATGGGGAATCTCCAGTCTTTGCCTAAGGATACTGGAGATACTTTTATGCCTAATGGTGCCTGCCTTCTTTTAAACTCTGCTTTTTTTACCATTTTCAATACTTTTTTAACCGTGTCTCTGTCAAGCCCGTACTCAACAATATCCTGCTCTCCCATACATTTTTCAATATGAAGATATAAAATTTTGTCAAGCACTTCATATGGAGGGAGAGTATCCTGATCAGTCTGCCCTGGTTTAAGCTCTGCAGATGGTGGCTTTGTAAATACCCTTTCAGGAATTCTTCCATTGGATGCCCATCTTGCAACTCTGTAAACCTGAGTTTTATAAACATCCTTAATTACAGCATAACCACCAGCCATGTCACCATAAATAGTTGCATAACCAACAGAAAGTTCTGATTTATTTCCTGTAGTTATCACAAGCCAGCCAAATTTGTTTGAAAGAGCCATGAGAATATTACCACGAATTCTGCTCTGAATGTTTTCTTCAGTAACATCATGACGCATGTCCTTAAAAGTATTTGAAAGGGATTTAAGATACTCCTCAAAAACTTCATCAATGGAAATCTCAATTAATTCAATCCCGAGATTTTTTCCAAGCTCATACACATCTTCTCTGCTTTCCTTTGATGTGTATCTTGAAGGCATAAAAACTCCGATGACTCTGTCTCTACCTAATGCCTCTACTGCAATCAATGCCACAAAGGAAGAATCAATTCCTCCACTTAACCCAAGACATACTTTCTGAAAGCCATTCTTGTTTACATAATCTCTCAATCCTGTGCTGAGAGCTTTGAAGATCTCCTCTTCTTCTGTCATTTCATATGTTGTAGGAGGCTTTTTACTACTATCAATTTTAGGAATAGCTTTGCTTTTTCTTTTAAGTGGAATTTTAATAATTTCCCTTTCTTCAAATTCACCTTCCCATCTTATCTTTGGCTCACGAAGTCTTGTTCTTGTTACTTCTTCCATATCAATCTCAGCAACTATAAAATCTTCCTCAAAGGCTTTGCCTCTTAAAAGAATCTCTCCTGATGGCGAAATAATAAGACTTCTTCCATCAAAAACTGTTTCATCCTGTCCACCAACCATGTTTAAGTAGCAAACATAAACTCCCATATCATAGGCTCTTGTTGAAAGCATTCTTTTTTTTCTCTGGTATTTTCCAGCATAAAATGGTGAGGCACTTATGTTTATTATCAATTCTGCACCATTTGCTGCCTGAATAAGCCCGGGAACAGAAGGATGAAATATGTCTTCACATATATTCACAGCAAAAAATACTCCATCATACTCATAAACAGGAGTTCTGCTTCCAGGTTTAAAATATCTCATCTCATCAAAAACACTGTAATTGGGAAGATAAACTTTGTGATAAACATCAATCAGGCTTTGAGTTGCAATAATAGCAGCAGAGTTATAAAGATCATCCTTTTTTACTGGCAAACCAACAATCACGATAAAATCCTTAACTTTTTTAACTATCTCATATAAAGCATCCTCTGCTTTTTTTATAAAGGCTGGATAAAAAAGAAGATCTTCAGGATTGTATCCGGTTATGGCAAGCTCTGGAAATACGATAATCTCTGCTTGTTCAGCTACTGCTTTATCAATGTAAAAAAGGATCTTTTCAAGGTTTCCCTCAATATCTCCAACAACAGGATTTATCTGACAGGCTGCTAACCTCAGGGTTCTCATATATTACAGGTTGGGCAGCATTTTATCGCATCAAATGCATAAAGTATTCTTCTTTCCTTCGGAAGCTTTTCTTCGCTGTAGGGTATAAATTTTATTGATGGCAATAGCCTGAGCAATTCCTCTTTCTCTAAAATATCCATTGTCTCTTTTACCTGTCCTGTAAGCACATCTATCAGCCTTCCTTCCCTTCCATCAGTCACCATAGCAAATGGAATCTGATATGGTTCAACAACCCTGCAAAATGCAAGCATAAATCTTTCCCATGACTCAATACTTGCGGGAGTGCATTTTATAGCATATAAAACCTTTTCCTGTAGCCTGATAAGTATGTCTACACTGGTTACAAACTTTTCCTTCTCAGAAACATTAACTTCATAGGCTTTGTTAAGCTCAATATTGTCAGATGTATAGCCGCGTTCAATTAAATATTGAATCATCAATCTCTGGATATATCCGATGCTTTGTGCAAAAAGTTCTTCCTGTTGCTTGATAATATCTCCAATAAGTTCCTTCCTTTCTTCTGGAGATTCTGGCGTTTTATTAAGTGGTAAATACATCAAAACCTCCTCCTTTCAAAAAATTTTTTATTTCAACGCAGAAATCATAGAAATCATTGTATCCTTTGGACAAATTTTTAAGAAAAGTGGCATCGTCAATTACCCAGTATCTATGGATAAGAGAGTTTCTGAAGTCAAAAAAAGGTTTAAGTTTTTTTATTAACTCTTCTGAAATTATACCTTTTTCATGTGCTTTTTTAACTGTATCAATATATCCCTTCACTGCTATACCGAATTGTTTTGCAAGAAGATGCTGTAGGACATTTGCCATAGCCTCAGAAATTTCAAGCACAAGATATTTTAATGCAAGGATATTTATTTCGTTTAAAGATTTTTCTTCTATATTTGTTTTTCCTAAAATGGCTTCCATTTTTCTTGTATTTTCAATTATTTCAAGCAGATATTTTTCAATCCTATTTAAATCCAGTTTCATGCAAAAACCTCTTTAAGGATGCCTTCTATTTCTCTTAATTGAAGCGATGTCTTTTCTATTAAACTGGTTCTTAAGTGAGGATTTCTATCAAGCAGAAGAAAACCGTTAAATATCTCATAGAGAATCAGCAAAGAGTCTGCTCTGTCGGATTTAAGGCTGTAATTTATAAGAGTTATATCAAAAAAATCAGGATAAAGCCCGGTAGCTTCAGATAAAGCCATTTTTAAGTCTGATGTCACTTCAAATGGATTTTCCAGTGGTTCATTGCAGTATACGGCTATATCAATATCATTATAAATCTCAGATTTCATGAAAGAACCAAATAAGTAGGCAAATATGACCTTTTCATTTTCTGATAAAACTTTTTTTATCTTATCAATAAGTTCTATTCTCATTATTCAATATTTTTAAACAATAAAGACTAAAAAATCAAACAGCTAATCATCAAAAATCTCTCTGTGAAATTTGCCTTCAACTAAAGATAAGATAAACTAAGAGGTTGAAAAATAAATGATATTGGTTTAAAATTAGAAATAAAAAAACAGGAGGGTTAAGCAGTGTTTAAAAATCTTACAATCGGTAAAAAACTTACAGTGGGATTTGGAGTTATTATCTTTTTTTTAATTCTGTCAGGTCTTATAACACTTTTGCAGTTATCTTCTATTAAAAGTAATATTACAGATATTGATGAAAGAATAGACAAATTAAATAATGCAGTAAGTGTAAGAAGATCTATTTTAGAAGTAATTAGTAATGTAAAGGATATGATGCTTACTGAAGATTCAAAGAAAAAACAGGAGCTTAAAAAAGCCATTGATGAAAACAGAGCCAGATACAAAGAAAAATTAGAAACAATAAGAAAGACAACCCATACAAAAGAAGGTGAGCAGCTTTTAAAAAATATTGAAGATGCAGTAAATGATGCAGCTCAGTCAAATAATAAAGTAATAGAACTTGCACTGGCAGGTAAAAATAAGGAGGCAATAGAAATTTTTAATCAAGAGGTTTCATCAAAACTTGCTCGCCTTGAAAAAGCTCTTGATGAAGAAGTAAGTTTTCACAATAAAAAACTTGCTGCAAGAATTGCAGAAATAAATTCCATTATAATGAGGGAAATCATTATTATTGTTATTTTCACAATTGCTTCAGTATTGATAGGAGTTGCTTTTGCCCTGTTCATCTCTCGCTCAGTTAAAAAACCTGTTACAGAGCTTAAGGGAGTGCTTGAGAGAGTTGCACAGGGTGATTTATCAGTTGATATAAAAACAAAAAGCAAAGATGAACTTGGCATGATCTCTCAATCAGTTCATGAAGCAATAGCAAGCATTAAAGCCCTTATCTCAGAGTCAAAAACCATATCAAGCTCCCTTGCATCATCAAGCGAACAACTGAGCGCAACCACAGAAGAGATATCCCGAAATCTTAAATCCCAGACAGAGCGTGCAAGTCAGATTGCCTCTGCTGCAGAGGAGATGAGCCAGACAGTAGTTGACATAGCAAAAAATGCCTCACAGATAGCAGAGGTTTCTGTTACAACAGCCAGTGTAGCAAAAGATGGAAGAGATATGACACTTAAGACAGCCAATGAGATAAAACTAATAGAGGGTGCAATACAGAAACTTTCAGAAGTTATAAATGTCTTAGGAGACCGTTCCCGTCAGATTGGAGAGATTGTAACTGTAATTAAAGATATAGCAGATCAGACAAATCTTCTTGCATTGAATGCAGCAATAGAGGCAGCAAGAGCAGGAGAGCAAGGCAGAGGATTTGCAGTTGTAGCTGATGAAGTTCGTAAACTTGCAGAAAGGACAGCAAAGGCAACAGATGAGATAGCAGAGATGATAAGGGGGATACAGACAGAGGTTAATGTAGCAGAGGGTTCAATGGAGGATGCCACAAAGAAGGTGGTAAGTGGAGTTGAGCTAAGTGAGAAATCAGCACAGATACTTGGTGATATTTTAAAGAAAGCAGAGGAACTACAGAGCATGATACAGCAGATTGCCTCAGCTACAGAGGAGATGAGCTCAGTAACAGATCACATTACACAAGACATAAGCAGCATAGCAGAGGGTTCAAAGGAGATATCTCTTGCAGTGGATCAGTCAGCCCAGACAGCAAGCGATATTGCAAGATTAGGTGTAGAGTTGAATACTGCCATTGGCAGATTTAAAGTTTAAGGAGGGTTTATGTTTTTTGAAACATCGCTTTTAACTTTGATTGTAATTATTTTTCTTGCCATTTACATTCTAAGCAGTGCAATCAAAATCCTTAAGGAATACGAAAGAGGAGTGGTATTCAGATTGGGAAGAGTAATTCCTGTGAAAGGTCCAGGACTTGTTCTTATATGGCCTGTGATTGATAAAATGGTCAAAGTTAGTCTGAGAATAGTTACAATGGATGTTCCAGCACAGGACATAATTACAAAAGACAATGTCTCTGTTAAAGTTAATGCAGTTGTATACTTCAGACCAATTGATCCCATTAAAGCGGTTACAGCAGTTGAAGATTTTTACTATGCCACAAGCCAGATTGCCCAGACAACACTTAGAAGCATTCTTGGACAGAGTGAACTTCAGGATTTGCTTACAAATCGTGAACAGATAAATGCTGAGCTACAACAGGTAATTGACTCACAGACAGAACCATGGGGAATTAAGGTTACTGCTGTTGAGGTTAAAAATGTTGATCTTCCTCAGGAAATGCTCAGGGCAATGGCAAGGCAAGCTGAGGCAGAAAGAGAAAGAAGAGCAAAAATAATTCATGCTGAGGGAGAGCTTCAGGCGGCTGAAAAACTTACAGAAGCTGCAAGAATAATCTCTTCTGAACCAGCAGCATTACAGCTCAGATATTTGCAAACACTTAAAGAGATTGCATCTGAAAAAAATTCAACAATACTTTTTCCTCTTCCAATAGATTTAATAACTCCGTTTATGGAGCTCATATCTCGTGGTAAAAAATAAAATAACTTTTAAAGCACTGCTTAGAGTTTTTGCTCTTGCAGTGCTTATTGCTTTATCCATATTCTTAGCATATAAATTCGGAATTATTGAATTATTTACAAACGAAGAAAAACTTAGAAAATTCATTCAATCTCTCGGTCCATTCGGGGTTATAGGTTTTGTTCTAATACAGGCTTTTCAAGTAATCGCTGCACCAATTCCAGGTGAGGTTACAGGATTACTTGGAGGATATTTATACGGAACATTGGGTGGAATAGTTTTATCCACTATCGGACTTACACTTGGCTCAGTAGTTGCATTCATTCTTGGAAGAGTATTTGGAAGACCCTTTATTGAAAGAGTTGTTGATCCTATGGTTCTCAACAAATTTGATTATTTGCTTCATCATAAAGGAGCTTTTTTAGTATTTTTTCTTTTTCTTATTCCTGGATTTCCAAAGGACTATCTGAGTTACTTTCTTGGATTAAGCAAACTAAGTGTGCTTGAATTCACAGTAATTGCAGGAGTTGGAAGACTTCTTGGAACAGTTCTTCTTTCTCTCGGTGGTGCTTATCTTAGACATCATGAGTATGAAAAGTTTTTCAGTCTTGCAGGAGTTGCAATAGTTGTAATGACAGTAGTATGGCTATTTAAAGAAAAAATTGAACGCCTTTTAAGAATCTGGCACATAAGCAGATACAGAAAAAACAAAAGGAAGTGAAAGTCACCACTTAATCAAAGCAGCGCCCCAGGTTAATCCTGCACCAAATGCTGCAAGCATAATGTGGTCACCTCTTTTGATTTTACCCTCATCATTTGCTTCATCAAGTGCAATGGGGATGGAGGCTGCAGAGGTATTGCCGTATTTGTTAATATTGACCATTACTTTTTCCATTGGGAGATCAAGTCTTTTAGCCATTGCCTGAATAATTCTAATGTTTGCCTGATGAGGAACTAAAAGAGCAAGTTCTGAAGAAGAAATACCAGCTTTTTTTAAAGTAGTATCAACAATTTCTTCAAGTGTTTTTACCGCTACTTTAAATGTTTCATTGCCTCTCATTTTTATAAAGTTAAGCCTTTGTTCAATTACATCTTCAGTAACAGGCATCTTAGAACCACCTGCAGGCATGTGGATAAAATCCCACATTGTGCCATCTGAAAAAATGTCTATTATTTTAATTCCTTCATCTTTCCGTGTTGGCTCAACTATAACTGCACCAGCTCCATCCGCTAAAAGAACGCATGTAGTTCTGTCTGTCCAGTCTGTAAATCTTGAAAGAGTCTCAGCACCTATGACAAGTGCTCTCTTTGATGAACCTGTCCGTATGAATTTTTCAGCTACTGCCAGTGCATAGATAAAGCCAGTACATGCACCATTTATGTCAAAGGCTACTGCATTGGTTGCTCTGAGCTTCATCTGAAGAATACAGGCACAGGATGGAACAAGCATGTCAGGAGTAACTGTAGCAACAATTATTAAATCTATATCTTTTGCAGTTAAGTTTGCATTCTTTAATGCTTTAACTGAAGCTTCATAGGCAAGGTCACTTGTTGCCTGCTCAGGTGAAGCTATTCTTCTTTCTTTTATTCCTGTTCTTTCAGTTATCCATTCGTCTGATGTTTCAACCATTTTTTCAAGATCATGGTTTGTTAAAACTTTTTCAGGAACATAAGAGCCTGTTGATACTATTCTGGCTTTCATTCATCTCCTCCGTAGTTTGTAAGCTTTCTGATATTATTCTGTAAATCTCTTTTTTTGCCATTTCTGCAGCAACCTTTATTGCATTTTTTATTGCCTTTGCTGAAGACCTTCCATGACATATTATGCTTGTGCCATTAATTCCGAGCAAAAGAGCACCACCATACTCTGAGTAATCAACTTTTTTCCGAAAACTCTTTATTGCAGGTTTTATCATCATATAGCCAAGTCTTCCAGTTATAAGCTCTACAATCTCTCTTTTAAGCATCTTCATTAATGCTTCTGCAAGCCCTTCTCCTACTTTAAGAACAATGTTTCCAACAAAGCCATCACATACGACCACATCTGCAGAACCAAAGAATATGTCTTTTCCTTCAATGTTTCCAGTAAAATTGAGCTTTGAATCTTTTAGAACTCTGAATGCTTCTTTTGTTGCTTCATTTCCTTTAGTACCTTCTTCACCTATGCTAAGAAGGGCTATTCGTGGAGATGAAGAATTAAAAAGTGCTTTATGATAAGCATCTCCCATGTATGCAAACTGAACCAGATGTTCTGCTTTGCAGTCCACATTAGCTCCTGCATCAAGAAGGATAAAATGTCCTTTAATACAGGGCATTACTGTAGCAATAGCTGGTCTGTCCACATTTGGCAGTTTACCAAGTAAAAGAAAGCTTAAAGCCATCATTGCACCAGAATTACCAGCACTTAAAACAGCATTGGCTTTGCCTTCTTTTACAAGTTCTATTGCCTTTCTCATGGATGTATTTCTTCTTCTGATGGCAGATGAGACATTTTCATCCATGAGAATATGGTCTTCAGCATGTAAAACAGAAATTCTGCCTTTTAAATCCTTTTTTTCTCTCAAAAATTCTTTAATTTTCTCTTCATCTCCAACGAGGATTACTTCTATCTCATTGTCTGAAGCTGCTTCTATAGCGCCCAGTATATTTACTTCAGGAGCAAAATCACCTCCCATTGCATCAACAGCAATTTTTAGCATTTTTCAGCTTACTCTTCAACCTCTAAGAATTTTCTACCTTTATAACTTCCACAATTTGGACATACCCTGTGAGGAAGCTTTGGTTCCTTACATTCAGGGCATTCAACAAGTGTGGGCACAGCCATTTTAAACCAGTTTGCTCTTCTTTTGTCCCTTCTTGAGGGAGTATGACGGTGTCTTGGATTAGCCATTTTTTTTCATCCTCCTTAAAAGTGTTTGTAATACTGCCATTCTTGGATCTATTTCTTTTACTATGCATCCGCATTCAGATTCATTCAAATCTGTTCCACAAACAGGACATAAGCCCTTACAGTTTTCTGAACACAAAGGTTTCATTGGAATATTAAGCAAAATCTGATCACGAATTATATCTCCTGTATCAATCAATCCATCTCTATAAAAATCTACATCCATTTCATCGCTTTTTAGCTCTACAAGTTCTTCCTTATTCAGTTCCTCAATCGGATGATAAGTAAGTTCCACCAGAGTTTTTATAGGCAGTGTATATTCCTTAAGACATCTGCTACATTGAAGTTCAACTTCTCCACTGACAATACCTCTTACAAAAACCTCCACGCCTTTTTTTTCTATTCTTAAAATCGCCTTAAAAGCTTGAGTAATTTTAACTCCATCTATCTTCGGAGTTTCTTCAATTTCAATGTCAACTCCTTCTTCAGGTATATCAAAGACCTCAATTTTCATCTTAAAGACCTCAAAAATAAAATTCTCCCGTTAAACGGGAGTTAAATTATTTTAACAAAAAATAAATATCTATTTACAGCCTTATGCTGCTTTTTTAAGTTTTTCCATTATTCTCCAGCTTTTAAGAATATCAATTGCTCTTTGAAGCTGGGTATCATCTTTCTCATCAACTTTCTCAGGAACTTTTTCCTGAGGTTCAACTTTTTCTCCCTTTAAATGTTGTTCAAGTTCCTTTTCTCTTATTACAGGAACTTCTTTGCCATTCTTAGTTTCAAGTTTCACAACTATGTCTGGCATAATTCCAACTCCATGAATGCTTCTTCCCTTTGGCGTGTAATATTTTGCTGTTGTGAGTTTCAGAGCAGAGCCATCACTTAAAGGAATAAGACTCTGGACAGAACCTTTACCAAAGGTTTGAACTCCAAGAATAAGGGCTCTACCCCAGTCCTGTAAAGCTCCTGCCACAATCTCTGATGCAGAGGCAGAACCCTGATTTACAAGAACAATCATTGGAATATCTGTGTAAGAAGCTCTTAAATTTTCTGTATAATAATCTATTTTTTCTCCAGCCCTTCCTTTAATTGATACAACAAGCTGCTTTGGAGGTAAAAACTGCTCGGAAACATCTACAGCACTCTGAAGAAGTCCTCCAGGATTGTTTCTAAGGTCAAGAATAAGACTCTGCATTCCTGACTCTTTAAGACTTTGTAAAGCATTTGCCAGATCCTGTGCAGTGCCTTCCTGAAATTGAATGAGTTTTATGTAGCCAATCTCTTTGTCAATCATTTTGTATTTAACGCTTTTAATCTTGATGATGTCTCTCACAATTGTTATATCTTTTGGCTCCTTCCATTCATCTCTCTGAATTGTCAATGTAACAGGCTTTCCCTTTGGACCACGCATTTTTGACACAGCATCATTTATATTCATATCTTTTGTTGATTGCCCGTCAATTTTCATTATTTTATCTCCTGCTTTAATTCCAGCTTTCCATGCTGGAGTGTCTTCAATTGGAGCAATTACTGTTAAAACGCCATCTTTTATTCCAATCTGAATTCCTATTCCTCCAAATTCACCCTTAGTTTCTGTCTGAAATTCTTTATAAGCTTCTGGAGTTAAGTAGGCAGAGTGAGGATCAAGAGAATTAACCATTCCTTTTATTGCTGATATTATAAGTTCATGGGGATTAACATCTTCAACATAATTTTTCTTAATTGTTGTAAAAACCTCTGTAAATGTGCGTAAATCCTCATAAATACTATCTGTATTCTGTGCTGCTGACCATCTACCTATTATTATTCCGGTAAAGGCAATAATCAAAATTAATGCTGAAACAGCAATTTTTCTCTTCATCCTTTATTTCTTCCTCCTTTTTTATTTTCTTAACCACTGTTCTGGATTAAGTGGTTTTCCTCTGTATCTTACTTCAAAATAAACTGCTGGTGTATCTATTGCTGAAGCAGTTCCAACAGTTCCAATAACCTGTCCTGTTTTTACATAAGCACCTTCTCTAACATTCATAGAGCCAAGACTTCCATATACTGTATAGTATCCATCTCCATGACTTATTATAACAAGGTTTTCATATCCTTTGAAATAGCTGGCATAAACAACCCTTCCTTCAGCAGATGCTTTTACTGGAGTGCCGGGTTGTGCCTGAATATAAATTCCGCTTCTCATGATTGGGATATTAAAAACAGGGTCCTTCTGACTACCATAATGAGCAACCACAGGACCGCTCACAGGCCATAAAAGAGAGCCTCTTTTTTTAGTAAAGTCTCCTTCTGGTAAAGACTCTTTACCTGCCCTTTTTTCTTTTTTTTCTGTCTCCTGAAGAAGTCTTGTGAGCCTTCTTGCATTTTCTTCAAGTTCTTTGATTTTTTTCTCGTATAGGGCTTTATCCTGTCTTACTTTAGCAAGTAAAATCTCCTTTTCTTTTTTCTTTTGCTTTTGAACTTCTTCTGCTTTTTTTAATGCTTCCTCTTCATGTTTTAATGAAGCATAGAGTTTTTTCAGCTCAGTTTGTTGAACAATTAAGTTATTGAGCTCAGCTCTGTATTGCTGTATAAGGTTTTTATCAATATTAATAATTTTTTGAGTATTTCTTATCAGACGAAATGCCTTTGTTGTGTCTTCTTCCAGCAAAATTATTAAAGCTGGGTGAGGTTGATTGTTCAGTCTCTGAATTCCTTTTATTCTCTTTATAAGATTACTTTTTCTTTCTTCAAGTTGAGCGCTGTAAGTTTTTATCCCTTTTTCTGTTTCTGCAATTTTTATCTGTAGATTTTTTATTTTTGCCCGATGATTTTTTATTTTCCATTCTATCTCATTAAGCTCCTTTGAAACCCTTTTTAAATCTTCAAGCACATTCTTTTCAATTTTTTTTGTTTCTTTAAGCTTTCTTTTGTGAATCTCAATTTCTTTTTTTATCTCTCTTAATTCTTCCTTTGGCTGTGAAGCATAACTTAGCGAACTCATAACAATAAAAACTAAAAGAAGGATATGTAGCTTTTTTACCATCTTCATTGATATTTTATTTTGCCAAGTGCAAAAAATGAAGAAAGCATTCCAAAAACTATACCAAAAACTGGTAATGTATAAAAAATTTCAAAAGGAAAAGCAATCTGCGTAATTGCTGGCATATAGGCTGAAATATCCTTTGAATGTAAAGAAAAGTATATTAAAATCACTAAAACAACTGCAAAAACACTTCCTCCAAGCCCCAGAATTCCACCTTCAATTAAAAAGGGAAATCTTATATATGAAGGAGTTGCTCCAAGAAGCTTCAAAATCTCTATTTCCTCAGTTTTTTTCCAGTAAAAACTCTTTACAGTTGCATAAATTATGAATAAAATGGCAATTGAAATAAGAAAGGCAACAACCACAGCAAGATTGCGCAAAGTTACTCTTATTGTTTTCAATCCAGTTATGATTTGAGCTGGATAATAAACATCGTCAACCATTTCCATTGCTTTTATCTTTTTTGTCACATCATTAATATTCTGAAGATTTTCTTCTTTTATAAAAGCTTCTACTGTGTTAGAAAGAGGGTTGTATCCAATAAGTTCTATAAGTTGAGGATCAATAAGGTTTTTCATTTCTTTTAAAGCTTCATCTTTTGAAATATACTGAATTCTGGAAAAAACTCCCATTTTTTTAAGCTCAGAAATTATCAAAGAAGTTTCAGCCTGAGTTGTGTTATCCTTTAGATATATAACTATAGCAGCTTTTTCAGAAAGTTTTTTTGTAAATATTTCAAGATTGTAAAGAAGCAAAAATACTCCAGTCAAAATAAAAAAACATATACCAATACTGATTATTGCCAGTAAAGTTGACCATCTGTTAAACCACATTCCTTTAATTGCTGACTGAATGTGTGCCTTCATTGAATTTTCCCCTCTTTTAAAGTTAAAACTCTGTAAGGAGAATTTTTAAAAAGCTCTGAATTATGGGTAGCTATAACAACAGTGCAACCTTTATTATTTATTCTTTTAAAAAGATTCATTACATCCTCTGATGCCTCTGGATCAAGATTTCCTGTAGGTTCATCAGCAAGAATAATCTGTGGCTGTGTAATAATGGCTCTTGCTATGGCAACTTTTTGCTGTTCTCCACCAGAAAGAGTTTTCACAAGGTTGTCTGCTTTATGTCTTAAAGCCACATCTTTCAATGCATCAAAAACTTTTATTTTAATATCTCTACTGCTTTCTCCAGTGACCTTCAAAGGAAGTGCCACATTTTCAAAGACTGTTAAATCCTGTCTTAATCGGAAATCCTGAAAAACAAAGGTAACAGCTCTTCTTAATTTTGGTATGTCTTTTTGTCTTATCTTCATAAGTTCAAAATCTGCTACTTTTATTTCACCTTCGTCAGGGAATTCACTACCAAATATTAATTTAAGAAGAGTTGTTTTACCAGCTCCAGAAGGTCCTGTTATGAATACAAGCTCTCCTTTTTCTATATTAAATGAAACATTCTGCAAAACTGCTATACCGCTGTAGTATTTATAAACTCCCTGAAAGGTTATCATCTTTTAAAAAAATCTTTCACTGTTTGAACAATATTTTCTGCTGTAAGCCCATAAAATTTAAGTAATTCTTTCCATGAACCAGAACAACCAAAGGTATCTTTTATTCCGATTCTTCTTACGGCTACAGGATAGTTTTCAGAAAGACTCTCAGCTACAGCTGAACCAAGACCTCCTATTATTGAATGTTCTTCTGCGGTTACAATTAATTTTGAAGATTTTGCAATTTTAATTAATGCCTCTGAATCAAGAGGTTTTACAGAGGAAAAATTTGCCACACCTGTATGAATACCTTCTTTATTCAAGATTTCTGAAGCTTTTAATGCTTCTGAAACCATTATTCCATTGGCTATTATGTTTACATCTTTGCCAATTCTGAATATATGAGATTTTCCAATCTGAAATTTATAGTTTTCAGGCATTACTGGAGGAACCTTTGCTCTTCCAAGTCTTATATAAACAGGTCCGTAATAATCTGCTGCTACAGCTATAGCCTGTGCAGTTTCATAAGCATCAGCAGGAACTATTACAGTCATCTCAGGAATAACCCGCATAAGAGCAATGTCCTCAACTGCCTGATGAGTTGCTCCATCTTCTCCAACTGTAATTCCTCCATGGGTTGCAACAATTTTTACATTTGCCCTTGAATAGCAGACAGTCTGTCTTATCTGTTCCCATGCTCTTCCTGTGGCAAAAATTGCAAAGGTTGATGCAAAAGGAATCTTTCCTGTAAGAGCCAATCCAGCAGCAACGCCGATCATATCCTGTTCAGCAATTCCAATGTTAAAAAATCTTTCTGGAAAGGCTTTTGCAAACTTAGCAGTTTTTGTTGAGCAGCTTAAGTCAGCATCAAGAACAACTATATCGGGATTTTTCTTACCCAATTCAACAAGTGTAATGCCATAGGCATCTCTTGTTGCCATTTCCTTTCCATAAACCTGAATCCCTTCTAATAGACAACTGCATTCAGTTTTGCCCATCTTTCAACTCCTTAAGCGCAATTTCAAGCTCCTCTTGAGTTGGAGCTACTCCATGATACTGAACTTTTCCTTCAAATATTGAAACTCCTTTACCTTTAACAGTATTCGCCACAATCATTGTTGGTTTTCCTTTTATTTTTTCAGCTTCATCAAGGGCATCTACGATTTCCTGCATATTATGACCGTCTATTGTTAATACATTCCAGCCAAAGGCAATGAATTTGGGTTCTACAGGCTTTATGTTCATAACCTCTGTGCATGCTCCATCAATCTGAAGATTGTTGTGATCAATAATGGCACAGAGATTATCCAGTTTATAATGAGAAGCAGTCATAGCAGCTTCCCATACCTGACCTTCCTGTATTTCTCCATCTCCTAAAAGGCAATAAACTCTTGCAGGAATTCTATCAAGCTTTAGTCCAAGAGCCATTCCACAGGCAACAGAAAGTCCCTGACCAAGAGAGCCTGTTGAAACTTCAATCCCTGGCAATTCTTTGCAGCAGGGATGGCCCTGAAGAGGAGAACCAAGCCTTCTTAGGGTACCAAGAAGGGATTTGTCAAAATATCCTGAAAGAGCCAGTGCAGCATAAAGAACTGGTGCAGCATGACCTTTTGAAAGAACAAATCTGTCACGATTATGCCATTTAGGATTTTCCGGGTCATGCCTCATTTTATAAAAATACAGAGCAGTTACTATATCTGCTGCAGAAAGGCTACCTCCTGTATGACCAGAACCTGCCTGAGCAAGCATTTTAACGATCTCAATTCTTAATTGCCTTGCCTTTTCCTTTAAAATTTCTATGTTTACCACTTGCTCACCTCTGTTTTTTGTTAACTTTTAATTATAAATCAAAATCACAAAAAAAGACACCTACATATGGTATTCTAAAAATATGCATGAAATTTATCTGGTTGATGGAAGCTGTTTTATTTACAGAGCATATCATGCTATAAAGGGATTAAGCAGCAGTCGTGGTATTCCAACAGGCGCTGTGTATGGCTTTACAAGAATGCTTCTTAAGCTTCTTAAAGAAAAAAATATTGAATACATGCTCTGTGCCTTTGACAGTCCTCATCCAACAAAAAGGCATAAAATATATGAAAAATATAAAATAACAAGACCTGAAACACCCAAGGATTTGCCAGTTCAGATTGAATACATGAAAGAGATTGTTGATGCTCTGGGTATCAAAAGAATAGAAATTCCTGGATACGAAGCTGATGATATAATAGCCTCTGTTATATTTAAACTTGAGTCCCCAGCTTTTTTTTATATTGTTAGCCTTGACAAAGACATGCTACAACTTGTATCCCATAATGTAAAAATTTATGATCCCTTCAATTGCCTTATCATTGATGAAGAATATGTCATTAACAAATATGGAATTTCTCCTGAAAAACTTAATGATTTTATGGCTATGGTAGGTGACTCTATTGACAACATTCCTGGAGTAAAAGGAATTGGAGAAAAAACAGCTTTAGAACTTTTAAAAAGATATGGTTCTATGGAAAATATCCTTAAAAATCTTGATATTATTAAACCTTCAAAGGTAGCAGAACTTCTAAGACAAAACATTGAAGTTTTAAAGCTCAGCAAAGAACTTGTAATGTTGAAAAAGGATGCTCCCATTGAAATCACACCTGAGCAGCTTAAAATAAAGGAGCAAAACAGTGAAAGACTTGCTCAAATTTTTCTTGAACTTGAATTTAACAGCCTTTTAAAGCAAACAATGCAACTTTACCAAACCTCCCAGGCAAAAAAATCTGAGAACAAAAAAGCTGATATTCAAACATTATTTCAAAAAATAAAAGAAAAGGGAATTTTTTCAGCCTCAATTCATGAAAATGCTCTTAATGTTGGTATTAATGCAGATGTATATGAAATATCCCTTAACGATTCAGAATTAATTTTGTCTTCTCCAGCATTAAAGATCTTATTCAATGTAAAAGAGACACTTAAAAAATTGAAAAATTCACTTATCAAACTTGAGCCTCCTTACTTTGATCTTATGATAGCAGCATATCTTATAAATCCAAATAGAGGCAAATATAATTTTGATGAAGTTGTTCTTGAATATCTTGGTAAATTCTATGATGACTCTCAAAATTCTGTGGTTTATATGCTTGAACTCTATGAAAAACTAAACAAAGAATTAAAAGAAAAGGGGCTTGAAAAAATTTATTTTGATATTGAGATGCCTCTTATTGAAGTGCTTTTTCAGATGGAGGAAGCAGGAATAAAGGTTGATGTTGAAAAACTTAACTCTCTTACCAAACTTGTATCTTCAGAGATTGAAAAAATTAAAGAAAAAATTTACAGGATTGCAGGGACAGAGTTCAACATTAACTCAACCAAACAGCTGGCAGAAATCTTATATGACAGATTTGGACTTAAAACCAGAAAAAGAGGTAAAAAGGCGCGTTCAACAGAAATGGAGATTCTTGAAGAGCTTGCCACAAAGCATGAACTGCCTCAGGAAATAATTAATTATCGTACGCTAAATAAGCTTCTTAGAGGTTATTTAATCCCTCTCAGAGATTGTATAAATCCAGAAACACAAAGAATTCATACAAAATGGTCTCAAACCGTAGCAGGAACAGGAAGACTCATAAGCAGTGAACCAAACTTACAGAATATTCCTGTAAAAGGACAATGGGCAGAGTTTCTAAGAGAAGTCTTTGTTCCTGAAGATGGATATCTGTTTCTGAGTGCTGATTATTCACAGATTGAGCTAAGAGTCCTCGCTCATATGAGTGATGATGCTTCTCTAATTAAGGCATTTCATGAAGGAAAAGATATTCACAGAGCAACAGCATCTGAGATTTTTTCAATACCTGAAGAAGCTGTTAAAGATGAGCATAGAAGAATTGCAAAGACTGTAAATTTTGGTATTTCTTACGGAATAACTCCCTTTGGACTTTCTGACTCAATAAAAATTCCCTATGAAAAGGCTCAGGAATTGATTGATCTTTATTTTTTAAAATATCCGATGGTGAAAAGATTTATTGAGGAGACAATTTCTTTTGCAAGAAAAAATGGTTATGTAAGAACTCTTTTTGGAAGAATTCGTCCTCTGTTAGAAATTAATAGCTCAAATCAATCTTTAAGAATGCAGGCAGAAAGAATAGCAGTGAATGCTCCTATTCAGGGAACTGCAGCTGATATTATAAAAATCGCAATGATAAGAATACACAAACATCTTAAAACCAGGAATATGAATGCAAAGCTCATTCTTCAGATTCATGATGAGATAGTGCTTGAGGTAAAAGAAAATATCATTGAAGAGGTAAAAGAAATTGTCCAGAATGAGATGAAAAATTTTGATCTCAAAGTGCCTCTTGAGGTCAACATTTTTACAGGTAAAAACTTGAATTTATAAATCTTTCCCTACAATTACAACAATATATCCTTGCGTATTAAGAATTCTTTGTGCCACTCTTTTTATATCTTCTTTTGTTACTTTTTCAATATATTCAGGATATTTTTTTATGTAATCATCTCCCAGACCATAAAAATCAATGACTGGCAAAAACTCGCTGATTTTTTTCATTGTATCAATTCTTAATGGAAAACTTCCAATGAGGAATGCCTTTGCTTCTTTAAGTTCTTCGTCACTGACTTCTTTTTCTTTCATTTTTTTAATTTCTTCAATAATTAGTTTTATTACATCCTGAGTATTTTCTGTTTTCGTCTTCACTTCTATATAAAAGGCTCCAGGCATTAGATATGGAGAAAAAGTACTATAAACTGAATAGGCAAGCCCTCGCTCTTCTCTAACCTGTCTTGCAAGTCTTGATGTAAGCCCACCACCACCAAGAATATAATTCATAACAGTTAAGGCATAAAAATCATTGTCCTTTCTTGAAATTCCTTCAAAACCAAGAATTATTGTTGATTGAGTTAAATCCTGTCGTTTCAAATAAATTTTTAGCGGTTCATCTCTCTTTTTAAATGAAGGAGGATTTATCATGCGAGTGTAAAAACTTCCTTGCCACCGAGATATAGGCTTTTCAATAAGCTCCTTTAATTCTTTTTCATCTATACTGCCAACAACTGAAAAAATCATTGAGTGAGGATTATAAAATTTTTTATAAAAATCTACTATGTCCTGCCTTGTAATGTTTCTGAGTTCCTCAGGCTCACCTTCTACAGCTCTTCCATAGGGATGCCTATCAAAAAGTTGTTTAATAAAGTTTTTATAAGCTACATAAGAAGGGTCTTCTTCCATCTGCTTTAAAGTTTTTTCAACTCTTGTAAGTTCTTTTTTTAGTTCCTCTTCAGGAAATGTAGGATTTATAAGGACATCAAAAAATAAATTTAAAGCTTCTTTTAAATGTCTCTTCGTTGTTGCAAGGCTAAGCATTGTATAGTCATGGGTAATTTTTTTGTCAATGGAAATTGCAAGAAAGTCAACTCTATCTTCAATCTCACGGGAATCCATTGTTTTTGTCCCATGAGTAAGTAAGTGTGCTGTAAGATAGGCAACTGAAGGCTTTGACTCATCAAGTGGAGATGCTGGAATTAAAACAGATACATAAATAATGGGAATGCTATCCCTGTAAAGATATTTAATTTTTGCTCCGTTTTCCAGTTTAAAGGTTTTAAAATCCATACTCGTAGCTCCTGCTATGGAATTAAAAAATAAAATTAAAACGCATATTATTAAAAATTTCCTCATTTTGGCAAAAGGACTCCTACTGATAGATTGTCAAAGTTAAAATATTTTCTGGCTACTTCCTGAACATCCTTTGCTGTTACTTTCATTATATCTTCCTTATATTTTTCAATGAGTCTCCAACTTCCAAGAATTTCAAATTTACCAAGATAAAGAGCATGCCCAAAAACAGAATCCTGACTGAAAAGAAAAGATGCCTCTATCTGATTCTTTGCCTTTTCAATCTCCATTTCACTGGGAGGCACAATTTTTATTTTTTCAATTTCTTCTCTTATAATCCTTTCAACCTCATCAACTTTGTCTGGAGTTTTAATATAAGCTACAACAAAAAATAAAAATCC
This sequence comes from Thermodesulfovibrio sp. TK110, assembly GCF_054658355.1. NCBI lineage: Bacteria > Pseudomonadati > Nitrospirota > Thermodesulfovibrionia > Thermodesulfovibrionales > Thermodesulfovibrionaceae > Thermodesulfovibrio > Thermodesulfovibrio sp. TK110. Next base: position 251,432 of record NZ_BAAHNB010000001.1, on the reverse strand, counting down.
ATCTCTGCTTAATGGTGAATTACTTGTTGAAACATCTACTGCCAGTGCTTTTTCTGTAACAAGGGTTCTGTAAAGCCTTGAACTTTTACCCTCTCCTATTATTGAACTTAAAATCTCAAGAGCAATACTATCTTTATTGGGATAAGCAGGAACTTTATAGCCCAAAACAAGCACTGGAAGATGAGTCTGTCTTTTCATTATAACTCTTTTTTCTCCATATTGTTTGGGTTCATGAAAGGTTTTTCTTAAAACACTGCAGGATGGAATATCTTCAAATTTCTCTTTTATTTTTTCTTTTACCTCATCAATCTTTATGTCTCCTGCCACAATTATAAAGGCATTACCAGGGCAGTAGTATTCATTATAGTATTTTTTCAACTCATTAAGAGTGATAGACTTAATATCTTCAGTCCAGCCAATTACAGGCTTGCGGTATGGATGATCTTTGAAAGCTAAGCTGATAACTTCTTCAATTATCAGGCTTTCAGGATCATCTTCATATCTCTGTCTTCTTTCTTCAAGAACTATCTTTTTTTCAAGTTCAAAGTCTTCAGAATTGAAAAGAAGATTTGTCATTCTATCAGATTCAAGATCAATGGATGTTTGCAGCTTTGAAGGAGAAAGCTTCTGGAAATAAACTGTATAATCCTTTGTTGTAAAGGCATTATCAACTCCGCCTTGAGCCTGAACTATTTTTGAAAAAACATTTCCGGGATAGTTTTTACTTCCTCTAAACATCATGTGTTCAAGAAGATGGCTTATCCCTGATTTACCTTCTGGTTCATCTATTGATCCAACTTTATACCATACTTGAAAGGTTGCCACAGCAGATGCATTATCCTTAATAAATATTACTTTAAGTCCATTTTTCAAGACTTCTTCTTTAATTTCAGAAAATCCCATAAGTGGAAATATTAAAACAAAAATTAAAGATATTACAAGATATCTCATTTTATTCCAAATTTTTCTGCAATTTCTTTAATGGTCTCTTTTAAAGGACCAAGGTCAGATGATTTAACAACATAGGCATCTGATGCCCATATTGAAAAATCATCTCTGTAATCATAAGCAGTAAGCATTATTACAGGAACACCTGGGTTTTTTTGTTTAAGCTGTCTTAAAACCTGAATTCCGTCAATATCAGGCATCATTATATCAAGAGTCACCATATCTGGTTTTTCTGACTCAAAAAGCTCAAGGGCTTCACGACCAGAATTTGCTGTAATAACATCATATCCTTCTTCTTCAAGTTCGGCTTTATAAAGCATAAGTATGTTTTTTTCATCATCAACTACCAAAATTTTCATTATCTCCTCCTTCTTTATGTATTGGCAGATAAATTTTAAATACTGTTCCTTTATTGACTTCGCTTTCTACCTTAATTATACCACCATGCTCATCAACAATTCTTTTCACAATGGCAAGTCCAAGTCCTGTTCCAGTTGTTTTTGTGGTAAAAAAGGGATCAAAGATTCTTTTTAAATTTGCCTTTTCTATTCCGCAACCAGTATCTTCAACTTCAATTGTAAAATACTCTTTTTCAGTATCTGCCTCTATAGGTAATTTATCTGCCTTTTGTATTTTTAAAGTTATATTTCCATTTTTTGTTGCTTCATTTGCATTTGAAATCAGATTTAAAAGCACTTCTTTCAATTTATCATAACTACCGAGCACAGTAAAATTTTCATTTATCATCAATTTAAATTCATTATTATTTTCTTTCAGTGTAGATTCAACAAAATTAACTACATCATCCACAAGCTGTTTAATTTCAAAAGATTCCTTACCAGCTGGATAAGGTTTTACAAAGCTTAATATTTCATTGAGGATTCTTTCAAGTCTTTTTACTTCTTCAATGATTATCTTTATATATTCTTGTGATTTTCCATCCTTCAGCTCTTTATTAAGTCTTTTAGCAAATCCACCTATTGCAAGTAAAGGATTCCTTATTTCATGAGCAACCTTTGCTGCCATTTCTCCAAGTGCTGCCATTTTTTCCATTGATATTATTCTTTCTTTTAAATTTTTGAGTTCTGTTATATTCTTTGCTACATTTATAGTTCCGATTAGGATACCATTTTTATCAAATATTGGAGAGCTTGAAAGAAGATAAACACCATCAAGATAGTTTTCCTCAAGCTCTCCCACCTGAGGAATTCCTGTCTCCATTGCTTTTCTATGGGGACATTCTTCAAATGGATAAGTAGTTTTGTGAATAAGTTTAAAACATTTTTTACCAATTACTTCATTTTCTTTTAAACCAACTGCATCAAGGAATGAGCGATTGACTTTTTTAATTGTATAGGTGTCATCAGTATAATAAATAAGGTCTGTTATTGAATCAAAGAGCATCTCAAGCTCTTTTTCTGCCTGTTCTACTTTGTCAAATATCCAGGCATTTTCTATTGCACCTGCTACCTGATCAGCAAATCCTTTTAAAAAATTAATATCCTGCTCGGTAATAGGTTTTCTTGTATAAAGATTGTCAACCCATACTGCTCCTATTGCTTTGTCTTTAGAGATAAGAGGTGTAACAGCATAGGCAAAGCTCCCAAGTTGCTGAATTATAACAGGGTCTGCTTCTTCTTTGTGAACATCCTTAATGTTAAAAACTTTTTTTTCTTTTACAGCTCTAACAATTGGTGTATTTTCATCTAAAGATATGGAGATGTTCTTACAGAGTCTTTCAAGAAAGCTATCTTCCTCAAACTCTCTTTTGCTTAATTCATCAAGAACTTCAAAAAGAGTTTTCTTTTCTCGTGACATGCTTGACCATATATGCCAGGCTTCTTCATAACTTGAAGGACCTACTGCCATAACTCCCCTCAGAGCTTTTTTTTCTTCGTCTATAAGAAACAGTACTGCTCTGTTAAAACCAAGTCCTTCACCCATTGTAATTACTGTAAGTATCATTCTTAAAAGTTTATTTAACTCCAAGGTGCTTCTTACAGCAGAGCTTATGAAAAGAATCTTTGTAAGTTCTTCGTTTCTTCTTATAAGGTCTCTTTCAAGCTTTTTCTTTTCTGTAATATCTCTTATTATTCTGCTAACTCCTATTATTTCTCCCTTTGAATTCTTTATCGGAGACATAGTAAGGCTTACTTCTATGATTTTATTTTCCTTTGTTGCCATAACTGTTTCTATATCTTTCAATGTCTCATCCTGTTTAATTCTTTCAAAATATATTTTTTCCATCTCTCGTAAGAAATCCGGAATAACAGGCAGAGGTTTTCCAATAACTTCTTCGTTTGTATAACCAAAAATATTTTCTGCACCTTTATTCCATGCTGTCACAATATTATCTAAGTCAGTGGCTACTATTGCATCAGCAGAACTCTGAATAAGGCTTTCAAGATAACTTTTAAGCTCCTCTATCTGAGCCATTACTTTTATATTTTGCATTTCTCTTTCTTTAAGTTCTCTGAACTTTAAGGATTTAAGAACAATTAATGAGGCTATTGCTGAAAAAAGCTCTCCTACTGCAATGTCTTCTTCTGTAAATTCTCCAAATCCTTCTTCTGAATCAAGTTTATTGTAAACAAGAATTGTACCAATATTTTCCTGGTGCATTTTCAATGGAATGCATATTGCTGAGTAAGCAGGTATATCAAGCTCATATTTTTCAAGTTCAGCTTTATTAAATGTTTTAACCTTACCTTCCTTTAAAACTTTTCCACATATTCCTTCATCAGATTTAATGACAGTTTTATCAGAATTAATGTTATAAGTAGCAGTAATGTATAAATATCCATTTTTAATCAGTCTTACAATTCCTGCCTGAGCATTCATCAGCTCACATACGTAATAAATAAGTCTTTCAAGAAGAATCTCAATGTCTTCATATATTTCAAGAAGTTTTATAAGCTCAAATAATGCCTGTCTTTCCTTCATTTATTAATCCTCTATAAAGTTCCATATATTTTTTACAGGAATTGCTCCAGGAGAAATCTCTTTTCATGGCTTCATAAACGATTCTCTGAAATCTATTTTTGTCTTCATAGACTAAACAGAATCGCTCAACTGCTTCTGTTAAAGCTTCTGAACTGTATTCATCAAAAAGAAAGCCTGTTACTTCATCCTCCACTGTGTCTGAAAGTCCTCCAGTGCGTCTGCATATTGGAGGTGTTCCGTATCTCATGCCAATAAGCTGACTTAAACCACATGGTTCATATCTTGAGGGAACGAGTAGAGCATCTGCACCAGCATATATTTTATGAGCCAAAGCCTCATCAAACCCAACAAAAGCATATATCTTTGATGGATAATTATTTTGAAGTTGTCTAATTTTATTTTCATAATAAGCTTCGCCTGTTCCTTCAAATATAAAACTTACTCCCTTTTCAACTAACCCTGGTATAGCATCTGCAATTATATCAATACCTTTTTGATAGGCAAGTCTTCCTATAAAAGCAATCAAAGGCTCTTGCATGGAGCATTTTATATTAGAGTAATTTATTAAATATTCTTTATTTTTTTGTTTATCACTGATATTACATGCTCCATAATTCTTAACAATAAATGGATCTTTTTCAGGATTCCATATTTTGTAATCAATTCCATTTATAATGCCCACAAGGCTTTCTTTTCTTTTCCTTAAAACTCCATCAAGCCCAGCTCCATATTCAGGAGTCAATATCTCTTTTGCATATGTAGGACTAACAGTGGTAATTATATCCGCATTGAAAAGTCCTACTTTAAGAAAATTCACCATTCCATAAAATTCAAATCCATCTATATGAAACATCTCCTGCCCAAATCCTGTTATCTCAAGCTTTTCACGACTGAATATACCCTGATACCCAAGATTGTGTATGGTTAATATAGTTTTTGTTTTTTCAAAGCAACTGCATTCTTTATAAAATGTTCTTAGATAAAGAGGAAGCAGAGCTGTATGCCAATCATGGCAGTGAATAATGTCAAATTTTAAATTCATAACCCTACAAATCTCAAGAACTGCTCTGGAAAAAAAGACAAATCTTTCTGCATTGTCAAGATACTCACCATGAATTGTTCCATAGAGTTCATCTCTGTCAAAGAAATCATTATGCTCAATAAAAAAAAGATTTCCCTCCATTGAAGCTTCAATGTTTAAGCTATCTTCCTCATCAAAAGAAACCTTTGCAGTTCTTACAGCACCAAAGCGCTTGGTTGAACCAACAGGAACTCCATAAACTATTCCTGCATTTACTGTATATGAGAAAAAATTCTGTCTTGTTGTTCTGTAAAAGGGAAGAAAAAGTGTTACATCAATACCTGCTTTGATAAATTCTTTAAAAAGTGCTCCTACAACGTCGCCAAGACCTCCTGTTTTTGAAAAGGGATAAGCCTCTGCTGAAACAAGAGCAATTTTCATATTTTAGCCTCCCTCATAAACTGAGCAGCTTCTTCAGGAGGAGTTGGATTTATAAAAAATCCAGAACCCCACTCAAATCCTGCAGTTTTTGTAAGCTTTGGAATTATCTCAATATGCCAGTGATAGTATTCGTTTATCTCATCTTGAAAAGGAGATGTGTGAATAACATAGTTATAAGGAGGAGTTTCAAGAACAGCATCAAGTTTTTTAAGTGTTGTTTGCAAAGCATCTGCGAGAAGACCGAAGCTTTTTTCTCTTGGTTCAAAACGAGACTCATGCCTTTTTGGCAGAATCCATGTTTCAAAAGGTTCTCTTGGCGCAAAAGGAGAAAGCACTATATAGGCATCATTCTGATAGATTATTCTTTTTTCAAATTCAAGCTCCTGTGCTATTATGTCACAGAAAATACATCTGTCTCTCAGCTCAAAGTATTTCCTGGCAGAACTCATCTCATCTTTTACAATTTGAGGCACAATGGGTAAAGCAATTAACTGACTATGAGTGTGTTCAATTGATGCTCCTGCTGCTTCACCTTCATTTTTAAAAACAAGCACATATTTAAAGCGAATGTCTTTTTTAAGATCAGTAATTCTAAAATAATAAGCCCACAAAACATCTTCAACTGCCTTAAGGGACATTGTAGAAAGTGAGGCAAGATGGTCAGGTGTTTCAATGATTACTTCGTGGGCACCAATTCCATTCATTTTATCGTAAATTCCTTCTCCTCTTTTATTAAGGTCTCCATGAATCTGCAAAGCTGGAAATTTATTGGGAACAACTCTGAGACTCCAGCCAGGGCTGTTTGGTGGAGTATTTGGAGGTCTGAAAGCAATAATTTCATTTGGAGCAGTATGTTCATTTCCTGGGCAGAATGGACAGAATCCCTTTATTTTTCTTTTCTGACTGACAGGTGCAAAATCTGAAGGTCTTTTACCTCTTTCAACAGCTATAATAACCCATCTTCCTGATATAGGATCTCTTCTCAGTTCTGACATGAAATCCTCCATTGAATAAGTTTATGGATAGTGGCACAAAAATGCTTTGCATTTTGTATAATTATACCATTGTGGCAAAACTTTTTCACTATAAGGTTGTAAATAATGCCTTTGGAGACCCTTGTGTTTTTATGAGGCTTCTCAGGGAGAGGAAAGCCTTGCTTTTTGATGCAGGAGACATAAGAAAAATTCCCTTTAATGAAATACTTAAAGTAAGCGATATCTTTGTAACCCATACGCATATTGATCACTTTATAGGATTTGATCAAATTATAAGAGCTGTTTTAAGAAGAGCTGATCCTTTGAGAGTTTACGGACCTGAAAATATTATAGATTGTGTTTATGGAAAACTTAGAGGATATACCTGGAATCTCGTTTCAGATTATCCATTATCAATTGAGGTTTATGCAATTACAGAAAAAAAGATAAAAAGAGCAAGATTTCTGGCTTCTCAGAAATTCAAGATTGAAAAATTGCCGAGTCTTCCAAAGCAAGAATTCATTCTTAAGGAGCCTCTTTTTAAAGTTAGGGCTCAGATTTTATCCCATGGAATACCTGTTATAGCCTACTGTATTGAAGAAGATTTCCATATAAATATTGACAAAATAAAGCTTGAGAAAAAAGGCTTTGCAGTAGGTCCATGGCTTGGAGAGCTTAAAAAGTTGATTAAAATTCACTATGATTATGAGCCTCATGGAATGCTTAAGCCTAAAAATCCATCACTTAAAGTGAAAATCAATACTCCGAAAGGAGAATTTTTATTAGAAGAGCTTTTTGAGATTGTGAATATTACAAAGGGAGAAAAAATCTCTTATGTAATGGATGTTGCGCCTCTGGAAGAAAATATTCAAAAAATAATAAATTTTGTAAAGGGGTCTGATGTTCTGTTCTGTGAAGCCTATTTTTTAAGCAAAGATATGGAAAGAGCAATTGAAAGAAATCATCTAACAGCTGATTTAACCGGTAAAATTGCAAGGAAAGCAGAAGTTAAGGAGCTTGTGATCCTTCATATTTCCCCAAAATATATTGAAAATCCAGAGGAAGTTTACAGAGAGGTGGAATTATCAAGGTTTCAAAGCTTACAGTAAGATTAATAATATTTCTTTTAGTTTTCTTTGCCTCTTTAACTCAGTTAATCAGCGCTTTTTTTCTTTACAAAAACGCAGAACTTGCCACAGAGCAATCTCTTCAGATGCAGGCAATAGGAATAACAATAACCCTTAACAGTGTGCTACAGACTTCTGAAATTGAGAAAATAAAAAAACAAAGTAGCACAATTTTTTCAGAAATTTTACTGGATGAGAGATGGGAAGGTGTTGCTTTTATAGCTCTTTACAGTAAAGAAGGAAATGTGGTATTCCATTCAAATCCTGCATTGATAGGACAAAAAATCCAGGAAGTAATTCCAGTTTTTCAGGAAAAAACTCCCTATTATCATTATCTTGTTCTTGGTACAGGAGAAAAAGTTTTTATATCAGATACAAAAATAACTCTTCACGGAATACCCTATCTTTTAAGAGTCGCTTTACATACATACCCAGCTCAGGCTATCTTAAGAAATGCAAAAATAAATATACTTTTTATGGCTTTTACAGCAGGATTCCTTATTTTGGCAGGTTTTTTCACAACAATACTTTTAAGTAAAATAGAAAAAATGCAGATTAAAATGATGGAACTTGAAAATCTTTCAATGATTTCAAAAGTTTTAGCCCATGAAATAAGAAATCCTCTTGGAAGCATAAAAGGATTTGCCCAGTATCTTATAAAAAAGATTTCAGAAGCTTCTTTAAAACAGTATCTTGAAATAATTTTAAAAGAGAGTCTGAGACTTGAAAGACTTACTGAAGAGCTATCACAGTATGCAAATCCTCAAACTATTAATCTGCAAAGGGTTAATCTTAAAGAATTAATTCATGAAACAGTCTTACCTTTTACGCTTGAGCACAAGGAAATATTTTTTGATTTAGACTTAGATGAACTCTACCTGAAAACAGACAGGGATAAGATAAAACAGATTTTAAGCAATATTCTTCAGAACTCTGTTTTTGCTGTATCTGAAACAGAGGATAAAAGAATCAGTATAAAAGCAAAAAAAATCAATGGTAAAATAAAAATTGAAATATCTGACACAGGGATTGGAATGGATGAAGAAACTTTAAAAAAAGCGCAAGAGCCTTTTTTTACGACAAAGCCAAAAGGTACAGGATTGGGTCTTGCAATAGTAAGTCGTCTATGTGGGATTTTAAAAATTAATCTGGAAATTAAAAGCAAAAAAGAACAGGGAACAAAGATATGGTTGACAGTGCCAGAATCGTTATAGTAGAAGATGACTTCTCATTTGCCTCCTTTCTTAAAACAATTCTTGAAGAAGAAGGCTACACTGTAAATGTATTTAATGACCCTGAAACAGCTTTAAAAAATATCAGAAATTTTTCTCCTCATCTTATAATTACAGATTTAAAGATGCCCAAAATGGATGGTATTGAATTTATTGAAAGAGCAGAAGATCTGGTAAATACAGAATTTATTGTAATAACAGCTTATGGTACTATTCCTTCTGCAGTAGAAGCAATAAAAAAAGGTGCAATTGATTATATTACAAAGCCTCTTTCATCTCCTGAAGAATTTTTAAAGCGCATAGAAAAAATTTTAAAGAAAAGGCATTACAGTGAAGAATTTGAACTACCGCCATATGAGATTCTTTTTGCAGGAATTGAAGATGTCTATCATATGGTTAAAGAAGTGGCAAAGACAGATACAACAGTGATTCTCTATGGTGAAACAGGAACAGGCAAATCAGCTATTGCAAAGGCAATTCACATTATGAGCGATAAAAAAGGAGCTTTTGTTGAGATAAACTGTGCTTCAATTCCGGAAAACTTAATAGAAAGTGAACTTTTCGGATATGAAAAAGGAGCTTTTTCAGGCGCAATAAAGCAAAAATCAGGTAAAATTGAGCTTGCTCAGAATGGAACTCTATTTCTTGATGAAATTGGAGAATTAACTCCATCAGTTCAGGCAAAATTTTTAAAAGTGCTGCAGGACAAAAGCTTTGAAAGAGTCGGGGGACTTCAAACTCTTAAGACAAATGCAAGATTTATCACCGCAACAAATAGAGACCTGAAACAACTTGTAAGAGACGGAAAATTCAGGGAAGATTTATATTTCAGGCTCAATGTTTTTCCAATTACAATTCCTCCTTTAAGAGAAAGAAAGCAGCATATAATGAAAATTGCTGATTATCTTATAGAAAGAATCTCTAAAAAGCTCGGGAAGGAATCAAAGAGATTGAGCGAAAAATCAGTAGAAACAATCAAGAATTACTCTTTTCCAGGAAATATAAGAGAACTTGAGAACATTCTTGAAAGAGCAATAATTCTTTCAAAAACTGAGGAGATTGAGATAAAAATTGAAAAAGAGGAGACGGAGGAGAATAATCTTAAAAGTCTTGAAAAAAAAGCAATAATGGAAGCTCTGAAAAAAACCGGTGGCAATAAAAAAATGGCGTCTCAGTTACTTGGTATTTCTTTAAGAACTCTTTATAATAAAATTAAAGAATTCGGACTGGGATAGCCTTTCCATAAGTGAGTTCTTCTAACATAACATTAAATCCTTGTTTCTTCAGGTTAGAGAAAATTTTTCTTCTTATAACCTTTGGTAAAGCTTCAGGAGCAAACACTCCCTGCTGAAGGGACTGAATTTTTTTTATAAATTTAGCCATAATTCCCGCTATCAAAGCTGTAGGATAAGAAACATGGGTAGAGCCAGGAGCGATTTTTGTAAGTTCTTTAATTGAAGGAAAAATTAAGTAACCTCTTAATGTTTTTCTTTCTCCCTGTAGCTTTCCAGATGTTTCCACAACAAGACCAAAGGTTGCTTCTTCAAGCACTCCTTCCTTTACTTTCTGAATAATTTCTTTAATTGAGGCAACTCGTTTTGTGATTTTCAAAAGAATTTCATAGGGAGAAACATTAACTCCATTAATTTTCAATGGATTGTCACTTAAAAGTCCCATATTATAAAGAGCCATGAGAAACTCTATATCAGAGCCTGCAGATTTAAGGTTTACATTTTTTACTTTGAGGAATCTTGGTAAAGTGGAGACCTCATCTCCATAAACAAGATAGGCTTTTTTTCTACCTATGGGTTCAGGATAACTGTAGTATTCAGGCTCATCAAAGGGTTCACGGAAATTAAATTTTCCTTTTTCATAAATAAGAGGAGGCGACAGAATATCACTGAACAAAACTTTTGGTGACCATGACCATATTGTTCCAGGTGGTCTTTGATCCTCAAAAATTCTAACTTTAATAGTATCCACAATTTCAAATTTTGAAGCAAGCTCACCTGCAATCAGGTTTGTCAAGCCAGGACTTATCCCTGTATTTATTAAACCTACAATTCCTTTCTGTTTAAAGTCCTGAGAGTATTCAAGTTGTTCAGGATTTATCAGGTCTTCAAGATTTGAAGCAAGATCCTGGTAATTAACTGCATGTTTCAAAGCAATCTCTATTATTTTTCTGTTAATTGCAGGAGTTGCTGAATTTATTACAAGATCCACATCTTTGATTAATTTTTCTAAAGAAGAATTGTCGTTTACTGAAATTCTATGGAGAGTTACCCTTTTAGTGCTTGCAAATTGTTTAAGCTTTCTGAGATTTCTAATGCTTTTATCAGCGCACTTTATTGTAAAATCTGTTTTTTCAAGAAAATACCTGCACAAAAAAAATCCAACTGCTCCAACACCAATTACAGCAATCTTCATAAATCTTAATTACTCCTCTTTCCATCCATACTTTCCTATTAACGGAACAAAGGCTACAGGAATTAGATAATGCCTTTCTATTTCACTGTCTTTTTTTATAGCTTTAAGCATATACTGAGAGTATCTTTCACCAACAGGTGCAACAATAATTCCACCTTCTTTAAGTTGTGCAATAAGTGGTTCAGGTATATCTGGAGTTGCTGCAGTTATAATTATTCTGTCAAATGGAGCTTCTTCTGGTATTCCTTCTGTACCATCCCTGATATAAACTCTGATATTTTGAATTCCGAGATTTTCAAATCTTTTTTTTGCAGCAGTAGCCAATGGTTCAACTCTCTCCACGGTATGAACTTCTCTTGCAAGTTCTGCAAGAATTGCAGCCTGATATCCAGAGCCTGTTCCTATTTCCAGAACCTTTTCATCTCCTTTAAGTTCAAGTAACTCTGTCATCAAAGCCACAATATAGGGCTGAGAAATGGTCTGACCATGACCGATTGGAAGAGCTCTGTCATCATATGCACTGTCTATAATATCTTCTGGCACAAACAGATGTCTCGGAATCTTTTTCATTACCTCAATAACCCTTTTATCTCTAATACCTCTTTCAATAATCTGGGTTTCAACCATCCATTCTCGTAAATTTTTAAACTTATCCATAAAAAATTAACCCAGTTTAAATAGCTTTTTAATCAATTCTGCAGCAACAGGATTCATGAATGTAAGAGCTATCAAGTTTATAATGATCAGGAATTTAAGAGTAAGATCTAACTTGTTGATTTTACCTAATAATTCTGCTTTGTCTTTCTCTGTCTTTTCATATAATGCTTCTATCTTGCCAAGTAGTTCTGCTTTGTCTTTCTCTGTCTTTTCATATAATGCTTCTATCTTGCCAAGTAGTTCTGCTTTGTCTTTCTCTGTCTTTTCATATAATGCTTCTATCTTGCCAAGTAGTTCTGCTTTGTCTGTCTCTGTCTTTTTATATAAAGCCTCTATTTTGCCAAGCAATTCTGCTTTGTCTGTCTCTGTCTTGCCAAGTAATTCTGCTTTGTCTGTCTCTGTCTTTTTATATAAAGCCTCTATTTTGCCAAGCAATTCAGCTTTGTCTTTCTCTGTCTTTTCATATAATGCATCTATTTTGCCAAGTAATTCTGCTTTGTCTTTCTCTGTCTTACCAAGCAATTCAACCTTGTTTTGTTCTATCTTGCTCAGTAATTCAACCTTGTTTTGTTCTATCTTGCTCAGTAACTCCTCTTTATCCTTATCAGTTTTACCCAGTAGCTCAGTTCTCAAAATTTCTATATCCTTTTTTGTTGCCACTTCTTTTAGTAATTCTTCTTTTAGCTCCTCTTTTGTTTCATACCATTTTTGATAAATTTCATCTTCAGTGACTTTTTCAAAGGTTTTCAACAAAGTTTTAGCATCTTCCCGTCCAAAGGTTTTCTCAAATATTTCAAATACTTCTATAGGCAATGTTACAGGCATACACGCCTCCTTCTTCATTTATTATAACGTTTAACTCCGTTTCAATATCTCCCTTGCTACAAGAATACCAGATACTGAAGCTTGAATCAAGCCCCTGCTGATTCCTGCTCCATCTCCTGCAGCGAAAAGATTATCTATTTCTGTTTCAAGATTTTCAGTAAGTTTAAGCCTCATACTGTAAAGTTTAATCTCAACCCCATAAAGAAGTGTATGATTTGAATTTATGCCTGGCATAACCCTGTCAAGGGCTTCAAGCATTTCAAGAATATTTATAAGATAACGATAAGGCAAAACAAAACTGAGATCACCCGCTGTAGCATCTTTAAGTGTAGGTTGAACAGGATTTTTAAGAATTCTTTCATTGGTCGATCTTCTACCCTTTTTAAGATCACCAAGTCTTTGAATTAAAACTCCCTGCCCAAGATAATTTGCCAACCTTGCAATACTCTGTCCGTAAAGAATTGGTTCTCTAAAAGGCTCTGTAAAGTATGTGCTTGAAAGAATTGCAAAATTGGTGTTGTCTGTTTTTTTATTTGCATAACTGTGCCCATTTACGGTCCATATTCCATTTATATTTTCTCTTACAACCTCTCCATAGGGATTTACACAGAATGTTCTTACCATATCATCAAAAGTTTTTGAATAATAGATAAACTTTGGCTCATAACAAACTCTGGTAAGTTCATCACAAACTGAAGCAGGGACTTCAACTCTAACACCAACATCAACAGGATTAAGCTCTGTATTTAAATTTAGCCTTTTTGCCTCTTCACTTAACCACTTACTTCCTGCTCTTCCAGGTGCAACAACAATGTATTTTGCATAAAACCTTCTTTTATCTTTAAGCTCAATTCCTGATGCTTTAGTTCTGTTTGTAATAATTTTCAATGCTTCAGAATCAAAGATTATATCAACTTTCCGTGAAAGTTCTTCTTTTATTGCTTTAAGAACCTCTGCACATTTTTCAGTTCCAATATGTCTTATTTTTGATGGGATAAAAAGAAGCCCATTTTTTGCTGCCTGAGCTTTGATTTTTTCAGCTACCTCAGCCCGAGGCTCATAAACTGTTTCTGGAGCACCATATTTAAGATAGATTTTATCAACATAATCAATAAGTTCAACAAGGCTGTCTCTGTCCATGTATTTATCCAAAAATCCTCCAATTTGAGGGGATAAATTTAGTTTTCCATCGCTGAAAGCTCCTGCTCCGCCCCATCCACTTAAAATATCACAAACAGGGCAATGTGCACACTTTCCTGTTTGTTCCATTGGGCAGTTTCTTTTTTCAATGTCTTTGCCTTTTTCAATAATTAAAACCTTTAATGAAGCATTCTTGATTATCTCTAAGGCTGTAAAAATACCTGCAGGTCCTGCACCAACAATAATTACGTCATATTTATTCTTCAATGCCATGTCTTCTTAAATAATCTAATGCCTGATAGTTTGTTAAATCAATATGAAGTGGAGTAACTGATACATATCCTTCCATTATTGCCTGAATATCTGTCCCTTCCATGCTCTGCCATGATACAATTCCTCCTCCAATCCAGTACTGCTTTTCGCCCCATGGAGAAAAAATTTCATGAATTGAGTTTTCATAGGAACGTTTACCCTGCTTTGTTATTTTTATGCCATTGATTTCCTGTAAAGGTTTATTGGGCAGGTTAACATTTAAAAGTGTATCATGAGGAAGACCCTTTTCAAGAATGAATTTTGCTATTTTTAATGCATAAAACACAGCTGTTTCATATCTGAAAGGTCTTTCGCCAACAATAGATATTGCAAAAGAGGGAACTCCAAGAATTGTTCCTTCAATAGCAGCTGAAACAGTTCCTGAATATGTTATGTCCTCTCCAAGATTTGCTCCTTTGTTTATACCTGACACAATTAAATCAGGTTCACGGGGCAAAAGTTTTTTCACTCCAACAACAACGCAGTCAGTGGGAGTTCCGTTTACACTGTAACAGCCCTCTCTTATTAAGTCCACTCTTAGAGGTCTGTGCATTGTAAGAGCATGACTTACAGCAGAGCGATCTCTGTCTGGTGCAACAATATATACTTCACCAAGCTCTTTTAAAGTTTCAGCAAGCGTTTGTATTCCTTTTGAAAAAAAGCCATCATCATTTGTTACAAGAATTAAAGCCATTACTTACTCCTCAAAGTAATATAGTCTGCTATATTAGAAAGTCGCTGTCTGGCTTCAGAGTCTGGAAATACCTGAAGAGCCTTTTTCGCTTTATCTATGTATTGCTTTACTATTTCCATAGATGATTCAATGCAGTTGTACTGTTTGAGATAATTTAAGATTTTTGAAAGATTTTCTTCTGAAAAATTGTCAGATTTTATTATGCCTATAATTTCATGTTTTTGCTGAGCTTTTTTCATTAACTCAATAAGGGGAAGAGTAATTTTGCCTTCCATTAGATCTTTGCCAAGTTTTTTCCCAAGTTCTGCTTCATCCGCTACATAATCAAGAATATCATCTACCATTTGAAAAGCTATGCCTATATTATTTCCAAATTCAGTTAAAGCCTGAAGTTTTTCCTGTGATAGTTTACCAAGAATTCCTCCAACTCTACAGGCAGTGCGAATAAGTCCGGCTGTTTTACCTGTAATGATTTTTAAGTATTCATCAAAAGTTATAGTAGGATCTCCTGCTTTCATAAGCTGAAGAATCTCTCCTTCAGCCATCTGTGAAGTTGCCTGAGATAGAGCTTCCATTATTTGAAGACTTTCCTGTTGCACAGATATGTGCAATGCCTTTGCATAAAGATAATCACCAAGTAAAACTGTAACCTGATTCCCCCATATTTTATTAGCAGAAGCTTTGCCTCTTCTTAGTTCAGCCTCATCAACCACATCATCATGAAGAAGACTTGCAGTATGAAGTGCCTCAATTACTGCAGCCAGAATCACTCTTTTGTATTCCCTGTAACCGGCAAGATCAGCACTTAAAAGTAAAAATAGTGGGCGAAGCCTTTTACCTCCTGAGTTTACAATGTATGCTCCTATAGTAGGGATTAAAGAAGCTTCTGACTGAAATATATTCAGAAGCTCTCTTTCTACCATTTTTAATTCATCTTCGTATTGCCTGAATATATCTTGAAAATTCACAGTTTAAACCTTAATTCCTCAGGCTTAAAAATTCCTTTTTCAGTGATTATTGCGGTTACATACTTAGCAGGAGTTACATCAAATGCAAAGTTTATTACCTTAACACCTGCTGGAGCAATTCTTACATCTCTGATGGTTGTTACTTCTTCTGATGCTCTCTCTTCAATGGGAATCATATCTCCTGAAGATATGCTTAAGTCAATGCTTGATAAGGGAGCTGCTACATAAAAAGGAACATTGTTTTCCTTGCAAAGAACAGCTAAAGAATAAGTGCCAATTTTATTTGCCACATCACCATTTCTTACAGTTCTATCTGTTCCTACAATTGCAAAATCAATCATGCCTTTTCTGAGTAAAGAACCAGCTGTATTGTCACAGATTAAGGTTACATCAATTCCTGCCTGCATGAGTTCAAAAGCTGTAATACGGGCACCCTGCAGCACAGGCCTTGTTTCACATGCAATTACTTTAAATTTTATTCCTTTTTCCCTTGCAAGATACATTGGTGCAGTTGCTGTTCCGTATCCACCTGTTGCCAGTGCACCGGCATTACAGTATGTTATAACAGTGCATCCTTCTTTAAAAAAATGTAGAGCATTCTCGCCTATTCTTTTGTTTGTCTCTATGTCTTCTTCGTGAATTTTTAAAGCTTCATTTATTACTAAATCTTTAAGTTCAGAGACAGATAAAGAGGCATTTTTCTTTATCAAGTTTTTAATTCTATCAACAGCCCATTTTATATTTACAGCAGTTGGTCTTGTATTTATGAGCCTATGGAAAACAGGATTTAACTCTGAAAAAAATTTTTCAGTAGAACAAGCCTTTAAACCAATTGCAGCAACTGCCACAGCATATGCAGCAGCAATTCCTATTGCAGGAGCTCCTCTTATTGAGAGATTTTCAATTGCCCTTGCAATTTCTTCATAGTTGGTACATTTTAAGTATTCAATTTTTTCTGGTAAAAGCCTCTGATCAAGGATGTAAACAGTGCCATTTTCCCATTTTATAGACTTAAGCATAGGCATATTATAACAATTTTTTACAAGCTAAATCCTTTTTCCAAATGATATAATAAATAACCAATGAGTTTATTTAAGCGCAAGGATTTAGCTTATTTAAATTTATCAGATAAAGAGTTTAATCAAAAGATTGAAAAAGCTTTTGAGATTCTAAAAGACTGCACTCTCTGCCCAAGAAATTGCCATGTTGACAGAACCTCAGGCAAAAAAGGAGCATGTAAAGTTTTAATTAAACCATATGTTTCAAGCTGGGGACCCCATTTTGGAGAGGAGACTCCATTGGTTGGAAGATATGGTTCAGGCACTATATTTTTTGGTTTTTGTAATCTCAGTTGTGTTTACTGTCAGAACTGGACAATAAGCCATCTTGGAGAAGGCAAAGAAATCTCATATGATGAACTTGCTCAAGTTATGATTTTTCTTCAAAATTCAGGCTGTCACAATATAAATCTTGTAACACCAACTCATCAGGTGCCTCAAATTATTAAATCCATTTACATTGCCAGAAAGCATGGACTTAGAATTCCAATTGTTTATAATTGCGGTGGATATGAAGCGATTGAAACATTAAAGATCCTTGATGGAATCATTGATATTTATATGCCTGATTTTAAGTATGCTGATAGTGCTCTGGCTGAAAAATATTCAAAGGTTAAAAATTATACTGAGTTTGCAAAAAAGGCTCTCAAGGAGATGCACAGGCAGGTTGGAGATCTAATTATAAATGAAGAAGGAGTTGCAGTTAGAGGACTTCTTGTAAGACATCTTGTCTTGCCTAACAATATTGCAGGAACACAGGATGTTGTAAAATTTATTGCAGAGGAAATCTCAAAAAATACATACATAAACATTATGGATCAATACAGACCATGCTGGCAGGCAGAGGAGTATCCGGAATTAAATAGAAGAATAACTCAAAAGGAATTTGAAGACGCTTTAAATATAGCCTTAGAATACGGACTAACAAGAATTGATTGCCTTATTTACTCAAAGAGATATTACCGATGGCTGTAAAGTTTCAAAATCAAGAACTACCACAGTTGCCTTTCCATAAAGCCAGCCACAGGCTTCACCAGGATTTATAATTAAACTATTATTTATCTTGCGTATATCAACTTCATGCATATGTCCATAAACTATCAGATCAAATCTACCTGATTGAGCAAGTACTTCAATTATCTGAGGTTCGTGCATCAATGCAATCTTTTTACCATTAATTTCAAATTCTCTTATCTGTGGTTGAATTCTTTCTCCATACATTTTCTTTAAAAGAACTTTATCTCCATCGTTGTTTCCAAAAACTCCATAAAATTCGCCATCAAAATCCTTAAAGACTCTCCATGTAAATGGAGATACAAAATCACCAGCATGGATTATTGCTTTTATATTATTTTCTTTAAAAATCTTCAATGCCTTTCTTATGTTGTCCATATGATCATGAGTATCAGAGATAATTCCTATTTTCATTTTTTTCCTCCAGATTTATCAAAATTTCTCCAAAAGGTTTTTCCTGATAGGCTCTGGCAATTCTTAGCCTTATTAATTCCAATAATGCAAGAAAACTCACTATAATTTCAAGCCTTGATGTATTATTTTCAAAAATTTCATAAAAAGCTATGGATTTTTTCAATTTCAATAAATTCAAAATCTGTTCAATTTTTTCCTCAACTTTTATGGTTTCCTTTGGAACATATATTCTGGGCTGAGGTTTATCAATTATTTTCCTTAAAGCCTGTAAAAGATCAAATACGCTCAGTTCTTCAAGAAAAAACTCCTCCTGATTTGAAGTATTTCTTGAGAAAGCTAATGACCATACTTCATATCTTTCTTTAAGAATTTTAGAGGCTTCTTTAAAATTCTGATATTCTACTAATTGTTCTACAAGCTCTTTTCTTGGATCTTCCTCCTCAGGTTCCTGCTCTGGAAGAAGCATTTTTGATTTTATATAAATCAATGTAGCTGCCATAACAAGAAACTCTGATGCAATTTCAAGGTCAAGCTCCTTCATAAGTTCAAGATATTTAAGATACTGCTTTGTAATTAAAGCAATTGGAATGTCATAGATGTCTATTTTATTCTGTTTAATAAGATGAAGAAGCAAATCTAAGGGACCTTCAAATATGGGTAAATTAACCTGAATCATCATTTTTTGTTTAAAATTTCTTTAACTTTTTCCATAAAGACAGGAACAGTGATTTGCACAAGGGATATGAATTTTTTAATTTTTCCCCACTTTATGTCAAGATATTCATGCACTACTATATTTCTCATAATTGCCAACCAAGAAATTTTTTCTCCAAACTCTTCATTTATATAGAGAGTACCAAAAATTTTTAAAGTTTCTTTATATGTTTGAGGCATCTGAATCTTCTCAGAGGCAATGATAATTTTTGCTATGTCAAGCATTGCCATTATAATATTTTCCACCCATCTCTCAATAATTTTTCTTTTAAAACTGTCTTTTAAGTAATCCTGCCATGTGATTTTTTTTATTTCTTCTATTTCATTAAATTCACTTTCAAGAAAATGTAAATATCTCAGTAATCTAACTCTTTCAAATGGTGAGATGGATTTTGATCTTTCGCTTATTTCATAGTAGTCAGCAACAAAATCTATCCAATCAACTGCCTCATAATTAAGCTTACACAAAAGATCAATATAAAGATTTTCATCTTTTACAATTAATGGAAATCCCTTTGTCAATACCTGATAAAACAGAGATGGAGTCGCTCTATTAAGAACTATTAAATCCACATTGTCAGTTTCCAGTATGTCAATCAAGTCACTCCATATTCTGTATTCATCTTCATACTCAACATCTGTTTCAATCTCCATGTATTCATAAGGTTTAAAATAAACTCCTATATCCCAGTCAGAAACAGTTCTTTCAGTTTTTTCTGCTCTTGAACCAAATAAAAAAGCCATTACCACATTAGGCTGATGCTGAAAATATTTGATTAATTTGTCAATATTTTCTTCCATTTTATAGTATTTTAGCACAATCTCAGCTGGCATCTCTCAGTTTTTTCTTGTATAATAAAATTTATGCTTGATAAAAAATATCTTCTTCCTCACGATGCTTTAAAGCTTATACTCCATCATATTGTGCCAGGCTGTCTTCAAGTTGAAACAATTCCAATTGAAAAAGCCTATGGAAGAATTACTGCAGAAGATATAATCTCACCTGAAGATCTTCCAGGCTTTGAACGTTCCACTGTTGATGGCTTTGCTGTTAAGGCTTCTGATACATTTGGCGCAAAAGAGAGTTCTCCAGCCTATCTTACTGTTAAAGGTGATATACCTATGGGGGCTATACCAGATTTTGCTCTCTCAAATGGGGAAACAGCATCTATTGCAACTGGAGGTATGCTTCCTGAAGGAGCTGATGCTGTTGTGATGGTAGAGCATGTTAATGTTGTATCAAAGGATTTGATTGAGGTTTTAAGAGCTGTTTCTCCAGGGGAGAATGTTATATTTCGTGATGAGGATGCAAAAAAAGGAGAAGTTATTATAAAGGCAGGCCACAAGCTTAAGCCTCAGGATATAGGAGCTCTTGCTGGAGTTGGAATAACAACTGTTAAAGTTTTTAAACAGCCTGTTGTTTCTATAATTCTTACAGGAGATGAGATAATTCCTCATACTGAAAAAGTTATTCCTGGAAAAGTAAGGGATGTAAACTCCTTTACTCTTGCAGGTTTAATTTATGAAACTGCTGCTGTTCCATTAAAAATGGGAATTATAAGAGATGAATACAACGCACTTAAAGAAACTGCTCTGAAAGCCTATCAATTAAGTGACATTGTTCTTATTACAGGTGGAACTTCTGCTGGTGTGAAGGATTTAACAGCAAAGGTTATTAATGAACTTGGCTGTCCTGGCGTGCTTTTTCATGGTGCTTCAATAAAGCCAGGGAAGCCTGTTATTGGTGCAGTATGCAATGGCAAACCTGTTTTTGGACTTCCTGGGCACCCTGTAGCTGTTTACATATGTTTTGAACTCTTTGTCAAACCCGTGATTTATCATATGCTTTCATTAACAGATAAAAACTTTAAAAAACTCATAAAAGCAAGAATTTCAAGAAGTATTCACTCCCAGGCTGGCAGAGAAGATTTTATAAGAGTTTATCTTGACAGTCGCGATGGTGAAATATGGGCAACTCCTTTGTTGAGTAAATCAGGACTTATAATGAGTCTTGTAAAAGCACAGGGAATTGTTCACATCCCTTCTGAGTTACTGGGAGTTTCAGAAGGGCAGGAAGTTTTAGTTGAAATCATAGATTAGTGTTGAGCAGCCCATTTTATCTGTTCTCTATAAGGAACTGGCTTTCTTTTTAAAAGAGACTCCATATGAAGCGCCTCACTGTATCCGCAGACATTGTCTCTCCACATCATTTTGTATTGCTGTTTTGCAAAAATTTTAAGAACAAACTCTGGCAAAGGAACAAAAATAACATTTCTCCCCAGATTTTTTGCAAACTCATGAACTATGTCCTTTAAAGTTACTTTTTCATCTCCACATAGTTCAAAAATCCCGTTGTCATTGTAATTAATGGCATTAAGAAAACATTCTGCCACATCTCTTACATCTACTGGCTGAAAGTAGTATTTGCCAATATCAGGAAATATCAAAAATGGCAGTCTCTTTAAAATTGGTTTTAGCTTTAAAAAAAGAAGTTGCTCAGGTCCCACAATAAAAGAAGGACGCAGTATGACAAAGGGAAGCCCTGTTTTTATTAATTCTTTTTCTGCTTTAAGCTTTGTAGTATGATAGTCAGACGGAGCTTTTTCATCAACTCCTAAAGCACTCATGTGCACTATTTTTTCAACACCAGAATCTTTTAAAACTTCATAAAGAGCTTTTGAATACTCATAATGCACTTTTTCAAATGTATCTTTCCCTTTTTCCTGAATTATACCGATAAGATGAATTACAATCTTGGGATTAATAATTTCTATGATTTTTCTAAGTTTTTTTAGATTGGTAAAATCATCAAGTTGATAGATTTTGGGTTTTTCACTAAAAAGAAGTCTTGCTTTTTCTGGATTTCTTACGATTAAATGAACATCATAGTTTCTTTCTAAAGCAAGATTTACAATATATCTTCCAACAAAACCTGTTCCACCAGTAATGAGTAATTTTTTCATAAAAATTAAGGAGGGCAAAAGCCCTCCTCTTTTGAGGACCCCCTTTTTTATTCAATCTGAAGCTTTCTTTCTTTTTTCTTTGCTTCTTCACTCTTAGGAATTCTTATTTCAAGCAAACCATTCTCAAATTTTGCCTTTGCCTTGTCCGTCTGAACATCCACAGGAAGCCTGAATGTTCTTGAGAATGAACCATAGGATCGCTCGTATCTGTAGTAGTCTTTCTTTTCTACTTTTTCTTCTTTCTTTTTCTCACCAGAAATGGTGAGATAATCATCGGTAATTTTCACTTCAATGTCTTCTTTTTTTATGCCTGGAAGCTCTGCTTTAACCACCAAATCATCGCCTTCTTCATATATATCCACTGCTGGAGAGATAAACTCAGCTTCCTCTCTTAATCTTGGAACAAAAGATCTGAATAGAGAAAAGGGTCTCCTCATAACCTCATCAAAAAGACGCTCAATTTCTTCAAAGGGAGAAAGAATTGAAGGTTCAACCCTTGCTACATCCTTTGTTTCTTTTCTTGTCATGGCTAACACCTCCTTTTAGGTGATATTGATATTATCTAACTAAATATATCATCAAAATGCTCTTTTTGTCAAGAGATTTTATTAAATTATTTTATACAATTCATATCAAATTAAAATAACTTTGCCCTGGCTTTTTTCCATAACTTCACCTACTGGGATTGCCAGAATTCCCTTTGAATTCAATTCTGCAATCAAAGCATCTGCCTTATCTGAAGCTACAGAAATGAGGAGTCCTCCTGAGGTTTGAGGATCAGAAAGAACATCAAGAGTTATTGGATCTGTTTGTCCTGTATCAATCAATTTTGAACAATAGTTTACATTTCTTCTACCTCCTGCTGGAACAATTCCCATGGAAGCAAACTCAAAAACTTTTGGAAGAAGCGGAACTTTATCTTTCCATATTTTTATTGTTACTTTGCTTGCTCTTGCCATTTCTAAAGCATGTCCCAGTAATCCAAATCCAGTTATATCTGTACAGGCATGAACTCCAATATTCATCATAACTTCTGAAGCTGTTTTATTAAGCAAAGCCATTGTCTGAGTAAGAATCTTTGCTGTCTGAGGATCAAGAAGTTTCCCTTTAAGTGCTGTTGAAAGAATTCCTGTTCCAATAGGTTTTGTTAAAATTAAAATATCTCCAGTTTTTGAACCCCTGTTAGTAACAAATTTTTCAGGATGGACAATTCCAGTTACTGCAATTCCATATTTTATCTCAGGGTCCTCAACACTGTGTCCTCCTATCATAAAAGCTCCTGCTTCTTTGAGTTTATCTGCTCCGCCTCTTAAAATTTCTCTTAAGATTGATTTATCCATTTCATTTACTGGAAAACAAACAATATTGAGAGCCAGAAGAGGCTTAGCACCCACTGCATATATATCACTTAAGGCATTGGCTACTGCAATCTGTCCAAAATCATAGGGATCATCAACAATGGGAGTGAAGAAATCAACACTCTGCACCACTGCCAGATCTTCTTTTAAACGATAAATTCCAGCATCAGACCAATCTTCAGAACCAATTAAAATATTAGGATCTTCAGGTAACGGAATATATTTCAATATTTCTTCCAGGTCCCCTGGACCTATCTTTGCTGCTCAGCCAGCAGCCTTAACTTTTTCTGTAAGCATTTCAACCCCTTTTTTTTTAATTTTACCATAACTTGCTAAAACTGCCTATAGAATCATCTCTTGAATACCTAAGAAATTGACTGCTTCGGTGTACCAAAGCAACAAGGGCATCCCATTTATTTGGTGACAACTCCAGAGGAACGAACCATCGCTTTTCACATAATTACCACTAATTGAATATTCAAACTGTGAAGGTTTCCAGGAATGAAAAAAGCTGAGTTTGCCTGTTATGTTGAATAAAATAGAAAAACAAAGTGACAAAAATTTGCAGAATCATACTCCCCTCCTCCAGTAAAATATATTTACTATTGCAAAATCTTTGAGCCAGTAATGCCCCTTCTCATAAGTGATTGATTTTATAAGCTTTTGCCTTTCCCAGCTGAAAAGCTCTCTTTTATTTTTAAACTCCCAGTGTTCAAAAATCTCATCAAGGCTGTGATAGGCAAAGGAGCTTTCACAGAGGTAGGAATGGTTAAAAATCAGTGAGTATTCAGGATAAATTAATTTAAACTTATCAGGGTAGAAAACTTTTTCAGTAACAAGAAAGATACTTTGCACCTGAGAGCTAAAAAGCTTAAACATTGAGCCTTCAATTCCATACTCAGTAAGATGAAGACTGTTACAGGCTAAAGCAAGGTCAAACTCATTGATTTCATGGCATTCTAATTCTTCAAATCTTCTTGGTTCAATTTTTAATTTAATACCATTGGCGAGGGAATTTTCATAAAGATAATTTTGCATTGTCTCAGAAGGTTCAAGCGCTGTTACATGACAGCCTCTTTTTATTAAAGGGAAGGTTAAAACTCCATCTCCTGCGCCAATATCAAGGATTTTTAATCCTGGCTGAGTGAATTTAAAGAAGAAGTTTTTTATGGGCTCATGGTATAGGTTGTGCTCACGCCATAGTCTGTACCATTTTGCATTCTCATTCCAGTATGAGATTTTCTTTATTTCAGTTGCTATCATAATCAAATAAAAAAGCCACAGCTTCAGGCTTCTGCCCGAAACTGTGGCCTTCATGACCACTGATAATAAAAATTTTTTAATGCTAAAACTCAAACGGTCTTCTGACCGATTTTATATATGGTAATTAATTTTTATTTTCTTGTCAACTGTTTATGTGAGTTTGTGGTTACTATATTAAATTTCACATATATGTTAGCCTTCTTGTAGGAAATAAAGCTATAAGGAGGGCTATAAAGCCCAACCAACTTATCATGGTTTAGGCAGAGAGGCAACAAACTGCTTAACTTCAGATGATATTCAGAAAGTTATTCTTACATTTGCTACTATTGTAACAGCGATTATAATTGTTGCATTTGCATAAGTGAAACAAATGATGAAAGAAAAGAGAGAGGTATTTTTGAAGCTATGATTTCCTTTTCACAAACTGATTAAGCATAAGCAATTTTACCTTTTGGTTCAGGAATCTCTCTGCCAAGTTCTTTTGCTATTTCAATCCATTGCTGTATTACTTTCTGAGCATTTATAAGTGCTTCTTCCTGAGTCCTACCATCTGCCATACATCCTGGAAGTTCAGGAACTTCAGCTATAAATGCCTGATCTTCCTCAGACCAGTAAAGTATTATCTCATATTTATACATCGTCCACCTCCTTATGGAGTTTGTATTTTAATATTAAATTTCTTACTTGTTTTACCTGATATGGCTTTGCTTTCCCATCAGGGATTTTAATCAAATGGACGGTAGGGGAGTTGAACCCCTGACCTCCAGAGTGCGATTCTGGCGCTCTCCCGGCTGAGCTAACCGCCCAATTTATTTTATAATATCATTTTATGAAAAAATTTTTAAGGAGGAACTAGATGAACTGGCAGGATGTGAAGAAAAATGCAAAAGAAAAGTTAAAACCTTACTGCCGTGTATGTCCTGTTTGCAATGGCATTGCCTGTGCAGGAGAAGTTCCTGGCATGGGAGGGGTTGGAACTGGCGCTTCTTTCAAAGCTAATATTGAGGCTTTAAATAAGATTAAACTCAATCTTTCTACTATTCATAATGTGAGAGAACCTGATACAACATTGGAAATTTTTGGCCAGAGTCTTTCTCTTCCTGTGATGGCTGCTCCTATAACAGGAACAACATATAATATGGGAGGAGCAATTACAGAAGAAGTTTATACGGAAGAGGTAATTGCAGGTTCTATTATGGCAGGAACAATTGGCTGGACAGGTGATGGAGCAGATCCAACAATGTATGGGAGTGGAATTAATGCAATTCAAAAAAATAATGGTAAAGGAATTCCTATAATTAAACCAAGAGCACAGGATGAAATAATCAAAAGAATCAGACAGGCTGAAGACGCAGGAGCAATAGCAGTGGGAGTTGATATTGACGGAGCAGGACTTATCACAATGGCACTTAAAGGACAACCTGTAAGTCCAAAATCTCCAGAGGAGATTGAAGAACTCGTTAAAGCAACAAAACTTCCTTTTATTTTGAAAGGCATAATGACTATCAGAGAGGCTGAGATTGCGTATAATATAGGAGTAGCTGCCATTGTTGTATCAAATCACGGTGGAAGAATTCTTGACCATACTCCAGGTGTTGCAGAGGTTCTGCCAGAGATTACTGAAAAATTTAAAGGTAAAATTACAATTATTGCAGATGGCGGAGTTCGCTCTGGTGTGGATGTGCTTAAACTTCTTGCTCTTGGTGCTGATGCTGTGCTTATTGGAAGACCTGTTGTTGTAGCGGTTTTTGGTGGTGGAAGAGAAGGTCTTAAGCTTTATTTTGACAATATAAAGAATGAACTTAAACAGGCAATGCTTCTTACAGGGGTTGCATCTGTAAAAAATGTTCCAAAAGCCATTTTAAGGGTCTAACTTTATACTGCTCAGGCATATTGCCTGAGCAGCTACTCCTTCACCTCTTCCAATAAATCCCATACCTTCAGCTGTTTTTGCTTTAATGTTTACTTTTAATCCAAGTTTTTTGAAGTTTTCAATCATTGCTGGTATATAAGGGCTGAGTTTTGGTTTTTCAGCAAACACTGTGCAGTCAATCCAGATTGGTTCAATTTTTTGCTCTCTTATGAATTTCAAAGTTTTCTCAAGTAAAACAAGGCTTGAAATATCCTTATATTGAGGATCTGTATCGGGAAAATGTTTTCCTATGTCACCTGCTCCTGCAGAACCCAGTATTGCATCAATTATTGCATGAATGAGGACATCAGCATCTGAATGCCCTTCAAGCCCTTTTTCATAAGGAATTTCAACTCCACCAATCACAAGTTTTCTTCCTGAAACAAGTCTGTGGCTATCGTATCCTATGCCAACTCTTATATTCATGCTGAAAGTTTTAATATCGGTTAGATTGAGAATTGATTTCATCTTTTCAATGTCCTGCTTTGTTGTTATTTTAATATTTTTTTCATCACCATCAACAATATAAACTTTGCCGCCATAGCCCTCTACCAAAAAAGCGTCATCAGTTCCATAAACTCCTTCACTGTAAGCTTTTTCGTAAAACTCAAGAATCTTTTTAAACCAGAATGCCTGTGGTGTTTGAACTGCTCTGAGAATTTCTCTATTAAGGGTCCCGCCAACAATGTTTCTGCTTTTAATCCATTTAACTGTATCAGTTATTTTTGTTACTGGTATTACACCGTCAATCTGTGGATTCATGGCATTAAAAACCCTTTCTATCAATTCTTTACTGACCAGAGGACGAGCTGCATCATGAATTAAAACAATCTCTGTATCCTCAGGCATTAATTTAAGTGCATTATAAACAGAATCCTGTCTTTCCTTCCCGCCTTCAACGATTTTCTTAACTTTTTTAATATTAAAAATTTGCAGATAATCACGAAGTTTTAGGACTGCATCTTTTCTTGTTACAATCCAGATATCATTGATAAACTCAAGTTTTTCAAAAGCTTGCACAGCCCATATAAAAATTGGCTTGTCATTTACTTCATAAAACACTTTATCTGGAGAGCCGAACCTTTTTCCGAAGCCTGCTGAAACAATTATGGCACTACATTTCATGATTTGTTTCAGAAGATGATGCTTCAATTTTTGGTTTGCCAAATATCATTCTTCCAGTTCCTGTTTGCAAAACACTATGAATTACTACATCCATAGTTTTACCAATATATTGTTTTCCTTCTTCAACAACTACCATTGTTCCATCATCAAGATAAGCAACTCCCTGATCAGGCTCTTTACCCTCTTTAACTATAAAGAGCTTTAAGACCTCACCTGGAAGCACAGGAGGTCTCATTGCTTGAGCAAGTTCATTCATGTTCAGCACAGGCACTCCCCTTAATTGAGCAATTTTTATAAGGTTTAAATCATTTGTAATCAGTGTGCCTCTAAGAATTCTTGTAATTTCAACAAGTTTTGTATCAACTTCCTTTATTTCAGGAATGTCTTTTTCTACAATCTCAAATCTTATCTTTTCTGCTCTTTTGATTCTCTGAAGTACATCAAGAGCTCTTCTGCCTTTTGCTCTTCTAAGAGGGTCTGGTGAGTCTGCAATGTGCTGGATTTCTCTTAAAACAAATCTTGGAATCAATACTGTACCTTTTATAAAGCCTAAATCTACAAGATCAGCAATTCTACCATCTATGAGAACATTGGTATCAAGGATTTTTGGCTCTTCCCATATAGCCTCTTTTTTAATTATCCATAAAATATCTCCAATTTTAATTGTTTTAGCCTTTTTTAAACCAAAAATTGCACCAGCATATCCAAAGCCTGTAATAATGATGAAAGCAATTGCGTAAAGAGTTGAAGATAAAATTAATAGAGGGATACTGAGAAGAAATCCAGAGAGAACTCCGAAAAAAAGCCCTAAAAATCCAAACAGTATTTGTGAACTATTCATTTTTTTCAGTTTTGAGTATAGGAAAAGCAGTAAAAAAATACTGCCTGATAAAACAGTCAAACTTTTAATAATGGGATTGACAAAAAATGAATCACTTAAGCTGGATAAACTAACAATACCCACAGTTATCACAAAAATAATAACTAACAGGCTCATCATCCCAGAATCATATAAAATTTTTTTCCACTTCTATTTATCAAAACCAGAACATCAGATCTTGAGATTCTCTGTATTGCCTTTTGAAAATCAGATACAGACTGTATCCTCTGTCTTTCAATCTCCATTATGAGATCTCCTTTTCTAAGTCCTGTTGTTTCAGCAGGTGAGTTAGGTTCAATTTTATAAACAACAACTCCTCTGTCTTCCTGATCAACTCCAATCTGTTTTGCCATTGATGGGTCAAGCTCAATTACGGATAATCCTTTAAAAGGATTTTCAGGCTTTCCTGTTGATTTTTTTAAGATTTTTGTCTCCTGAATCTGCTCTGAAGGAAGTTGAGCAATTGTCACTGGTATTGTATAAATCTGACTATCTCTGAAAATTTTTAGATTTATGATTGAGCCAACTTTGCTTTGAGCAACAAGATTTCTTAGTATAGCACTTTCTGTTATCTGTTTACCGTCATATTCAAGAATTATGTCACCTCTCTGGAGTCCTGCTCTGTAAGCAGGCGACTGTTTCGCTACATCTGTAATTATAACTCCATATGCTTCCTTTAAATTAAATCTTTCTGCAAGCTCTGCTGTCAAATCCTGAACCATTATTCCTATCCATCCCCTTATTACCTTGCCTTCTTTTATTAGACTGTCTTTTATCACACGAGCCATGTTGCTTGGAACAGCAAATCCTATTCCCTGATACCCTCCTGTTCTTGAAAATATTGCTGTATTTATTCCTATGATTTCTCCTTTTATGTTTACAAGAGGACCTCCTGAATTTCCAGGATTAATTGCTGCATCTGTTTGAATAAAGTCTTCATAATCAGCTATTCCTACATCTGCTCTTCCTGTAGCACTTATAATTCCCATTGTAACTGTATGAGTTAATCCATAGGGGTTACCAATGGCAAGAACAAAATCTCCCACCTGAAGATTGTCTGAATCTCCCCATGGAGCAACTGGTAAATCCTTTGCATTTATTTTGATTACTGCAAGATCTGTTTTTGGGTCAGCTCCTACTAAGGTGGCTTTAAATGTTCTTCTATCATAGAGAGTTACTTTTATGTCCTCTGCCTGTTCAATAACATGATAATTTGTAAGAATATATCCATCAGAAGAAACAATTACTCCTGAACCCATGCTCATTTCTTTCCATTTTTTACCCTGAGAGTTTCCAAGAGGTGGTAAAAACTCAAAAAGCTCTTCCAGTGTTGGTGGACTCTGAACTGTCCTTGTTGTAGAGATATTTACCACTGAAGGAGAAACTGCTTTAACTATCTCAGCAAAGCTTTTAACAGGCTCAACAAAGCTTCTATAAACAGGGATAGACTGTCTTGGTGTGCTTATTAGATAAAATGCTACTGCTCCAACTAAGCATCCAATGAGAAAAGTTAAAACAATCAGAGCAAGTTTTTTTCTTGTCATTCTATCCTCTTTTAACCATTTTTCTGATTTCTCCAATCCGAAGAGTTATTTTGTGGGAATCAAGATGTTCAAGATATGCTATAGCATATCTTCTTGTTGTATTAAGAAGAGTTCTGAATTCAGAAACTGTCATCTCATTCTTTTTTGAAAAGAAATCTTTAAGCAGTTCAAGCATTTTATTATAATTTTCCACTGGAAGATACAGGGAGTCATTTATCCGAACTATTTTTCCTTTTCTGGCAATTATTTTTAATATGTCTGATAGTTTTGATTCAGAGATTGAAAGTTTTTGAGCAATCTCCTCTTTAAGCGGAGGTTGAAAATCTCTTTGAAGTTCTTTTATTATCTTTTCCTCTATCATGGGATCAATCTCTTCCCTCTGTGCTGACTTTAGCTTTACTGTATTGCCTTGTAGTGAAACTTCTTCAATATAGGGTAAAAGCATTAAAACCTCAGGAGATCTATCAAAAGAAAGTTTTGTTTTCAGTTCCTCCTTTGGTAATCCTTCTTTAAGAGGATTTGCTTGATGAAACTCCTTGAGAAAATTTAAAAGACAAGATTTGAAACTATTGAAAACATCCATGTGAAAAAGATGATTTTCAGCTTTTATAATCTTTCGTTTTTCCAGAAGTTCATCCACAGCTTTTTTAATCTCCTTTAAATCTGCATTTATCCAGCCTTCAAGCTCAGATATTGAAATTCCAGTAAATGCCTTTCTTTTAATTTTGACTTCTATCTTTTCTGAAAGCTTGCCAATGGAAAGCAATTCAAGATACTCTGGCTTTAGTTCTTTCTTTTTTATTGGTGGCTGAGGATCAAGAACCACTCCTCCTCCAAGAGTTTCAAGTGGAGAGAATCTTCTTAAAATAAATTTATCCTGAGCCATTGCAACTATGGGTTGCTGTAGATTCACATAAGCAAAGGCTTCTTCTTCAGGTAAAATTTCAGCTTTATTGAAAAGTTTTATTTTTCCTACTGTTTCCGATGTGGTAAGATAAAAATGAACAGGTGCTCCATTTTTCAATGGTTTTACATCTTTTAAAAGCTTTATCTTTACTTCCAGAAATGTGGTGGGTTTAAGTTTTTGAGGAATGGTGACAACATCTCCTCTTTTAAGTTCTTCCTTTGATACTCCCTGAAGATTTATTCCAACTCTCTGTCCTGCATAGGCTTCATCAAGTTTTTGTCCATGACTCTGAAGTCCTCTTATTTTTGAAGTAATTCCTGCAGGAATAATTTCTACCAAAGAGTCAACAGAGATTTTACCTGAAAGAACAGTGCCTGTAACAACAGTTCCAAAGCCTTTTAAAGAGAAAACTCTGTCAATTGGCATTCTGAATATTCCGCCTGTTGATTTTTCTTCCACTGATAAGGCAAGCTCTCTGATTTTTTCCTTTAAAAGTTCAATATTGTATCCAGTTTTTGCTGAAACTGGTATTATTTGAGCATTCTCAAGAAATGTTCCTTTGACAGCTTCTTTTACATCTTCTTTTGCAATTTCAATTGTTTCTTCATCAACAAGATCTACTTTATTCAGAGCAATCAATCCTGATTTTATTTTTAGCAAATCACATATTGCAAGGTGTTCTTTTGTCTGAGGCATAACTCCTTCATCTGCAGCCACTACCAGCATGACTATATCAATTCCACCAACTCCTGCAAGCATATTTTTAATAAGTCTTTCATGTCCTGGTACATCAACTATGCCAACAATCAAGTCTGGATATTTGATGTTTGCAAAGCCAAGATCAATTGTTATCCCTCTTTCTTTTTCCTCTTTGAGTCTGTCAGGATCAATACCTGTTAATGCTTTTACTATAGCACTTTTACCGTGATCAATATGTCCTGCTGTGCCAAGAATTACTTTTTTCATCTGCTGAGTTCAACAAAATTTCTCAGAAGCTTGAGTCCTGTTTTCTGTGATTTTTCAGGATGAAACTGTGTGGCAAAAATGTTTTCATAAACTATCATAGATGTGAAATCAATTCCATAATCTGTAACTCCAGCAATAATTTTTTCATCTTCAGGGACAACATAGTAAGAGTGAACAAAGTAAAAATAGGATTTATCAGGAATGCTCTCAACTATTTTGTTTTTCTTTTTAAACTTAACTGTATTCCATCCCATATGAGGTATTTTGTATTCCTTTGGAAGCTTAAATCTTACAACCCTTCCTTTAAATATCTCAAGCCCTTTGCAGAATCCGAACTCTTCAGATTCACTGAAAAGTATTTGCATTCCAAGACATATTCCAAGATAAGGTTTACCATTAAAAATTTCTTCCTTTATTGTTTGTAAAACTCCCAATTCTGAAAGGTTTTCTATACAGTCACGGAAAGCTCCAACACCTGGAAGCACCAGAGCTCTGGCATTTTTAATATCCTCTGAATTTTGAGTGATTTTTATCTGAGCTCCCACTGCTTCCAATGCTTTTGAAACGCTTCTTATATTTCCCATTCCATAGTCAATAACTGCTATCATCATTAAAAGTTTACCATAAAATAAAAAGTTTTTTTAAATTTTCCCAATCATCATATGGCTTAAACACAGCATCTTTAAAGGTTTGCACTTTAAGGCTTCCATCTGGTAATTCTTTAATCTGAATTGCTCCATCTTCATCAGTTCTATAGATTTTGCATTTTTTATTAATATTTTCAATAACTTCTTTATGAGGATGTCCATAGGGATTTTGTTTTCCTGTACTTATTATGCAAATCTCAGGCTCTGTAGCTTTATAAAACTCTGGATAAAAAGAGTGTTTACTTCCATGATGGGGAATTTTTACTACCTCTGATTTCAAGTAATTCACAGGAATTGTCTGCAAAGCATTAATTCCAGCATCTGATGTAAAGAGGAAACTTTTTTTAAAACATTGAAGTTTAAATATTAAGCTTAGTTCATTACTGTCTTTTGATAGAGAAGGACTCCAGAATCCTTTATAAGGATGAAGTACTGTGAAAGAACATCTGCCTACCTTTAAAACATCTCCTCTTTCAAGATGTCTGATTAAAATATTATTGACAAGCTCTTTATTGTAATTAATATATCCTGTATCCCATATTTCTTTTATCTTGAAGTTTTGCAAAATTCTTTCAAATCCTCCTGCATGATCCTTTTGCTCATGGGTAATAATAAATATCAGTTCCTCAGCACCATAGGCTTTAAGAAACTGAGTTGCCTCCCATCCTGTTTTCCCTGTATCTATAAGAAAAAATCCAGATGGATTTTTTAAAACTGTTGATTCTGCCTGACCCACATCAAGAAATGTAATTTTCAAGCTTTCTCTATCTTTCAAATGCATAAAAAAAGGGATTAATATAGAAGTTAAAAATAAAATCATGGAAAAACCAAGCATTAGTTTTTTGCTTCTTCTCAAACAATAAAAGCCAAACAGCAAAACAAAAACAGCCATATAGAAATTAACTAATGCCACAGGAGGAATTGGAGGAATCCATATTGATGAATGTTTAAAAGAGGCAAGAATATGCATTGTTTTAAAAGAGAGCTTTCCAATAAAATCAATTAACTCTGGCAAAGGATAGTATCCTGTAATCAAAAAAATTGCCACAAAAAATAGGTGAAGAGGAAAAAGAACCATTCCAATTAAAAGCCCTACTGTAAGGTTTGCTAAAGGAGATATCAAGGATAAATAGTGAAATCTGTAAATTATCAGAGGTGCTGTAATTAGCGTTGCTGAAATACTTATAAGAAGGCTTAAAAGGGGATATGAAACTCTTTTTGGAATTTTATCTTTAAAGCTTTTATAAATATCTGATGCAAAGCCAATTCCTAAAGTGGCAAGAAAGCTTAGTTGAAAGGAAATATCTTTGATTGCCTGAGGTTCAAGAATTAAGATTACAAGACATGCAAAGCTTACAGTAAAAATCCACATGGATTTTCTCTCTGATAGAACTCCTATCATAAAGAGTATTGCCATAATAAATGAGCGAGTGCTTGGATAGTTTGGTTCAACTATAAGAAAGTAGCATAAAATAACAGGAAAGGTAAAAACAATGGCTAATTGAGAAGGCTTCCAGTAAAGGGTAATTCTTAACAAAACAATGTATGGAAGCCTTTTAATTAGAAATTTTAATATGACAAAACACACTGTAAATAAAAGACTAAAATGAGCTCCTGATATACTGAGCAGATGAATCAGCCCTGTTTTTCTGAAGTCTTCCTGAATCTCTAATGGAATTAAAGTTCTTTCACCTGTTGTCATTGCAATGAGTGTTCCAGAGATTTCTTTATCTATGCTTTCTGAGATTTTTTTATTTATTTTTTCTCTTATTTCCTCAACTGTAGTTTTATTAGAGTGCTCTTTCAGCTTTTGTTTTTTCAAAAAGCAGAGAGAATCTCCATATTGATAGGGATTTAAATGCTTTTTACCCATAAGGCATTCTATTTCGTAAGTTTCTCCTTCATTTAATGGTTGTATTGAGTATAGTTTCAGGAAAGTTTTTTTAATTTCAGGATCAGAGTTAATAATCTTAAACTCGTATATATTGCCACTTTTATTTTTTAAATATCCTGTAAAGCTCATGTTTTCAGGTACTGTATCATCTTTAGTGTAAGTGATACCTGCATAAAGAATTCCAAGAACTATTGATATTGCAAGAAATGTAGCGATGAGCCTGTTATTTTTAAAAGCAAAAATTAAAAGAATTGAAAGAGCTATTGTTATTACAGGGAAATAACTAAAAAGATATCCAAGAAAAATTCCTGAAACTAAACAAGGAACAAAAGGCATCAGGAGAGTTTTTGTTTTATCAACTCTTCCAGTTCCATTAAAATCTTATGAGCTCTTTCTGAGTCTTCTTCTTCCACCATAACTCTTATTTTTGGTTCTGTTCCTGATGGTCTTATAAGTATTCTTCCATTTATTTCCTTTTGAAGCTTTGATATTGTGCAATTTAAATCTTCAAGTTTTTTTATAGCCTCCTTTTTTGAAATTCCCTCAGGAATTTTGATGTTCTTTAAAAGTTGTGGATACCTTGGTATTTCCTTTGTTAATTCACTGAGAAGTTTACCATTTTTCATCATAATATAAGCCATCTGAACAGCTGTTATTGCTCCATCTCCTGTGCATGAATAATCAAGACATACAATGTGTCCTGACTGTTCTCCACCGAGATTGTATCCACCTTTAAGCATCTCTTCCACAACATATCTATCACCAACCTGTGTTCTTATGAGTTTTATCCCTCTTTGGTTGAGATAGTTTTCAACTCCGCTGTTTGTCATAACAGTGGCAACGACTGTATTTTTTTTAAGTTTTTTTTCTTTTTTCAAATTCATTGCCCATATAGATAGAATAAAATCACCATCAATAATGCTTCCCTTTTCATCAATTAAAATTGTTCTGTCTGCATCTCCGTCATGGGCAACTCCGAGATGTGCCTGAGTTTCTCTGACTTTTTTTATCAATCCTTCAGGATAAAGAGCTCCACATTCTTTGTTTATATTCAGCCCATCAGGCTTGTCATTGATTGTTATTACTTCTGCTCCAAGTTCTTTAAAAAGTGTTGGAGTGATTTTATAAGCTGCTCCATTTGCTGGATCAATTACTACTTTAAGTCCTTCAAAACTGAAATTTTTTGGTAGAGTTGATTTAACAAACTCTATGTATCTTCCTGTAGCATCTTCAATTCTAAAAGCTTTTCCAAGAACCTCTGCAGATGGTCTTTTTTGAGGGAAATCAGGATCTTTTAAAAGTTTTTCAATAGTGCTCTCAATATCCTCAGACAGCTTAAAGCCATCATTTGAGAATATCTTTATTCCATTATCAGGAAATGGGTTATGGGAAGCTGAAATTACCACTCCAGCATCCTGACGCATGCTTTTCACAAGAAAAGCAACTGCTGGAGTGGGAATTGGTCCAACAAGATAAACATCTCCTCCCATTGAAGTTATTCCTGCTGTTAAAGCTGATTCAATTACATAGCCTGAGATTCTTGTATCCTTTCCAATTAGAATTTTTGGCTTGTGAGAAATCCTTTGTTTTAAAAGAAAACATAGAGACATACCTGCTTTCATGCATAATTCAGGTATCATTGGATACTGATTTATTGTTCCTCTAATTCCATCTGTGCCAAAAAATGTCATCGCTTCCTCCCCAGTTTTACATTTATATAAACTGTGTCCTGGTTTGTTCTGAAAATTTTTCCTTCAGGATCTATTTTTACTTGAATTTTCAGATCTTCATTGATCCCTTCTATATCCACTGGCTCGGTTTTTATGACACGAATTCTGTTTAGTTCCTTTTTTGCTCCTTCTATTTTTATAGTATGAGGCTCAGAGCTTACTGATGCCACATAAAATCCTCTGGCAGGACTACCAGAGAGAACTACTTTTACAGGAACTTCTTTCTGTGATTTTTCATCCATGTAAACTTTTACCTGGGATGGTTCAATTCTTAATATTTCAATTCCTCTTGGCAGTTTAATAGAGGATTTTGTTATAGGAATTGAATTTTCACCAGGTTTAGTATTTGACAAGTCAACCACTACTCTGATATTATTTTGAGTTAATTCTTTAAGAATTCTTTCCCTTGCAGAGATTACAATTGTTACTTTTTTTACATTTTGTTTCAAAATTTCCATCTCTGCTGGAGTATTTTTAAACTCTACAGGAACTTCAACAGATGTTTCTGTTTGTCCTTTAAAAGTAACAAAAAACCAGAGAAATATTGCTAAAGCAATGGATATTAACTTAAATGTGAGATTTTCCGCTAAAAGCTTTTTTATAATTCTCCTCATTTCCTTTATCTTTCCGTTGTAAACAGATTTGTTAATTTCTCTCTCAGAGTTTCAATATCAAGGTTGCTGAGAAGCTCTCCATTTACTGCTAAAGAGATACCTCCTGTTTCCTCTGAAACTATCACAGCTACAGCATCTGTTTCTTCTGTAATACCAAGAGCAGCTCTATGCCTTGTACCATATGTTTTCTTTAAGTCTGCTCCGAGCTTTATGGGAAGAAAACATCCTGCAGCTACTATTCTATTCTTTTTTATGATTACAGCACCATCATGAATGGGGCTTGTGGGATGAAATATACTCATTAAAAGCTCTTTTGTAACCCTTGCTTCAAGAGGAACACCTATCTCAACGTAGTCATTGAGACTTACATTTCTTTCAAAAACAATTAATGCGCCTATTTTTTTGTTAGCAAGCCCCTGGCTTGCCTTAACTATTTCTTCAATTGTTTTCATTTCCTCTGCAGAACTGAATCTATGAAGTATAGGAGTCTCTCCCATCTGAGCAAGGGCTTTCCTTATCTCAGGCTGAAAAAGAATTATTAAAATTATCACTATCTGAGTCCAAAAACTCTGAATAAGCCAGTCAAGAGTATAAAGTTCAAGAAATCTTGAAATTAAGGAAATTGCAAGAAGTACTCCAACTCCGATGAGCATTCTTGCTGCACGAGTTCCTTTAACAAGAATAAATATTTTGTAAATGATAAAAGAGACAATGGCTATATCAATTAAATCCTGCCACCTTAGTTGATCAAAAAATTTTTCCATATTCTCAAGATAAGGCTTCTTTATTAATTTTTATTGAAATATTTGTTCTAACAGCTTTTAAAAATGATTTAAGAAAAACTTCATCAGATATATCAGCTTTATCCTTTGCTAACATGATAATTTGTAAGGTTTTTCCAATAGTTATATCTCTTTGCAAAGAAGCCTCATACTGCTCAGGAGTAATTCTGTTAAGTCTTAAAATTTGAAAATATATATCTTTCTGAAAAATTCCATTTCGTTGAAATCTCGGATCATTAATAATTGCATCCTGAATTTCTTTTTCTGTTGCTTCTATTCCATACTTTTTTGCTAAATAAAGCAAAACTTCCTCATTAATTAAGTCTTCAAGCACTTTTTCCTTCAGGTTCTGCTCTATTTCTGCTGCCTTATCTTTAAATACTTCCCTATAAAGCCTTCTTGTCTCTTCATATTTTCTCCAGAATCTCTCTGCTGAAATTTTCTGTCCTTCTACTTCTGCCACTGTAGCAGAATGCTGTTTATCCACAGTTCCTACACCCCAGAAAACAAAAGTGATAATTACAAGGAAAAACAAAAAGTAAAAATATTTTGCATTTTCTCTGAGTGTTTTTATCACAGTAGACCTCCTCTCAATAAATTAACTCTTTTACTTTAAAAGAATTTTTTAACATAAGGCAAGCTATGATATAATAAAAAAGCTCAAATCAAAACTTTATGAGGTGAAATAATGCCTATATATGAGTATGAATGCAAAAAATGTGGAGAGGCTTTTGAGTTACTCGTTTTTGGGAATAAAAATGTTTCCTGTCCTAAATGCGGGTCAGAGGAAGTTACTAAAAAATTTTCAACCTTTGCAATGAAAGGGGTGCAAAAAGGAAATTCCAAATGTGCTTCCTGCGGAGCCTCTTCGTGCAGTTCCTGTAAATAATTTATCAATCTTCATTCATATACCAGAAGATTGTAAAAAGGAGCCAGTATGCCAGATGTTCTAAAAGTTAATATTGAAGAAGAAATGAAAACAAGTTACCTTGATTACGCCATGAGCGTAATCATTGGTAGAGCACTTCCTGATGTGAGAGATGGACTTAAACCTGTGCAGCGCAGAATTCTTTATGCTATGTTCAGAGAAGGACTTCTTGCCGGGAAAAAGTATTCAAAGTGTGCTGGTGTTGTTGGTGAGGTTCTGAAAAAGTATCATCCCCATGGAGACCAGGCTGTTTACGATGCTTTAGTCAGGCTTGCACAGGATTTTAACATGCGGTATCCATTAATTGATGGGCAAGGAAATTTTGGTTCCGTTGATGGAGATCCTCCAGCAGCCTATCGTTATACAGAGGCAAGACTTACAAAAATAGCTGAAGAACTTCTTCAGGATATAGATAAAGAAACAGTTCCATTTATTCCAAACTTTGATGGAACCACTGAAGAACCTCTTGTGCTTCCAGCCAGAATTCCCAATCTTCTTATAAATGGGTCTTCAGGAATTGCTGTTGGAATGGCAACAAACATACCTCCCCATAATCTCCATGAAATCATAGATGCGTTGGTTAATCTTCTTGAGAATCCTGAGATTTCATTAGAAGAACTCATGAATTTTGTAAAAGGTCCTGATTTTCCAACAGGTGGCACAATTTATGGCATAGAAGGAATTAGAGACCTTTATTTAACAGGTAGAGGACTTATTAAAATAAGGGCAAAAGTTAAAATTGAAAGAGAGACAAAAGGTAAAAAACCTAAGGAAATTCAACTTTTTGAAGCAGAGACAGAAGGCAAAGCAGTTAAAGAAAGAATTGTAATAACAGAAGTTCCTTATCAGGTAAACAAAGCCAAGCTTATTGAAAAGATTGCAGAACTTGTAAGAGAAAAAAAGATTGAAGGAATAACTGAAATAAGAGATGAGTCAAACAGAGAAGGTATAAGAGTTGTTCTTGAGCTCAAAAAAGGTGAAATGCCTCAGGTAATTCTCAATAATCTTTACAAACATACCCAGATGGAAACAACCTTTGGTGCAATAATGCTTGCAATTGTTGATGGACAACCAAAAATTTTAAATCTTAAGGAATCTTTATGGGAATTTCTCAAGCACAGAAAAGATGTTGTTCTTAAAAGAACAGCCTTTGATCTAAAGAAAGCAGAACATCAGGCTCATATTTTAGCTGGATTAAAAATTGCTGTTGAAAATCTTGATGAAGTGATTTCCATTATAAGAAAATCACAGAATCCTGAAGAAGCTAAAATTCGCCTTATGAGCAGATTTCCTTTAACAGAAACTCAGGCACAGGCAATACTTGATATGAGACTGCAGAGACTTACAGGATTGGAAAGAGAAAAGATAATTCAGGACTATGAGGCAATTCTGAAAGAAATTGAACGACTTAAAGCAATACTTGAAAATGATGCTCTTGTGAGAGAGATTATCAGGGATGAACTTATTGAAATTAAACAAAAATACAGTGATGAAAGAAGAACCCAGATAATAGCTGAAGTAAAGGAAATAAATGTGGAAGATCTCATTGCACAGGAAGATATGGTAATTACGCTTACACATCTTGGCTATATAAAAAGAACTTCTCTTTCTGATTATCGCAGTCAGAAGAGAGGTGGTAAGGGACTTACTCCAATGGAAACATTCTCAGAAGATTATCTCACAGATGTGCTTGTTGGTTCAACACATGACCATATCCTTTTTTTCAGTAATTTTGGCAAGGTCTACTGCCTTAAAGTTTATCAAATTCCAGAGGCAGGAAGGCTGTCTCGTGGAAAAGCAATTGTTAATCTATTGCAATTAGGTGAAGGAGAAAAAATTACCACTGCTTTGATATGCAAAGACCTTGAAAAGGGGTTCCTCATGATGTTTACAAAAAAGGGATTTGTTAAAAAAACATCTCTTGAAGAGTTTAGAAACATTCGCAGTAAAGGTGTTATTGCAATAGATCTTGAAGAGGCAGATGAATTAATTTCAGTAGTAAAGACAGATGGACAGAATCATTTAATAATTGCGACCAAAAAAGGAATGTCAATAAGATTTGATGAAAAAGATGTAAGACCAACTGGAAGAACAGCACGAGGTGTAATTGGAATCAGATTTTCAGAAGAAGGCGATGAAGTGGTATCTGCAGATGTGGTATCTGAAGGCTCCTATGTTCTTACAATTACTGAAAAGGGAATTGGTAAAAAAACGCCAATTAAGGAGTATAGACTTCAGCATAGAGGAGGTACAGGAGTAAAAAACATTAAACTCTCTCCAAAAACAGGCAATGTTGTAGCATCTTTGCAGGTTAAAGAAGAGGATGAAGTTATAATCTGTAGCAGTAGCAAAATGCTGAGGCTTAAAGTTTCCCAGCTGAGACCTCAGGGAAGAGCCACAACAGGTGTTAGATTAATAGAGCTTTCTAATGACGACACTGTAGTTAGTGTTGGCAGAATTCTGGAAGGAGAGGAAAATGTCAATTTATAATCTTGATTATTTCTTTAATCCAAGAAGAATTGCAGTGATTGGAGCTAATGACACACCTGGAAGCATTGGCTATACGGTTTTTAGAAATCTCATTGGTGAAGGCTACAGAGGAATTGTTTATCCTGTAAACCCAAAAACAGATTCTGTTCAGGGAGTTGAGGCATATAAACACCTGAGTGATATCTCAAAGGAGATTGATCTTGTTGTTCTGGCAGAAGAATGTGGCACAGATGTTCTGGATATTCTTGAAGAATGCGGGCAAAAAGGCGTTAAAGGCGTTATTTTGCTTTGCCCTGATTTCAGAACAAAGGTTAAAGAAGCAATGCATCTTGAAGAAAAAATAGAGGAAACTCACCGAAAATATGGTTTCAGACTTCTGGGACCAAATACTCTTGGTTTTATCAGACCAGGAATAAATTTAAATGTAAGCCTTTTCAGAAGGAGACTTAACAAGGGCAACATTGCATTGATAGCACAGAGTGCAACCCTTTCAGTTGCTCTTTTAGATAGAGCTGCTGATAAAAATATTGGATTCAGTTATTTTGTCTCTCTTGGTTCTGACATAGATATAGACTTTGCTGATCTTATAGATTTTTTCGGTGTTGACCCATCTACAAGAGCAATTGTTATATATATGCAATCTATTAAAAATGGAAGAAAGTTTATGACTTCTGCCCGCTCCTTTGCTTTTTCAAAGCCTATAGTCATAGTAAAATCAGGAAAATTTGTAGAATCCCTGGAAGTTGCCTTAACTCACTCAGGACTTCTTGCAGGTGAAGACAAAGTTTATGATGCTGCCTTTAAAAGAGCTGGTGCAGTAAGGGTTGATGAAATGCTTGATATGTTTTATATTACAGAAACTCTTTCAAAGCAACGGAGACCAAGAGGTAAAAGGCTTGCAATAATTACAAATGCTGGAGCTCCAGCTGTTACTGCTGTTGACAGCCTTCTTAGACTTGGAGGAGAGCTTGCTGAGTTTTCAGAGGAAACAGTAAAAGAACTTGAAGGCAATGTGCCAACTCGTTTTATTAGAAACCCTTTAGACTTAGTTTCAGATTCAAAACCTGACCACTATGAAAAGGCTTTGAGAATAATAATAAAAGATAAAAATGTAGATGCAGTATTAGTAATGTTGACTCCATCCTTGGGAACAGAGCCTGTTCAGACAGCTCACTGCGTTATAAAAGTAGCAAAAGAAAATCCATACAAACCTGTGCTTACCAACTGGATGGGTGCAGCACTGGTCAATGAAGCAAGGGAATTGCTCAATTCCCATAGAATTCCAACATTTGTAACCCCTGAACAGGCAGTAAGAACATTTATGTATATGTATCGTTATGATTTTAACCTGAAACTACTTCTTGAAACTCCTCAGACAATCCTTAAGGATGTTAAATTTGATACTGAAAAAGCAGAAAGCATAATAGAAAAGGCAATTTCAGAAGGAAGGTCTATACCAACATTTTTTGAAGCCTCTGAGATTCTTTCCAGCTATGGAATTCCTGTGATTCTTACAAAGAGAGCTAATAATCTTGAAGAACTTAAGCAAGCAATAGCTGAAATCGGATATCCCATTGTTTTAAAGATAGACACACCAAAAATAATACATAAATTTAAAAAAGGTGGAGTAATTCTGGATATAAGAGATGAACTGGAAGCTATAGAAGGATTTAAATGGCTTAAGAGACTTGCTGAAGAACACGGAGACCCTGAGGCTTCTGTTATTGTTCAACCAATGGTTATAACATACGGATATGAAATCGCTCTTGGAGCCAAAAAAGACCCAACCTTTGGCTCAGTTATTCTATTTGGTACAGGAGGAAATCTTCTTGAGGCACTTGAAGATTACTCAGTAGGGCTTCCGCCTCTTAATCAGACTCTTGCAAAAAGACTGATGGAAGAGACAAAAATTTATCGTTACCTTAATAAATATCCCTACTATGAAGATATCTTACGCAGGCTTGAAGAGACTGTGGTAAGATTCTCTTATCTTATATCAGATTTTCCCCAGATAAAGGAGTTTGATATTAATCCTATATTTATCACTGATTCAGAAATATTTGCCCTTGACTGCAGCGTAATTCTTGATAAAACAGCACCAAAGAAAAAGGCAGTAATCAAGGGAGAGTTTTGCCCACCCCACTTAAGTATATGTCCATATCCAGTGCATCTTTATAAAGAAGTGGAATTAAAAGATGGAACAAAGGCAATTGTAAGACCCATTAAGGCTGAAGATGAATCTCTTATTGCAGCTCTGCTTGGAAGATGTTCCGAAAGAACAATAAGTTTGAGATTTTTCCAGAGAGCAATTGATTTGAGGCATGAAAATCTGGTCAGATTCTGTCAGGTTGACTATGATAGAGAGTTTGCCTTTGTATGCGTTGTTAAGGATGGTAAGGAGGAAAAAATTGTTGCAGATGTGAGACTGTCAAAGGACCCTGATGGCACAGATGCTGAAATGGCAATTTTAGTTGAAGATGCATGGCAGGGAAAAGGAGTTGGAAAAGCACTTTGCAGTTATGCTATTGAGGTTGCAAGGGACTTGGGTGTAAAAAGAATTTGGATGGATATTTTAAGAATAAATACTTATATGCTTGGACTTTCAGATAGATTAGGATTCCAGAGACATCATGTTGAAGAGGAAAGTGTCAAGGTATTATTAAATCTTGATAATACTTAATGAGTGAAAGAATTCTTATAGTAGATGGAGATGGAGCTTTAAGAGAGAGCTTAAGTAATTATCTGAAAAAACGGGGTTTTACTGTAGATATAGCAGCAACACTTCAGGAAGCGATAAATACTTA
Source organism: Thermodesulfovibrio sp. TK110 (assembly GCF_054658355.1). Taxonomy (NCBI): domain Bacteria; kingdom Pseudomonadati; phylum Nitrospirota; class Thermodesulfovibrionia; order Thermodesulfovibrionales; family Thermodesulfovibrionaceae; genus Thermodesulfovibrio; species Thermodesulfovibrio sp. TK110. The sequence continues at coordinate 207,716 of NZ_BAAHNB010000001.1, read as the reverse complement.
TGCATCCTATATTCATGATTTTGTAGTTGTTGAAATAGAGCTCCCAGATGGAGATGGACTGGAACTTATAAGTAAAATCAAATCTTTAAATCCCTCTGTAAAAGCTATTGTAACTACATCTTATCCTTCAATAAACTCTGCACTTAAAGCATTGAAACTTAAAGTGGATGATTATCTTCTAAAACCCTTTGTTTATGATGAGATCCTGATGGTTTTCAAGCAACCAAAAGAAAAAAAAGAACCTGAAAAAATTATTCCAGCCTCTGAAGAAAAAGTTTTTTCAATAATCGGTGAATCATTGGAAATTAAACTTTTACTTGAAAAGATAAAAAAGATAGCAAACACTCCAACGAATGTTTTACTTCTTGGTGAAACAGGAACAGGTAAAGAGCTTTTTGCAAGAGCAATTCATGAAGCAAGTTATAGAAAGAAAAAACCATTTGTAGCAATTAATTGTGCAAGTCTGCCTGAGAATCTTCTTGAGTCAGAACTTTTTGGTTTTGTAAAAGGAGCATTCACTGGTGCTACCTTTGATAAAAAAGGACTTCTTGAAATAGCTGATGGAGGCACTGTATTTCTTGATGAAATTGGTGATATGCCAATAGGTCTACAAGCAAAACTTTTGCGAGTTATTGAAGACAAAGAAATTCGCCCTCTTGGCAGTGTTACCACTAAAAAGGTTGATCTTAGATTTATCTCAGCCACAAATAAAGACCTGTTAGAAGAGATAAAAGAAGGTAAATTTAGAGAAGATCTTTTTTTCAGGCTGAATGTAATAACACTTCACATACCCCCTCTCAGGGAACGAGGGAAAGATATAGAAATTCTTGCATATCACTTTATGAGAAGATTTTCTATAAAGATGGGTAAAAACATTAAAAAATTTGAGCCACAGACAATACAGATTCTGCTGAGATATCCCTGGCCTGGAAACATAAGAGAACTTCAAAATGTGATAGAACAGGCAGTAGTGTTTGCTGACTCAGATACAATAAAGCCTGAGCATCTTCCAGAACACGTAAGAAACATGAAAAGCATTTCAGAAAAGAAAAAGGATATTCCTCTTATTTCAATTGAAGAATTTACAAAAGAATTTATTTTAAAATATCAGTCAGTTTACACTGAGCAGGAGCTTGCAGACATGCTTGGAATAACAAGAAAAGCTCTCTGGGAAAAGAGGAAAAAATGGGGGCTTCCAAGACCTGGAGATAAAGTATGAAAAGCAAAAATTAGGATATATAATAGTTTGCTTCATAGTTAATTTTGGCATGAGTTGATTATAAAAACAGGATCTAAGAGTTTTAAAAATCAACTGATAAATTTACCTAATCCAAAACTTGTATTTTTGCCTATATGAAGTATCTCTGCAGCCTTTATATATGGAAGAAATGGCGTAATATTTCCTTCATAACTTATCTCACCAATTAATCCTCCCATTTTCATTCTTGAATTCTGCCTTGAAGAGTATCTCTCCCAGTCATACCATCTGAGTCTGGAATTAATGGTTTTAACTTTTTCTGCCTCTTTTATTACTTTTTGAACTGCAAAATCTGGTAACTGTCCACCGCAGTGAAAATATGCAAGAAGAGTAAGCCTTCTTAAAATACTCCTGATTAAAATATGAAAATCAAGCTCAGTAACGAATTTTCTCTGATACTTTATTCGTAATGGTGTTATCAATTTTAATTTCAGCCTTTCTACTGAATTAGTAATCTCAAATTTAGATGGTATTTCGATGAATTTAGGATAACTTTTTTTCAGAATGCCCTTACTATAAATAATGTTTTCATCAACTCTTACCTCTCTAAGAGAATATTTACCCCTGCCTTTTCCAATGCCAGTTTTACCAAGTTGCTCAAAGGTATAGATAAAGTAAGGGATGTAATCAATTGCAGAGCCAATGAGAATAAGATTGAAAGAAATGATCTTTCCTTGAGGAAAGTATTGTTCTTCATATTCAGGTGGTTCAATTATAAAGGGATGGGGAATTTTTTCGTATTTATTCATATTGAGTATGATGGAGTTTTCTGCTGGATAAGTTTCAAAAATATAAGAATAGACACATTGTTGCTTCATAATGCATTCTTTGCAATCCATTAATCTCAGAGGACAGGCAACTTTTCTAAAAACATTTCCAAATCCACCCCTGAAGGTTGAACCTTTATAATAAGGTAGATAAAGCGGGTCAATTGCTTTTATATAGAAAGTGTATTTTTGATAAAAAATCTTCATAGTCAGTAGGGAGAATGGTCAAAAATTACAACATCTCCTGTTACAGGACTGCGATATATGAGTTTCACAGCCTTCCCATGCAGGGCATGGACAAGCTTCAAATAAAGCCATATTGGTCCTTGTCCTGTTAGTATTATTTCGTTCCCTTCTCCTGCAATTTGTAATGCTTTTTTTATGTAAGTATGTATATCCTTTATTTTTGCCTGGTCTCCTTCATATAAATCTTTAATATCAATCACTATCTCAGCCATGCCTTATTCCTTCATAATTTTTAGTTCTTTTCTTATTATCTGTTCAAAGTTTGTAAGTTCATCAGGTTTTATTATCTTAGTATTGAACTGCTCTGCCCTTGCGCTGACAGAAGCTCTGATTTAACCATTTTTGATAATATTTGCTGCTGTTGTAACATAAAAACTCTTAACCCTCAAGCCAAACTCTTTCTGTAATGCACCGAAATTTCATAATAGGGTATATCCATTCCTAATCTCTTTATGGTATTGATAATAGCCTCTGTTTTTCCTTTCCTTTGCATCTGTTCCGTTGTAATAAAAAGAAGTTCTTCGGGTTTAAAGTAAAATATTCCAAGAATATTTGGAATTGTCTGATCTGAAACAAGACAAACATGTATATGCTTCATCAAGCAGCTCCTTTATTACTCCTTTTTACTCAGGAAAATTGGATATCCCTGTTCCCTTATCTGCGGATCTTTAATAATACCATTTGCCTTTCCCACAATGTATATAGAGGATACTCCCATTTCTTCTGCTGCCTGAAATGCACCAATAGACATTGGCACCTTACCTCCTGTGGTGTCTACAAAAATGTTTTCTTCTTTAATGCCGTTTATTTTAAAGTATTCCAGAAATTTCGCTGTAAGCTCTTTCGCCTCTCTTGGATCGTTTGGATCTCTAATCATATCCTTTTCTGCTTCTATTTCCATTGGTGTATGTATAAAATGAACTTTATTAGAGAAAAGCTTAATCAATTTCACTGCATAATTTTTGCTCTGTTCTGTGTATAAAAATGCCACACGTTCAGGTTCCAGATGCCTTATTATCCATTCAGGCTGTTCCATCCTGCTTACTGGAATCACCATAGCTGTAACCTTCTCCTTTGGAAAAATAAACTCATCTCCTGTTCCTTTGAATTCTCTTCTCTTCAAGAACCATTTCATAATAGTTTTTCTGTTTATTAATGCAAGGAACAGCAATGCTAATTCACCAGCTACTTTTACATATTCAGCGATTATTGTTATGCTGTGAATTGCTTTACTAAAATTATGGAAAAACTCAATGAAGGAGAAAACATACAAAATACTTACAAAAAATATCAATGCAAGGGCAAAAATTGCTACATTTTTTTTAGTTGCTTTAAAATGCCCGCTCATAAAATGCTACTGACAAGCAAACACCAACCAAGAGGAAACATCTGAGAGCCTCTTTGAAATGTTCTTCTTGATTTAGGTGCCAGCATTTCTCCTCTGTCAATGCCTGCATAGTTTCTAATTTTAGCTCTTAAACGCTCATTAAGAAGCATTAATATTGTAGTACCCATCATTCCTGAGCCAAATCCAATTCTAAAATTGCATACATTGTTTTCATACCAATTCCTCAGAGAAGTGGAGTAAAGAAATTTTTTCTCAAATTTAATTAAATCCTGTGCCCATTCTGTAATACAATCCCGAATTGAGCTTAAATCCATCGGTATACTGATGTTTGAATTCTGTTTTACGAATTCAAAAAGCATGCTTCTGTCAAAATGGATATCAAATTCAAAAACAGCATTCTCAGGGATGCACTCTATCCATATGGTAGTTTTCTTCCCTTGCTGCTCCTCTTTATATCTCCATATTTCCTCTTTTTTCAAAATATTTACGGGAATTAGTATAGTCTGCAACTTTTCATAACAATAGGCATCGGAGACTTTAAGCATTTTAAGCCAGTCTGTATGAGGTGTTTTAGTTTTATTAAAAAGCACCATACTTTCAAAGTATTCTACGTTTGCCCAATCAAAAAGCTTTTTTTTATCAACTTTTTTGTCAATATCCTGGGAAATACGCCTTTCAATTTTCTCTGAAAACTCATCTGGAGAATTCTCTTTTAACATCTTTAGCAGTTTATATAAAATTGCAGTTCTTATTACACCTTTAATGGACGACCCTGGAATATAGGGATTTCCAAAGCCATCTCTTATTAGAGGTCTATAATCCTGCATTTTTGCAGCATCAGCAATAAGCAAGATCTTTCTGCCTGAAGAAAGTTCATTTAACAGGCTTTCATTAAGAGTAATAGCTTTGCTTTTTAAAAAATCAGCAAGACTAAAAAGATGACCTTCAGCCTCTACTCTGGCGCAGTAATCTCCGATGAGATTTCTTGATTGTAAAAACTTAGCCAGTCTATCCTCTGAAACTGGATAGAGATAATTCTGATAGATTATGAATTCAAATCTTGTCTTATTCTGTTCAAAACTACCAATGTGAACAGGAGATTTTATAATGAGTTTAAGTTTGCTTGTTTCAAAAATATTCATCTTTTACTCCTTAAGAGGAACTGTAAAAGCATATCCATAACGATAGACTCTATGGGTAAGCAACTGAGGAAAAACTTCCTCTGGTGTAACATCTACCATAGCTCCTCTTACTGGCTCGGCAAGCACACTTCCTTCTTTGAGAAATCCAACAGATTTTCTCTTAATTGCTAAGGCAGTTCTGCCGGATGTTATCCATCCTTTTTTTCTCTTTATAGTATAGGCAATTAATTTTTGAGCTAAAATATTCATCTCTTCGTCAGAGGGATGATAAAGAGAAAGGAGAGTATAGGCTGAAGCATCGGATTTTAAAATTTTCTCAAATACGCCATCAACAGGCTTAAACTCTTCAACCTCAAACATTCCATAACCAAAGGTTCTTTCACCACCTATTCCTGTTTGCCCGAGAAGTTTAAGAGCAGTTTTGAATTCCTCTATGAACTTTTCTTCTCTGAAGGCAACCAATCCATATAGTCCTGCTTCTTTTTGAAATCTTATGCTACCACAGAAATAAATGCTACTTTGAGAAGTATCTCTATCAATGGTGACTCTGGGACGCACCTCTTTTTTAAAGGCATTATCGTAGTATTCCAGTTTCTCCTTCATTGAATTAATATCCTCAAGCTTTGTAATTTTACCCATTTGCCATTTGATAAAATCATTAGCCTCAAGCCATCTGATCTTTTTTAGTTCCTTACCCACTTTTTTTCGTAAATCAGCTGAAATAAAGGAATCATCAAAAGGTCTGGGTAAAAAGTAATTATTCAAATTATATATGAAAAGAGAACTTAACAGAAAAGGAGGATCAGTCATGAAGTTTTCAATCCATCTTTGAACTTCATTTGCTTCATAGTAAATCGATACAGCATTTATCAGAGCAGAAAATAATGAGTCAGAGCTGAAGTTTTCCACCACATTTTCAAGATATATCCCTGTCTCTCCAAAATGCACAGGATCTTTGAAGCGGAGTTTATAGAAATATGACTGCATCTGACTTCCTCATCCAAAAAGAGATAGCAATTCTTCTTTTTTATTCAGGCTCTCTATTGATTTTGTCTCTCCTTTGCCTGATTTCAAATAATCTACAGTGACAGCTTTAATGCTTTCAAATTCTATTGCCACTTTGCCATAGCCTCTTGAACCATGTCCTCCCAGTGAATCCATCTTCAGAAGCTCAATTGCAAGATGGAGATTCTCAAGGTCTTCCTGCATAGTTTCTTTTTCTTCCACATTGTAAATTATTTCAAATTCAAACTCCGCACCCCTTGGTACTCTCTCAAGCTGTCTTGGATTAGCTGAAGAAGTAACACGGTCTATGGCATTTTCAAACTTCCACTCTGTAAACTGAAGTCCTGTATCAATCTGAGAAAGCTCTTCCGCGCTTTCTTTTGTAAGATACGCATCTCTAACAATAATCCTTGACGGATAATTCTTACCACCATCACTGCCAGTAGAACCAAAAAGTCTGCATATAGGACAGTTATAAGCATTCTTTGCATCTTTGCAAACATGGATATACACAGGATTCCCAGAAGTCCCTATATTTCTGCGGTTTTGTTCTCCAATTATTCCCAGTTTAATTGCCAGAGCTTTCTCAAGCAAAGCCCTTAATTTGCCCTTGATAGAACTTCCAGGAATATATGGTTCACGAGTTACAGGATCTCTAACAACAGAGGCATCAATTGCACCAATTTCAACATTTTCCTTTGATGCTCCTATATGAAGTCCTGTAAGACACTTTATCCTTCCTGTCATTTGAATTTTACCAATAATATTTCTATTCATCAGTCCCCTCCACCATAAAATTTATGATATGCAACAATGCTTTCAATGAGGGCAACAAGTTTTTTAAAGCTTCTATAAGACGCTGCTCCCCTATCAATCGCAGGAGCTAAAACATCCATCAGGGGTTTTACTCTATTCTGCCGACCTGCAGCATAGGCAAGACGGGGCTTGAGAAGAATGACCATATCTCTGTCAAAGTTTTTTCCTCTGGCAAACTGGTTGTCAAGCTTTCTTACGCCATCAAGAAATCTTCTTATCTGCGTGGTTTTAAGTTGAATATCCTTCAGATACTTACCTAATTTATCTGCCACTGCAACGAGTTCTGTAGCTGGCAAATCTTCAAGTCTGGTATAAGAGGATATCACTTTCTTTAATTCAGGGACAGGTGATTGTGTTTGATTTTTTTGACCATATCCCTGTCCATAATGTGCTCTTGTTTCAGCCATTTTATTTTCCTCCTTTCCTCATAAGCATAAGAGTCAGCAAAGTTGCTAACTCTGTTATCTCCCATTCTTTTTCATTGACATTCATGATAAACTCCTTCATTCTTGCAATATCTTCAGGAACACAATTTTTAAACTTTGCTCTTGATATAAGATAGCCTGCCCTTGGCAATACAAGGATCCCTTCCTCACGAAATCGTTTAGCCAGGTGAAATAGTCTGTAAAAGAATGTTTTTGGAAGCTTTTCTTCATCTGCTGAAAGATGATCGGATTTAGAGTTCAAAAATCTTTTAAAGAATTTCAGTCTTTCAAAAACTTTTTGAAGTGTATCCCAGCTCATTTTTCTACTGTCAAGAAGAGCAATAGAGTCTTTTGTGCCTTTTTTAGCCAGTTGTTCCAGCTTTTCAGAATCATTTGCATATTGATAAACAGGATAATCTTCATGATTTATTGCAACTCCTGCTGAGATTGTGAGAAATTTATTTCCCGTGAAAAGTTCAAAGTATTTTTTTATATCAACAGCAACCTCAATAGCATCAAGCCAATGCCCAATAATAAAAACATCATCTCCACCTGCATAAACAATCATAAGATTTCTTCCCCTTTTTTTCACACCTCTTTCAAGAATATCACAGCAAGCAAATTTTTTTCCCTCAACAATAAAATTCAGATAATACTTAAAAAACTTGTTCAAACGGCTGGATATTTCAGATCTTCTTGTAAAAGTTCTTTCACGCTCTTCAATGGCAGAATTGAAAATCTTTCCAAGATTATCCACATCCATCCTTAACACAGCCAGTCTATTAATACCAAAATCATTAACTGCATCTTTTAACTCCTTTAAATGACTCTTTTTATATATAGCCAGTGGAAGGAATATGTTATTTACATTTTTATAATTTTTAGCTCTAAGGTCATTTATCCGATAAATCTTAATAGCTGAACTCTCCAGTTTTTCATCACGATTTCGCCTGAAAATATAAAAAGCATTTTCTATCTTTATGTAATCACATGCAGGCTTTGCGGAGACTCTGTATATTACAGGTGCATTACCTTCTGAAATTTCAAGCAATTCTTCACCAAGTTTATATTGAAAGAAACAGGGTTCGCATACCTTTATGATTTCATCATCTCTTTGTAGAGATACCAGTGAACAATCCTCTCTAAAACACACTTCACATTGAGTGGTAAGACAACTTTTATCTGGATTTTTCGGTTGTAAAATCTCTTGAAGTCTGTTTACCCATGTTCTTCTTTTTGATTTTTCAAGCTTTTCACCTAAGGCATCAAATACTAAAGAGGAGTTTTCAATTTCATCTTCTCCAAAGGAGACATACTCAAGATGAAGCTGTAATTCTCCACTGAATTCGCTAAAAAGAAAAGATTGTATCCTATTCTTTAATTTATCTATCCTGTCTAATGCTTCCTTTGTGTTTGGAGAGAAGATACAGAAGTTACCAGCTGCTGAAAAAACAATATTACATCTTGTAAGGTTCAAAATATCAATAAGTTCGCTCACCACATGTTCTGTTAAAAGTTCAATGTAAAAAGACCTACCTTTAAGCGATCTTAATGCTCCCTTAGAACTTATTGTATAAATAAATTTCTGAATACCTGAAGTATCTCCTCCAATAAGAAGAAAGGGCTTCTCTTTTAATATTCCCTGTAGAGTCTCACTATTAAGGTAATTTTTCCAGTTATTACCATATCTTCCCTTTACATAGTGATATAAACATACAGAGACTGCAGACACAGTGAGACTGTGTTTAAATAATGAAACATCGCTGAAAACTCCGCCAAGAGGGATATTGCTTAGATATTTTTCCATAAGCATTAATAAAAGATTGATACTGTATGGAGGAGTAGTTAATTTTAAATCCATTTCAAAATTATCTATTAAAGCTTTATAACTTTCTTGATTTATAACTGGTTTATCAAATCTTGCAATAGGTATTTCTTCAGGCAAAAGCTGATAGTAAGGTATCCTGTCTATGGAATCATCAAGGTTATTGGGATTTCTTATTTTATAGAAAGGGGATACAAATGGCTCGTTATAGACGGTTTTTATATCCTTACGCTGACATACAAGATTATGTGAGCTTTCCCATAAGTGAAAGATTTCTTTTTTATCTCTTAAATACTCTTTAACTTTTGAAGCAGATGCATCATCCTTAAGATTTCTCTCTATCCATGCCAAACTCTTATCAACAAAGTTACTATCTGAATGGACTCCTTCTGCTCTTAAGCTGACTCTGCCAATATTGTAAAGAAGACCTCCCTTGGCGACTACCTCAAACTCTTCCAAGATTGCATCCTCTCAGAAAATGAGTATCTCATTCAATTTTATCATTTTAGTAATTTTAAAAAATTTCAAATTTCATTGCAAGTATTTTTGAAATATTGTTACAACATTTTTTTTGTTTCTCACAAGCAAAATTATGCTAAAATTAAAAAATTTTAAGTTAAAAATCAAAAAAAGGAGGTAAATCTATGCCACAAAAACCAATCATCAAACTTTTATCAGCATTATTAGCACTGGTTTTTCTTATTCAACTTACTGGCTGTGGGCAGATGATTACTGCAATTGAACATTCTGACATGCAGGTGAAACTCAAGATGACAGACACAATATTTCTTGATCCTGTAGCAAAAGCCAAAAACAGAACCGTGTATGTTGCAGTAAACAACACTTCTGACATGCAGGAAGTAGACACAGGAATGTTACAGAATCTCATAGCAAGCAGACTTACAGCAAAAGGTTATCAGGTAGTTCAGGATCCATCTCAGGCAGGCTATATTATCCAGGCTAATGTTCTTTACATGGATTACTACAGACAGACTGGGACAAAAGAAGGAGCAGTTGAAGGAGCACTGATTGGAGCAGGTTCTGGAGCATTAATAGGACAAAGTAGAGATACATCCATTGCTCTTGGACTTATTGGTGGAGTTGTAGGTGGAATTGGTGGAGCACTCATTGGTAAAGCACTTAAAGTTGAAACATACGCAGGAGTAGTTGATGTTGAATTAAGGGAGAAGACAGATAAACCAGTAACAGGACACATTGTAACCAATGCTCAGCAAGGTTCATCTACAACTATACAGACAAAACAAGAAGTAAACACAAACTGGCAGATTTACAGAACCAAAATAGTATGCACAGCACAGCAGACAAACATAGATAAAAACGAGGCAGCAAGAGCTATTGCAGAAAGAATAGCAACTCAGATTGGAGGAATGTTTTAGCAGAGTTTTTTTCCATTTCTTTAAAAATCTTATCATTGAACAATTAATGGCTGGCAGAGTGCCAGCCATTAATTAAAAAATTTTCAGGAGGAATCGATGAAAACTCTACTTCCCTCATCAATCTTTTGCATCCTTATTTTAATTCTTCTCTATGGATGTGCACCTTTGACCACAAAGGTAGAATGGGAAACTGGCAGTGTCATTAATCCTCAGTTTGCTGAAAAGGTAATTATTGTTAAAAAGTTTGATTTTACAACAAATTTAAAGGCAGGACTGAGAACTGAAGCAGTAGTAAGCGCTGATATTTCTAACTGTCTTATAAAGTCTCTGAGAAATACTCTTATTGGCTATGCTGTTTTAAAAGAAGAGGAAGCAAACAAGTGGGGCACCCCAAAAAGTCAAAGACTTTTTGGGGACCCCATTTCTCCCAGTGCAACAATTATCAGGATAATACCTACAAAGGTAACCACTGAGTATAACTTCTGGAGGACAAAAATTTTGGGAAATGTTTATGTTAAAATGCAAGCTCATAACACAGTAACAGAAATTGAAGGAGAAGGAAAAGCAAATGCTGAAATGCCCAAGGTTTGCTTTAAAGGAATACCCTGTGCTTTTGAAGTAGCCTTCAGTGAAGCATGCGATGATGTAGCAGCAAAAGTGGATAAATTATTAAAGTGAATTTACAGCTTCAAATAAGATAATAATGGATGAAACAACACAGACGGAAAAGCAGTTGGCTCTGGGGTTATATTGCTTTAGAAGGAGTTTACTGTGAAGAAAATAAGAAATAATAGAGGGTGGAACTATGAGGGGAAAGATTTTAGATTATATATGGAAGCAATTTCATAAAAATGGGTAAAGTCAATGCAGGCTATAGACAACAGAAAGCTTGCAATTGATTTAATTGACCATTATCTAAATTTTCTTTCTTTTGAGAAAAATAAATTTCTCATACCAGAAGACAATGAAAATATAGTCTTCTTGCCTGAAAACTGCATTGCCGAAATATTAGAGAGCATTAAAAATAAAGGATATGGAAATTTTGACCTTTTTCACATCATAAAAGATGAAGAAATATTAGCCAAGATAAAAGAACTTATTGAAAAAATTAATGCCGAAGCTGAATCGGAGTTAAAAATTGCCTTTGCCTGTCCTGTGATAAAAGTTAAAGATAAAAATCTTTATTATGCCCTCTCAAAAATGGAACTTAATCTATATGGAGAAAAATTAACTGTCACATCAATGGAATTCAACAAGGAACTTATAGAGAAAATAAAAGAACACTCCGATCTTGCTAATAAAGATGAAATAAAGATACCTAAAGATGGGAAAGATCATAAGAAAGATTTTGAATTCTTTATAACTATTTTTGAATTATTTGCAAGTTTAAGCCATTTACATGTAATAACTCTTCCAGAGCCTTTTTCAGCTGGTATAGTAACTCTTTCAATTATTAACAGTTTTAAAAAAATTAAAGAAAGATTAATTAAAAGGACGAATCAAGAAGAGCCTCCCTCTAAGACTATTCCGAAAGAAAATATGAAAGATTTAGATGAAAAAAAACCGGGCATTATTTATATCTATCCTGCGGAAAATTATACAAAAAAGATTATATCTGATTTACAAAAAATAAAAGAAAATCTTGATGAAAAGACAGTAAATAAAATCTCGCTACTTTGGAACCATGAACATGAAAGAAATGCAGAAGATACTTCGCTAAGCTTTTTTCCCATTCTATATGATAACCTTACAAAATCTCAAAAGGAAGCCTACAACAGCATGATAAAAAATATGTTTTCTCTTATTGAAGGACCTCCTGGCACAGGAAAGACACATCTTATTGCTATCTTTGCAGCGGATATGATTCTTGATAATAAGAAAACAATAATAACAAGCACAAACAATAAAGCTGTAGATAATGTCTATCAAAAGTTAAAGGAATTTGATGAAAAAAATAAACATTATCTTAAAACAGGGAAAATTCTTCACGGATATGTGAGGCTTGGCAGTAGCAATTATGTGAAAAGTTTTGTTGAGCATCTATTTACTTTTATCAACGAATTAGAACAATTAACTCCTCAGGAGATTGAAGAAAACATTGCTCAACTAAGTAAAGAAGTTGCCACTTTAGAAAGCTTTTTTGAAAAGTATACCTTAAAAAAGAACTTCTCTAATGCTGAATTTGAAAACTACTTTAAAGATACTTCATCAATAAAAAAATTTGATTACGGACATTTATCAACCTTTACCTACCTGTTAAAAAAACTCAATACCTGGTATGCCAATTTATTCCCATTTTCTTTATTAGTAGGGAAGAAATACAAAGAAGCACTGGAACAATTCTGTGAGGAAAAAGGACTAATTCTGCCAGCATTAAAGGATAAAAGATATTTAAGTTGTAAAGAAATCTACTTGCGTGAAAAGAACACATCCAGTTTTCTGGAAAGAGTTTCAGAGTTTAATAAGCTTGAAAGAGAGATTGAAATTCTTGCAGAGGAAGTGCAAAATCTTATACAGGAAAACACGAATGACATAGAGCAACTCTTTAAAAAAGCTGGAGAGATTTACTACTTCAGAAAAAGAGAACTAAAATATTGGCAACTGGCAAATGATAAAAAATGGCTTACCAAGATTGAAGAGAAAAAAGCTTTCATTGAAAAAGGCCAATTCTGGGGCTTAGAGGATTATTTATTTAAGCTTGCTCCAGTTATAATTACCACTGCCCTTACATCTCCTGCTGTTTGCAAACCCGATGTTGATATAATTGATTATGTAATAGTTGATGAGGCAGCTCAAACTCATTTCTGTTATACATTTTCTCTATTTATAAGGGGGAAGCATTTTATCGCAATAGGAGATGACAATCAACTTGGTCCTGTTATCACAAACATAGATTATATACCATTGATTGACATTGAACCACATCTTACCTGTGATAAAAGTGTCTATGAAGTTGTAAAAGCCTTAACCAACTATAAATACACTGGATTAAAAGAACATTTCCGATGTGCAAAATCAATCATAGAATTCTGCAATGAATTAATAAACTATGGATTGATAATTGAAACCACAGAAGACAGGTTAGACATAAAACATTCTCCAATATCAAATATTTTTGAGAAAAATCTTACATTCATAGATGTAAGGGGGCATTCAAGAGGTAAGCAAAGCAAATATAATGAAGAAGAAATCAACAAGATTGTAGATCTAATACATGAACTAGCCGCTCAAATAGATTTAAAACAGGTTGGAATCATAGCACCCTATAGATTACAGGTGGAGAAATTAAAAAACAGACTAAAAAATTTTAAGAACCTTACCATAGGAACTGTTCATACATTTCAGGGAGAAGAGAGAGATATTATAATCTTAAGTTGTGTATGTGGCAGTGCAGAAGAATTTCAACGAAGTAAACTTCTAACAGAAAAAAAACTTATAAATGTAGCAGTTTCCAGAGCCAGAAAACATTTAATCGTTGTAGGGAATAAAGATGCCATTGAAAGCATATCAGAGACTGGTAGTTTTGTATCCCCTATTAAAAAACTTTTGAATCACATCTTAAAACAAGGAGCGATAATATCTTAATGTTAAACCTATATGGGCTAACCCTATCTGAAAAAATACTTGACGAATTAGATTGAGTTATGATATAAATTTAAAACTCAAGTTTGGAAGAGGTTATCACCAACTTGAGCTTTCACTACAGTATCAACGATCTTTGACAAGTTTGGAACCTTAGAAAGGGGGTAAAAAATTAAAGTAATCACTTACATTTTGCCCCTTTCAAGAGGGGGTTATGAAAATATGGCTTTAAAAATCTTAAAAATCAATGAGTTACAGGGATAGCTGTTGGAATCGTGACCTCATTTAAAAGGGATTGCGACTCGTCGAGGTCGAATCCTTTAAATTTCATTTTTCCCCCCGTTGGAATCGTGACCTCATTTAAAAGGGATTGCGACATCATTTTTCTTCCTCCTTTGGGCATAAATAAACAGGAGTTGGAATCGTGACCTCATTTAAAAGGGATTGCGACCCCAATCGGGAGACTCTATTTGTACGAGAACTGCGACAGTTGGAATCGTGACCTCATTTAAAAGGGATTGCGACACTTCCCAATCCCCCGTTTCGTAATCCTCACGGATTATGATGTTGGAATCGTGACCTCATTTAAAAGGGATTGCGACTTTCATTTGCATCTGCCCCTCGGGAGTTACTCCCCAAGTTGGAATCGTGACCTCATTTAAAAGGGATTGCGACCAAAAGGCAGGCTTAAGGCTTTAGGCTTAAGTGATTAATGAAATTCACGTTGACACTTCAGAAATCAAAACTTCAGCCTTAAGCCTTCAGCCTTCAGCCTATGTTGACCTCATTTAAAAGGGATTGCGACACTTCCCAATCCCCCGTTTCGTAATCCTCACGGATTATGATGTTGGAATCGTGACCTCATTTAAAAGGGATTGCGACTTAAAGGCAGGCTTAAGGCTTTAGGCTGAAGGCTGAAGTGATTAATGATATAATTTTTTTATGGCAAATTACAGAAATTTGATTGTATGGCAAAAAGCGCATCAACTTGCTTTGATGATTTATAAGATAACAGAGCAATTTCCCAAGCATGAACAATTTGCATTAACATCACAAATAAGAAGAGCAGTATTATCAATACCAACAAACATAGTTGAAGGTTATAATAGGAAAAGCAAAAAGGAATTTATTCACTTTATCGATATATCGCTCGGTTCAATTGCAGAGGTTGAATATCTTTTAGAATTTTCAGTGGCATTAGGTTATATAGATGAATCGGCAATTAAGGAGACCAAGATGTTAATAGAGGAAGTAGGTAAATTATTGTGGAGTTTTCAAAAATCAAAACTTCAGCCTTAAGCCTTCAGCCTATCTTGACTTCTTAGTCAACAATACCAAAAAATTTTTTGAAATCAGACAAGCCATTTATCCCCTGAACACACTAAGCAAGCAGTAAGTATCTTTGACAACTTTGAAACAGGTAGCACAAAAATTGACACAGTCAGGAATTTTTAGGAGTGTGTCATGTGGTGCAAACCCTTGATTTTACTATGGGCGATGAGGGATTTGAACCCACGACCTCTTCCGTGTGAAGGAAGCGCTCTCCCCCTGAGCTAATCGCCCAAAACTTTTGAAATATAACGGGTTTTTAAATCTTTTGTCAACTTTTTTCTCAACAAAACTATAAAAAATGAAGGAAGCTATTGAGAAATAACAAAGGAGGAATTTATTTGAAAAAAATGCCGAAGGCGGGATTTGAACCCGCACGGGTTTCCCCACACGCCCCTCAAACGTGCGTGTCTACCAGTTCCACCACTTCGGCTTTACTATATAAATAATAGCAATAACGGTGAATTTATTTCAAGATATCCCTGTTAAAAAATTTGACTAAATTTAGTGAAATATATTAGAAAAAACTATGATAAAGCGTTATTACTCCTTTGGAGAATATCTCAAGGAAATATTCGGAAAAAAGGTTTACAAGGTAAATGTAGATGCGGGATTTACATGCCCAAACAGGGATGGTACTCTGGGATATGGTGGTTGCATTTATTGTAATAATGCTTCATTTAGACCTCCAAGCTGTGTTCCTGAAATTTCTTTGACTGAACAGATTTCAAGAGGAATAGAACATGTAAAAAAGAAATACAAGGCTCAAGCTTTTCTTGTTTATTTTCAACCTTATACAAATACCTATGCTTCAGTAGAAAAGCTTGAAAAGCTTTATAAAGAGGCTCTATCTTTTCCTGAAGTTATAGGACTTGCTATTGGCACAAGACCTGACTGTATTGATGAGGAAAAGCTTGAACTCATAGGAAAACTTTCAAAAACACATCTAATAATTATTGAGTACGGAATGCAGTCAATTTATGATAAATCACTCAAGTTTATTCATAGAGGTCATGACTATGCCACATTTCTCAAAGCAGTCTATGATACCCATGAAAAAGGAATTCCTGCGGGAGCTCATATAATAGTCGGTCTTCCTACTGAGACAAAAGAAGAATCCCTTCATATGGCAGATGAAATAAACCGTCATCCAATAAAGTTTTTAAAGATTCATCAGCTTCAGGTTGTAAAAGACACTGTTCTTGCAAGAATTTATGAGAAAAAGCCTTTTCCAGTATTTGAATACGAAGAGTATCTTGAGTTTGTAGTTGATTTTCTTGAGAGACTCAGTCCAGATATTGTAATTCAGAGACTTTTTGCCACTTCCCCTGAGGAAATTCTTATTGCACCTAAGTGGAATCGGTCAAAGCAGCAGATTTTGAATGATATAGAGAAAAAACTTGAGGAGAGAAATGCTCGCCAGGGTTCAAAGTGCACATTTATTAGGGATAGAGCCTTATGCTATTGAAGTAGAAGTTGATATAGCTCAAAGAGGACTTCCCCATTTCAACATTGTAGGGCTTCCGGATACAGCAGTCAAAGAATCCAGAGATAGAATAAAAGCTGCCTTTAAAAATACAGGATTCCCTTTTCCAATAAAACAGATTACAGTTAACCTTGCACCGGCAGACCTGAGAAAAGAAGGCTCTTCCTTTGACCTTCCCATAGCCATAGGAATCCTCTCTGCAGAAGGACATATTCCAAAGGAAGCTTTAAGAGATTTTCTTATTGTTGGAGAACTCTCTCTTGAAGGTAAGGTAAGAAGCATAAAGGGAACTTTATGTATTGTCTCAAAGCTAAAACATAGTGAGATTAAAAAAATTATAATTCCCAAAAGCAATGCCTCTGAGGCAGGAGTTGTTAAGGATGTAGAAGTATACCCTGTGGATAATCTCACAGAGGCAGTGGAGTTTTTAAGAGGTGAAAAAACAATTAAACCCTTTAAAACAGAAATTAATTTTGATGACGATGTTAGTCATTATGAAGATCTTGCTGATGTAAAGGGTCAGTTTCAGGCAAAAAGAGCCCTTGAGATTGCAGCAGCAGGTGGGCATAATATACTTTTTATTGGTCCACCTGGAAGTGGTAAAAGCATGCTTGCAAGAAGACTTCCCGGAATACTTCCTCCAATTACTGTTGATGAAGCAATAGAGACAACCAAGATATACAGTGTTGCAGGACTGATTCCTGATGGAAAAGGGTTGATCACCAATCGCCCATTTCGCAGTCCGCATCACTCTTCAAGTGATATAAGTTTAATTGGCGGTGGACAGATCCCAAAACCAGGAGAGGTTTCCCTTGCTCATAATGGTGTGCTTTTTCTTGATGAGCTTCCTGAGTTTAAAAGGAATGTTCTTGAGGTGCTGAGACAGCCCCTTGAAGATGGCTTTGTAACCGTTGCACGCAGTTATGCCACAGTTCAGTTTCCTTCAAGATTTTTGCTTATAGCGGCAATGAACCCATGTCCCTGCGGGCACTATGGAGACAGTCTTAAACCTTGCACATGCACTCCTCAGATGATAATTCGTTATCGTTCAAGAGTGTCAGGTCCTCTTATTGACAGGATTGATATTCATATTGAGGTGCCGAGAGTAAACTATCAAGAGCTTAGAGATGACACACCATTAGAAAGCTCAAGCAGTGTTCGTGAAAGAGTAATCAGAGCAAGACAGATTCAGCTAAAAAGATTTAAGGATGAAGGAATATACTGTAATGCTCACATGAAGACAAAACATTTAAAAAAATTTTGTAAGATTGATGAAGACTGCCACAGTCTCCTACAGTCTGCAATGGAGAAATTAGGCTTGTCTGCAAGGGCTCATACAAAGATAATTAAAGTTGCCAGAACAATAGCTGACCTTGAAGGCTCTGAAAACATTAAATCTCCTCATATAGCAGAAGCAATTCAATACCGAAGTCTTGAAAGGTTAAATTTTTGAGGCTGGCTTACAGGCATTAATAGAGCTAAATACTTTTTTTAAACTATACTTTACAAAAAGTTCTACTTTTTTTAAACTATACTTATGATAAAGTGGCGTGCAATTTTTGATAAAATTGAACCTCTTATTCTGTCAACTGAAGCCATTGTTATCACAGGAATGAGGAGAACTGGCAAAACTACAGTGCTAAAGTGGGCTTACGAAAAGATAGAGCATAAGAATAAAATTTTCATTGACCTTGAAAATCCCATAAATAGAAAGATTTTTAGCTCGGAAAACTATGATGAAATTAAGAGAAATCTTGAATTTATGGGGTTAAAATTTACTGAAAGAGCTTTTATTTTTATTGATGAGATTCAGTTCATAAAGACAATTCCATCTGTAGTTAAGTACTTTATTGACCATTACAATGCTAAATTTTTTCTTACAGGTTCTGCAAGCTTTTATCTTAAAAATTTATTTACTGAGTCACTCTCAGGTAGAAAATACATATTTGAGCTTTTCCCTTTAAGTTTTAAAGAGTTTCTCCATTTTAAGAATAAGAATTTTGATATTAACGAAAATTCTCCTATTTCTCAGAGCACTTACAGTTTATTAATGCCTCTTTATGAAGAGTATCTTGAATTTGGAGGCTTTCCAGGCGTTGTGCTTAAAGAAGAGATAGAAGAAAAACAAAGAGCACTTGATGATATATTTAGCTCATTTTATCAGCTGGAAATAATACAGCTTGGCGATTTTAAAAGAAATGAGACAATAAGAGATATGATCCTGCTTCTTGCTCAAAGAGTTGGAACAAAGATTGAAATAGGAAAGCTGTCAAGTGAGCTTGGAGTTTCCAATGTAACAGTAAAAGAGTATCTTTCATTTCTTGAAGGAACTTATTTTATTAAATTATTAAAACCTTTTAGCAGAGGGAAAGATATTGAGATAAGAAAGATGCCAAAAGTTTACCTATGTGATTGCGGACTTTTAAATAGAATTTCAAAACTTGAAAAGGGAAGAATCTTTGAAAATGCTATTTTTCAGAATCTGAGACTTAAAGGAGAATTGAACTACTATCAAAGAAAATCAGGAGTTGAAATTGATTTTATTTTGAACAGAGAAAAAGGTTATGAAGTAAAGCTAAAGCCCTATGCGTCAGATGTTTCTAAACTGAAAAAACTGGCTCATGATATAGGTTTAAAAGACTTTAGGATTATCTCAAAAGAATACACAAGCCTTGAAAACACCCTATTCTGTTTTCAGATTTAGTTCACAGATATATCAACTTGGGCACCCCAAAAAGTCCTTGACTTTTTGGGGACCCCTCCTGACTTTAGTTAAAAACTTCTTGGAGCTCTTTCCGCCAATCTTTTATATCTATTCTTAATACCCTGCTAATTCTTTCATTACTCATAGCTGACCAGCGCGGTCTTTTTGCTGGAAGATTAAAATCAGCCTGATAGGCTGGATATATTAGCTTATTTATCCCTTTTATCCTAAAATACTCCTTTGCCCATTCATAACGCGATGCATAGCCTGAATTTACGAGGTGATAAAGCCCGGTAAGACCTACATTAACTGCCTTTAGGGTAACTTCAACTATGGTTTTTGTGGATGTAGGCACAGAAAACTCATCAACCGCTATTTTTAGAACATCTTTTTCTTTTGCCCATTGTTCAAGTTTGTAGAGAAAATTCTGCGTGCCATCTCCATAAACCCAGCTTGTTCTGAAAATTAAGTATTTATCAAGAATTTCCTGAATGAAAATTTCTCCAAAAAGTTTGCTTTTACCATATTCATTTATTGGATTGGGCTTGTCTTCTTCAATATACATTCCTTCCTTTGTTCCATCAAATACATAATCTGTGGAGTAGTGAATCAGCTTTATAGATTTGTCTTTGCAGGCTACTGAAAGATTATAAACACCCAATGCATTTACTTTATAAGCCTGATGAGCCTCTTTTTCTGCTCCATCAACATTGTTATAGGCAGCACAGTTTATCACAATATCTGGACTGGTTTCCTTTATAACTCTGTAAGCTTTATCAAACTGAGTTATATCAAGCTCAGCATGGCTTAATGCAACATATTCAATGCCTTTTTCTTTAAATTTCTCTATAAATCCTGTTGCAAGCTGTCCCTTTGCTCCTGTTATAAGTATTTTCATTTTTGCCTAACACAATTAATTAATTTCTCAACAAATGATAAGATTTCATTAATTGAATTCCTCACTGTTTTTACATTTTCCCAGTTTATATTCATATATCCATGGATAGTCTCATTTCTGCATTTTGTAAGAGGTGCAATTTTATATGCTATATCACCCACAAATTCAAAGGTAACAAGAATTATGTCTTTGTAAGTTTTCGGAATATTTCTTTTTTTAAACCTCAGTGCATTCATTGAAAGATCAACAATAGCAAGTACTATATCATTTAGGCTTTTATCAATCGCTCTTCTTAATATTGGATTGCTTATGTAAAGGTCTCTATCAATATCCTTTGTAATTGTTTGAAAAAAATCTATTTCATTTTTGATAAATGTTTCTATTTGTTTTATTTTATCTGGTAATGTTGACAAGTTTTAGCTCCTCATATAGATGAATATGTTTTATACGAGCTTCATATAGGCTGTCTTCATCGTTTATGATGATTGGAATTCCATCTGTAGCTTCAAGAAAAATTTCTGAACCTATGTCATCTTTGTCAAGATAACATATGTCTACTTTATATGGTTCTAAAGCATCCATAATTTCAAATCTAACAGAATTTTTAACTTCATCTGATATGTTTTCAGCAAAAAAAATTCCCAGATCTATATCTGAGTATTCATCTGATTGATCTTTAGCAAAAGAACCAAAAAGATAGGCAAACTTTATTGAATTTCCGTATTTTATCAGTATATCTCTGATTTTGCTTAATATTTTTTCTTTTTCAATCAATTCCTTCATTTTAACTTTTATAAACCCTTTCCCAGTATTCTTTCAGATGCTGCATTTTTCTTTCAACCCAGTCAATGTTTTCAATATACCATTGAACTGTCTTTCTTAATCCCTCTTCAAAATCTGTCTTTGCTTTCCAGCCAAGCTCTCTCTCAATTTTTGTTGTATCCATTGAGTATCTAAAGTCATGACCTGGTCTGTCTTTTACAAATTCTATCAATGAATGAGGCTTGCCAATTAAATCAAGTATGCTTTTTACCACATCTATGTTTCTTTTTTCAACTCCACTTGCCACATTATATATCTTGCTCACACTGCCACGCTCCATTATCTCAATTACTGCCTCTGCACAGTCTGAAACATAAAGCCATTCTCTTATGTTTAAGCCCGTCCCATACACTGGAACAGGCTCATCTTTTAATGCTTTAACAATCGTCAAAGGGATAAGCTTTTCAGGATACTGCCATTGCCCATAGTTATTGCTCGGTCTTACTGTAATTACAGGCAATCCATATGTGCGTGAGTATGCCCTTCCAAGCATATCCTGAGATGCTTTGCTTACAGAATATGGAGAGTTTGGCATAAGGGGTGAAGATTCAGTAAATTTTCCTTCATTTCCAAGCTCACCATATACCTCATCAGTTGATATGTTTATAAATCTTTGAACTTTATAATGCCTTGATAGCTCAAGCAGGTTCAATGTGCCTTCAATGTTGGTTTTTATAAATGTATAGGGGTCAAGAATGCTTCTGTCAACATGGCTTTCTGCTGCAAAATGAATCAAAATCTCAGGTTTCTGTCTTTCAAAAACCTGCTTTAAAGCCTTATATTCAGATATGTCAACCTGATAAAACTTAATGCTGTCTTTTACTTCTTTCAGTCTTTCAAGGTCTCCTGCGTAAGTTAATGCATCAACCACAACCACATCATAACCCCTTTTTACAGCCTGACGCACAAACTCACTTCCTATAAATCCTGCTCCACCAGTGATAAGAAGTTTCATAAATCTATCTCCTGTTTATCACTCAATTAAATTTTGTTTAATATTTCAATAAACTCTTCAACGCTTAATTTTATCTCTTTTAAAATTTCTCTAAGTAGAGGAATGGCTAAGTCTTTACCTTATACTCTTCCAGACACAACTCTAATACTTCTTTTAAATTTTCTCTTAACTCATCCAATGTCTCTGCCTGGGTGTGAGCTCCAGGAATTCCTGGAATAATACCAACATATAGTTTTGTTTCAAGATCCTATTCAATATAGGCTAAAAATCTTTTCTTATTTTTTATCATTTTATCACCTCCTATACACAAAATTATTCTCTGCCTCTTTTAATTCTGGCAAAATTGCATCTTTTTTTGATAGTACTGGCTGGGACAGAGGCCATTTTATACTTATTTCAGAGTCATTCCATATTATGCCTTTATCAAGTGCTGGGTCATATTCTTCGGTGCATTTATAAATCACCTCACAATCCTCTAATGCTACAAATCCATGGGCAAATCCTGGCGGAATCCATAGCATATATTTATTTTCCTCTGAAAGCAGGGCAGACACCCATTTCCCATAGGTTGGTGAACCCTTTCTTATATCAACTGCCACATCCCAGATTCTGCCTTTTATGCATCTAATCAGCTTTCCCTGAGCTTTTGGCTTAAGCTGATAATGAAGTCCCCTTAAAACTCCTTTTTTTGACTTTGAGTGATTGTCTTGAACAAAGTTATAATCTATGCCAGCCTTTGCAAAATCAGAATACTTAAAAAACTCAAGGAAAAAACCTCTTTCATCTTCAAAAACCCTGGGTTTTATTAAAACAACCTCTGGTATCTCAAGCTTTATAAATTCAAAAGGCATAATATTTACTGTGCTGAAACTTTTTGTTTTAGCTCTTCTAAATATTTAAATAATTCATTAAAAATATTTCTTCTTGCTTGCCAGATCTCTATGCCAATTATTTCATCTGTTTCACCTATTTCTATAAAAACATCTTCACCAATTTCCACAGTATCCTTTATAGAACCCTCACCAGAAGAGATGTAAAGAATATCTCCTTCTCTATCATATCTTACCTTTACTTTATTTTTATCCATCTTCCTCTCTCCTTTCTGTTATTTATGAGATCAATTTTTGATGTATCAATTAAAGTTATAATTTTCTTCATATCTTCAGAAAACACAACTATTAATTTATGACCGGATTTGGAAATTCTATCTCCGACCATTACTATATTTCCTGTCTGCGTATCTAAAAAAATTTCTTCAGGATGTTGAAAAACCTGCATAACTTCTGATTCTTTTATGTCTCTTTCATTTAATTTTAAATACGCATGCCTTGTAAATTCAAAAAACATTCTTACTCCTCTGCAATCTTAAGAAGATATCTTCCATAATCAGTTTTCCTTAAAGGATGGGCAAGCTCTTTAAGCTGTTGCCTGCTTATCCAACCATTTCTGTATGCTATCTCCTCTATACAGCCTATCATAAGGCCTGTTTTCTTTTCTATCGTTGCTACAAATTCTCCTGCCTCAAGAAAACTATCATGAGTCCCTGCATCAAACCATGCAAATCCTCTTCCAAGAAGTTTCACCTTAAGGCTACCTCTTTTAAGATACTCCTCATTTACGCTTGTTATCTCAAGCTCTCCTCTTAGGGAGGGCTTTATGTTTTTTGCTATTTTCACTGCCTCATTGTCATAAAAATACATACCCACCACTGCATAGTTTGATTTTGGTTTCTTTGGCTTTTCCTCAATTGAGATTACCTTACCATTTTTATCAAACTCAACAATTCCAAATCTTTGAGGGTCTGATACATAGTAGCCAAATATATATGCGCCACCACTTTCTTCCACTTCTTTCTTTGCCTCACTCAGTATCTTTAAAAGGTCATGACCGAAAAATATATTGTCACCAAGCAGATAAAAAATTGTATCACTTCCAATAAAATCCTCTGCAAGAATCAATCCATCAGCAAGCCCCTTAGGAGAGTTTTGAACTCTGTAATTGATTTTCATACCAAGATGTGAACCATCCTGTAAGAGTTTCCTGTATATCTCAATGTCTTCAGGATTAACGATTATCAATACCTCTCTTATTTTAAGTAGCATGCTTATTGAAAGCGGATAATAAAGCATTGGTTTGTTATAAATGGGAAGAAGATGTTTATTAAGCACCTGAGTTGTAGGATAAAGCCTTGTGCCCGAGCCTCCTGAAAGTATGACCGTTTTCATTGAGTATCTCCTTTATATTCTTTAGCCCTATTATGATGACATTTACGGGACAGATTTATGCAGCAACTAATACTTTGTCTTCCAGCCTTTGAATTCTCAATCTCATATCATCAATAGCTTCTTTCTGAGATAAAGCCTTGTTAAGGTCTCCTCTGATTTTTGATACCTCTAAAAATAATTCATCAATGCGTTTATTGGTTTCATCAATGCGTTTATTGGTCTCATCAATTCTTTGTGTATTCATCATTATTTCTGTTTTAAGTTCTACCCTAAGCTCATCAATTCTATTGTTAGTCTCATCAATGCGTTTGTTGGTTTCATCAATACGTTTGTTAGTCTCATCAATAGACCGTCTAATGTCTTTAAGCTCAGACTCAATATTTGCCTGCCTTGATTCAAGTGATCCCATTCTTGATTCAATTGAATTCATCCTTCCATTAATTGATTCAATAGCAATTGTAAATCCTTGAAGCTGCCCTGTTACTGTTGCTTTAAAATCCCTTAACTCCTCCTTTATCTCTCCTAAAATCAAATCTCTAATCCTATCTACTACCTTTTCCCACTCCATAAAATCCTCCATGAATAGTTTTTACTTATATTATTTATATTATACCTAATTTTTTCATGTATCTATCCTATCCAGTCCAAAATTGCTGATTGGAGCCGTCATTCCGCATCTTTAACTCTATTGATTTACTCATTTTGTAAGCAACCATTTATATGCGGGAACTATTGTAAAAGTATACCCATTAACATTTACAACATCTTCTTCCTCAAAAGTTATAATTAATCCTTTTTTAAAATTAAATCTTCTACAGCAGTCTAAAAGCCCTTTTACCTCCCTCTTTTTTACTTCAGGATCACTAAAGCCAAAACAAACCTGTATGGGAGTGCTGTCTTCTAATATAAAATCACACTCTTTATCTTCTCTATAAAAAAATAAACTCTTGCTTTTTCTATAAAGTTCTCTAAAAATTAAATTTTCAAAAAGAATGCCATAATCCTGCCCTTCAAAGACTTTTATTGCTCTTAAAATCCCGTTATCAATAAAATAAGCCTTTCTATCCGTAAATTCAGAGCAAAGTATTGAATGACTCTTTTTTTTTGATCTTTCTTATGATAAAAGCATTCTCAAGGTACTCAAGGAACTCATAAAGAATATTTTTACCTACCTTCAAACCATGCGATTTAATTTCGTTATAGATTTTATTTATAGAAAGTGGTTTTGAAACTGTTTCTGCTACCTGCTTTATGAAATACTTAAGCACAAATGTATCTTTGATGCTGTATCTTTCAATAGTGAAATTCTGTGATAATAGTTTTAAGGATTTCTTTCTTTTTCATAAAGAAATTTTAGCATAAAATTTTCTTTTTTACAAAGAAATTAAAAAATTAGCATTGGTGTCATTCCGCATCTTTTTTGTAATTCTGAGGAATCTCAGCCTCTTTTTGCCTTACTCCACCATTCAGCTAAAAAGGCAAGAAAAATTCCTGCAAAGAGTGAGATTATGGCAGACACTGCAATAATCAACTTTCTTTTAGGTTTCACAGGTTTCTCTAAGGAATTTGGATTTTCTACAATATAAAAAATAAAATTTTTGCTTTTATCAGTCTTTGCCTTCTCTAAAGCAAGAACTTCTGAATAGGCAAGAAAGGCTTTATCCAGCTCTTTTCTACACTCCTCAATAGCATTCTGTAAAATCTCTTCTGCAAGTTTTCTTCCTTTTTGCTCTGATGTAATAATAATAATACTTCCTGTCTTTTTATCTATATCAGCTTTAAAAAGTGCTTCGCCTTTACCTAAATTTATCGCTTTCTCTATGTTATTCAAATCTTCACTATCAGGGTAAGTCTTCTTCAATCTATTTATTATTTTCTTTTTAAACTCAACGCTGTTAAGTATTGACAGACTGAGACTATTTACATCTTGAGACCTACCCTGCTGTAGCGGAATTATAAAAGATAATTTACCATCTCTTACAAATTGATTCGCTTTAAGATTTTCAATCATTTGCTGAGTTAAAAAAAAATCAATCCATAACGTTGCCCTTGCCTGATATATATTTGGCATAAGAAAACTAATCACAGTTGCAATAACAACACCGAGCACAAATACACCCACAACATACCTTATCCGTTTTTTAAGAACAAGAGCCAAATCATAAAGGTCAATCTCATCTGAGTGTTTTTCTTTTGTTTCCTCTGCATTCATAAATAATCCTCCTCTCCTTATCTTATTCTGATTTTACTCAGTGATTTTAAAATTTTGTCTTTTGCATACCCTGAAATATTAAAAAATCTAATTTCTTTAATTTCTGAAAGCTTCTTCTTATTCACTTCTATTAAAAAGCAGGCATCATCTATACCCTGTTCGTCAAGAGTAACAATTCTATCTAATATGACATTTCCTTGATACTCAACAGAAAATACACCTGTATTCTTAGGATCTGGAAGCTCTTCAATGGAAAACACCAAGATAAACTCTTCCATCAATTACTCCTTTTACAGGAATTTATGAATTCATATAAAGCTTGTTTTATATTCATATTTTTTTCTTCCTTTTCATCTTCTATCATCTCTTCAAGCTTTTTCAGAAATGATTCAACATCATCCAACAATAATTTATTATTTTCTTTAGCAATGAAAACTCTTTCATGTTTTGTAGCAGTCACTCCTTCTTCTGCAGTTAATATATTTTCAAAGAGATTTTCCCCAGGTCTTATTCCAATAAATTTTATATCAATATCTTTGTATGGTTCAAATCCATGTAACTTTATAAATCTTTCAGCCAGATCAATTATTTTTACAGGTTCTCCCATGTCAAGCACAAGGATTTCTCCAGCTTTACCAAAAGTAGAAGCCTGAAGAATAAGCAGCACAGCCTCAGGAATTGTCATAAAATATCTCTGCATATCCTTATGAGTTACTGTAATTGGTCCTCCATTTTTTAACTGTTCAATCCATAAAGGTAAAACACTTCCTCTACTACCGAGAACATTTCCAAATCTTACGGAAATAAAATCAGTCTTACCATATTCATTAAAGGCTTTACATATATATTCAGCAACTCTTTTTGTCATTCCCATAACACTTTTGGGTCTAACAGCTTTGTCTGTAGATATTAAAATAAACTTTTCCACATTGTATTTTACAGCCACCTTTGCAAGATAATATGTTCCTAATATATTCACCTTAACTGCTTCATCAGCATTATGCTCCATAATAGGAACATGTTTATAGGCTGCTGCATGAAAAACAATATCTGGCTGGAATTTTTTGAAAATCTGGTCAATTTTTACATGATCTTTGATATCAGCAACAATGGATTTAAAGTCTTTAAATTCAGGGAAAAATTTATTCAATTTAACTTCCATATTAAATAATTCTGTTTCATCAATGTCAAGTAAAATAATTTTCTTTGGAGAAAATTGGGCAGCTTGAATCACAAGCTCTGAACCAATGGAACCTCCTGCTCCTGTAATTAAAATCTTTTTATTCTGAAGAAACTTCTTAATCTCTTCAAAATTAATATTTACTTCCTGCCTTCCGAGAAGATCCTCTATTTTTAAATCTTCTAATTTTTTTAAATTTATTTCAGGTTTTTCAAACTGATAAAGCTTAGGAATTATTTTTATTGTGTTGACACCTGCATTTTTAGCAGAAATATATATCTCTGAAAGTTTTTTATGACTTAGTGAAAGAATTGCTATTATTACAGCCTCTATCCCTAAACTTTTAATTATTTTCCCAAGATTATCAATACGATCGTAAACTTTTAAATTCTGTATATAAGTTCCTATTTTTCTCTTATCATCATCCAAGAAACCAACAGGAAAAAACTCGCTAAAATTTTGCCTTTTAATGTCTCTTAAGATCATCTCTCCAATATTTCCTGCACCAATTATAAGTGTTCTTAGACCTTCTTTGTTCCTTTTCTTTTTAAAAATCTCAAAGTAAAATCTCTTGGATATTCTCAGGAATGAGATACATATGAAGGATATAAACCAATCAATAAATATAACACTTACAGGAATGGATGAAAGCTCCTGAAAATTCTTAGGCAAAAATAGAAATTGCTGATAACTTCTCAGAAGAAAAACTAAAAGGACAATCATAAGAGAGGCTATTGTTAAAGAATTTAAAAGCTTTGGCAGATCAGCAAGAGAAAAATACCGCCATGGAATCTTGTAGACTTTAAAAATCCACAACATAAAAATTTTAATAAAAATAAAAAAACAAACAGCTATAAAAAAAATCTCTCTATATTTATCAGGCAAAATAAAATCAAAACGGAATAAAAAGGCAAAATAAAGCGAAAAAGTAATAATTAAAGCATCTCCAATAAGAAAAAAACATAATCTTTTTAATGGAGTCGGAGTTAGAAACTTAGAATTCTGAATACGAATTTTTTCAATAAGTTTCATTATGAATTTCTTTTACAGTCTTATATAACAAGGGTTTTTCATATTATAGGTTTTTAATATAACTTCCCTTACTTCCTCATTATTTTTTGGTAAAAAGCATTTCATGCCATGTAATCTTTCAAGCCATTCTACTTCCTCTGTTTCATACAATAAATTATGAGAAAAACCAAGAAATTTATATTTTTCACTTCCTTTAACTCCAATAATTTTCACATTTGCATTATGTAAACAGACTGCATTTCTTATCATTTCATGAACCCTGAAAGTTATAAAGTTAATCATTGAATATATATATGGCTTAAAACCAGATAAAGCCAAGGCAGAAGCAATAATCATTGAGCTTGCTTCAGTTACTCCCAAGTTTAAGACTTTGAACTTATTGTTAGGATCATCTAAATAATTAAATCCTACATCACAAATTATAACAATAATACTGGGATCATTTTCTGCGAGTTCATTTAATGTTTCAACAAATGTTCTTCTTGAATCTTGAAGCTTTACAATCTCAGCCATATTAATCCTCCATCAATTCTTTCAAGGCTCTTTTATATTCATCTTCTGAAGGTGCTTTGTAGTGATATATATTATTTCCTTCCATAAAGCTCACTCCTTTACCTTTAACTGTATGGGCAATAACAACCTTTGGTCTATCAAAATTTCCAAAACTATTAAAGGCTTCCTCTATTTCTTCATAGTCATGTCCATTAATTTCATCTACCTCCCATCCAAAAGCTTCCCATTTGTCTTTTATTGGTTCAATGTTTAAAATTTCGTTTACAGCTCCCATAGCTTGTAGTTTATTATAATCTACAAAAACTAAAAGATTACTAAGTTTATGATGAGACGCAATTAAAGCTGACTCCCATGTTGTACCACAATCCATCTCACCATCAGACA
Organism: Thermodesulfovibrio sp. TK110; assembly: GCF_054658355.1. Classification (NCBI taxonomy): domain Bacteria; kingdom Pseudomonadati; phylum Nitrospirota; class Thermodesulfovibrionia; order Thermodesulfovibrionales; family Thermodesulfovibrionaceae; genus Thermodesulfovibrio; species Thermodesulfovibrio sp. TK110. The sequence continues at coordinate 178,165 of NZ_BAAHNB010000001.1, read as the reverse complement.
TTATTACATATATCATACCATCTTCATTTTTCATCTTCTTTGATAAAGCAAATCCTACTCCGAAAGGAAGACCAAATCCCATTGAGCCTCCTGCTGCTGGAATTTCGGGAATAATAGGTTCAGCCAGTCCTATAAATTTACTGCCTGGCATGCAATAGCTACCTAAATCTTTATCTGTAATCCTTCCTTTTCTCCAAAGAAAATAATAAAGTGAGGCAGCTGCCCAGCCTTTACTTAAAATTACCTTATCTTTATCCAGATCAACCTTTTCAAAAAGAACTGTCATTATATCAATACAGCTAAAATTACTGCCTATGTGAGAAGTCTGGGCTTTATAAATCATATCAAGAACTTTTATGCGTGCCTGTCTTGCTATTTTACTGTAATTTAAAATCTTTTTTTCAAATGTTTTAAGATTTGTTTTCATTTATTTCCTCCCTGCACAACAGATTTTAGTTTTATAATATTTTTATTCAAAAGCATATCTGCATCTAAAGACTTTTTTGTCAATACTGCGTATATTGTAAGAAAAATTATTTTTAAATCATTAAAAAAAGTCCTATTATTTACATAATAAAGCTGTAGTTTAAGTTTGGTGGGTCTTATTTTTTCCATATATGTCTTTTCAGGATCTGGAGAGCCAGCCAGAATTGCACCCTCATCTGAATCCCATAAAGATGCCCAATCTGTTATTCCTGGCTTTACATTAAGAATTTGCTTTTCTTCATTTGTAAACATATCAACATATTGCTGGACTTCAGGTCTTGGACCAACAAAGCTCATCTCCCCCTTCAGAACATTTATAAGCTGCGGTAATTCATCAAGCTTGTATTTTCTTATTATCTTTCCAATTCTCGTAATTCTTGGATCATCATCTGCAGTGGATGGTCCTCCAATTTTTTCTGCATCCACCACCATGGTTCTAAATTTATATATCCTGAAAGGTTTGCTATATTGCCCTACTCTTAAACCCCGATAAAAAACAGGACCTCCATCTTCTCTTTTTATAAGATAAGCGATTATCAACAAAAAAGGAAATAATATAATTAAACCAGATGTTGAGGCAATAATATCAAAAGCTCTTTTCAAAAAATCATTAATTTTATTTTTTACTATATCCATAAAACTCTCTTATTTTATTTGCAACATATACAACATCTTCATCAGAAAGTGAGGTATTCATAGGAAGCAACAAACATCTCTCAAACATCTTTTCAACATATAATAACCTAACATTAAAGCCGAGTTTTTCAAATTGATGCACAGCCTTCCCACCCCACTGAATAATAGTGCCTATAGCATTGTCACTGAGAAATTTTCTTAATTCATCTCTATTTTCAGCCTCTATCTCATAATTCTGATAAATATCAAAATGCTCAGAGTCACTGTCAGGTGCTGGTGGAAGAAGGACTTCTTTAACATCTTTTAATAGCTCATTATAAATAGAGGCAATCTGTCTTCTTCTTGAAATCTCTTTATTATAAAGCCCTAACTTATAATTCAGAATAGCAGCCTGGATGTTATCAAGCCGTGTATTAAATCCCCACATTACTACCTCACCTGATTCATCTCTTCCATGGTCACGAAGCATCCTTAACTTTTTATACATCTCTTCATCATTAGTAAAAACAATTCCTCCATCTCCTAAGCAACCAAGTGTCTTTGCGGGATAAAAACTTACAACTCCTGCCAGCCCAAAAGTTCCTGCACACTTTCCTTTATACTTAGCGCCTAATGCTTGAGCTGCATCTTCAATTATAATTAAATTATGCTTTTCAGCTATATCCATCAAAGCATCCATATCACATACCCTTCCATTTAGCTGTGTTGGCATTATTGCCCTTGTTTGTGGAGTTATTGCTTTTTTAACACTTTCAATATCTATTAAATGTTCGGAATTGCAATCAACAGGAACTGGGGTGGCACCTGAAAAATATATTGCAGATGCTGTTGCCACCATTGTATGAGAGCAAAATATAACCTCGTCACCATCTCCTATCCCAGCTGCTCTTAGAGCAATATGCAGTCCGTCTGTTGCATTTCCTACTCCAACAGCATAGTTTGCACCAACATAATTAGCAATATTTCTTTCAAATTCTTCTAAGTCCTTCTGCAATATAAAAGCTCCTCTTCTTCCAACCTCCTTTATAATAGATAAAAATTCTTTTTCATAAGAAGTAAAAACATAGGGATAATTAAAAAATGGAACAACTCTTTTTCCTTCCATTTCAATTTCCTCCTTTTTTAGCCACTGCATATATTATCTTAAATTCTTCACATTTTTTATGTAATGAAATAGGCACTGGTTCATAATACTCACACATCCCTTCTTTTAGTTCTTCAGGTATGGGTAAAAGCTTTCCCATAAAGATTCTTTTTAAATATGCCCTTGCACTAAGACTTCCAGGAATTAAATTGAAATTAACAGCCAGTCGTTTTATAAGTGAGACTACCTTATCCTTCATTCCCTTGTATTCAACCTTAAACGCTCCATACATTTCAATTTCCCTAAACTCATTCTTTAAAGCCTCGTATAACTCTGGCACAGAAAAATAGTTATAAGTGTAAGGTGAAGGATGAAAATCTTCCCAATCCTTATTTACAGTGCATATGATTAAAACTCCCTCGTCTCTTAAAACCCTTGATGCCTCTTTGATAAAACTTTGTGGTTCTTTAAGATAATATATAGCTTCATAAAGAAGCACAAGGTCAAAGCTATTTTCAGGGAAAGGAAGAGAATGAGCATCCATTATTTCAACCTTAATTCTATCTTTATAATATTTCCTCGCAATCTCAATATTTTTCTCATCAATGTCGCCACCTGTAACAGAGTTAGCAACTTCTTGAAGATAACCAAGCCCAATTCCACTTCCACAAGCAACCTCAAGCACATCTTTACCTTTAGCAAATTTTCTTGCAAAGTGATATCTATGATATATTCTTTCTACCTGTTCCTTTGTTGCCTTAAGCCCGGGATGTTCTGTGATTTGAAAGTAATCAGCTTTTTCTGAATTCATTTACCACCCTCTCTATATGTTCTGCATATTCAGTATATATCTTATCCGCATCGAACATATCATCAAAAACCCTTTTTGCATTTTCAGACATCTTTTTATAAAGCTCTTGATTATTATACAATTCCATAATACAATCTGCAAGTGCATCAACATCATTTGGCGGATAGTAAAAACCAATCTGGTATTTTTCAATAATTTCTTTGAGATCACCTTGGAAAGCCGAAATAATCGGTAATCCTGCTGAAAGATAGGTAAACGCTTTGTTTGGAAATAAATCAAGGACTATCGTAACAGGACATACACCTATTTTTGATTTATATAACCAAAATTCTATCTCATCCTGATTTAGCCAGCCCGTCAATGTAACATTTGGTATTTCTTTAGAAGTCTCTTTAATTTGATAAAAAAGATCACCATAGCCTCCAATAACAAAGTGAATACTCTTGTTTATCTTTTTTGCAACTTCTAATAGTATAGAAGGGTTATGAGTTATTCCGATTGTTCCGACAAAAAAAACAATAAACTTATCGTTAAGGTTACGAATTAAATATGAAAATTTCTCTTCAACCTTTGAAATATCAACGTTGCAAGGTTTTTTATATCCAAGATAAAAAAGCTTATCATAGGGACCTTTTTTTCTTCCTGCGTATTTTAATCCCCATTCAAGGAATGTATTTGTAACTGCTATTAATCCATCTGCCATTTGTATTGTCTTTTTAACCATTAGAAAATCTTTATAGAGCAATAACTTTCCTAATTGACGAAATGCTTTTGGCACATGTTCAAGAAATATATCAGGCCAGGGATCTCTGATATCAACTAATGCAGGAATATTATTTTTTTTAGCAAACATAACCGCTTGATAAGCCAAATCATGAGGTGGCATTGAAGCAACTATAATATCAGGCTTTGGCATCTTGGGAGCAAATCTTTTAAACTTCCATGCAACAATTCTATGGTCTATAAAACGAGATATAGAAATATTTTTTTTATAACCAGTTCCTTTAATTGCAAAAAAACTGAATCTGTCGTCTATTTTAAATTCCTTATCCCCTCTAAACCTCCAATCCTTTTTATAATGGTCAAATGCACTAAGCCACCAAAGAACACTATGCCCCCTTTCAAGAAGCTTTTCAGCCAAAAGTCCGGTTCGCATCTTTTTAGCCTTTTTATCCAATGGCGAGGGCTCATCAGTTTGAATAAGCCAGATGTTCAATTTTTTTTTCATCTCATTCATAAAAATTTATCCTCCTTACCATTCATTTCTTCTACTTTCTGCTGGTTTCCAATAAAAATCCTCGCCCACAATTCTGCAATAAAAGTCCTTGTGATATCAGCATACCAGATATTCCTTTTATTATTTTGAAAATCATAATAGTAATTCAAGAATAATTTATTATCTATTATTCCTAACTCAGCCAAAATACTTCTTTTGAATGCGTTTTCAATAATTTCTCTTAAATCCCTCTTTAACCACTTTTCCTCTGGAGTGATAAATCCCTGTTTATCTCTTCTCCATCTTATATCATTGGGTAACTCAAATAAGGATTTTCTAAGAATATACTTGGTCCATCCATTTCTAATCTTCATTTGTGGTGGAAGACTCAAAAGTAGATTTACTAATCTATGATCTAAAAAAGGAAGTCTTATTTCTAATGAATGTGCCATTGAATTTCTATCTTCATAGTGTGTTAAAGCAGGGACGGAATATTTATCTATATCAAGAATCTGCCTCTCTCTTATATTGTTACACTGCCATATTGGCTCTAAAATTCCTTTGATTTTTAAATAATTTTTATCTTTGTCAATGTAAGGGATATATCTCTTTGCCTCTTTTATATTGAATTGCCATATTACTGTCCGATTTAATAAAGATAAAAAAATTTGAGCAAGAGCGGATATTAGAGATTTCTGTTTTATTAATTCTTTTAAATTAAAAAAGAAATACTTGAGATATCCCATAAGAGTTTCATCTCCACCTTGTCCGCTTAAAACAACTACTATGTCTGTCTCCTCCTTTATTTTTTTTAAAATATTATATTGCGCAACGACGCTTAAACCACAGAAAGGCTCATCATTGTGATATATAACCTCCTCAAGAGTGCTTAAAGCAATATCTGGTTCAAAATACAATTTTTGGTTTTTAATGTTTTTTGTTTTACATAGAATATCTATAAATTTCTCTTCACTATATTTTTTATCTTTACTTACTATTGAAAAAGATTCAAAATTTCCATTCTGTATATGATTTGCAATAACTGTTATGCTTGATGAATCAAGCCCGCCACTAAGTAATGCTCCCACTTTTACATCACTTCTTAGTCTAATTTTTACACTGTCAATAAAAATCTCTCTAAATTTATCTACTGCATAGTTTATATTAGGAATATCTTCAATTGTATAATCCCAGTATTTTTTATAATCTATCTTTTTATCAATTAGACGAATAATCAAATTTGTCTTTGGCTCAAGCTTATATATTCCACTGAAAAATGTTTCATTATTATAATCCAAAAGCCCTTGTTGCAAAAAATTATACATTATATTGGGATTTATTTCTTTTTTCTGTATAAGAGGTAAAAGCTGTTTAATTTCGCTTGCAAAATAAAATTGCCCATTAATCTGTGTATAATATAAGGGTTTAATTGAAAACCTATCCCTACTTAAAACAACTTTTTTCTTAGGTAAGTCTACTATAGCAAATGCCCACATACCATTTAATTTTTCAAAGCCTGATTCTCCATATTTTCTGTAAAGCTTTAAAATTACCTCTGTATCTGAGTTAGTATTGAATATAAAGCCATCTTTCTTCAGCTCTTCTTTTAACTCCAAATAATTAAAAATTTCACCATTGAATATAATCCAAACTCCTTTATCTTCCATTGGCTGATTTGCTGTATTAGTTAAGTCTATTATTGAGAGTCTTTTATGTCCTAAAAAAGCATCAAAGTAATTCTCATTCGCAGATTTTTTTATATTTAATATTACATAGCCTGAAGCATTTGGTCCTCTATATGAAACCATTTCGGTTAAATGAATAAACCTGTGGTAATCTTCTTTTGTGAAAAAACCATTCAAATTTATACATCCAAATATTCCGCACATAAAATTATTTATAATTGGATAAAATATAATCTATTGCGTTCCGAAAATAAAAAAATTGTTTTCGGGATGGTAGTTTTTTTAGTGCTCCATGTTCATAATGATAAACTTTTAGCCTTGGATCATATATAATTTTTAACCCAAGCCTTTTTGCTGTTTCAGCCACAAATATTTCTTCACCAAAAAGAAAATTTTTAAAATTCAAGTTTCCCCCTTTCTCAAAGTAGTTTTTATGAAATATTATAAAAGCACCAAAAGGAGCATAAATTGAAATCGGATGATTCGGCAGTTTACGAACAAAAAATTTGTTAAGAATCATATATCTCAAAGAAGAAAATATTTGAAATACAATATAAAAAATATAAGATTTGCTAATTAGTTTAAGAAAATTTAACTTCCATCTTTTTGGAGGATATTCCATATGAGGATTTTGATGCTTATATGAAGACGGCAACCCTTCTCTGCTTTTTAATTCAATATCTGGTGCAATAATACCGATGTTATCTATTTTATTAGTGTAATAATTTTTTAATTTTAAAAAAAAGTCCTTATCTTCAAAACGAATATCAGTATTTGATATTATAATCCATTCAGGTAAGGGAGCTGTTTGTAAATATTCTTGAAGTGCCCAATTAGCACCACCAAAATATCCTAAATTTTTGTCTGGATATTTAATTACAACTTTTTTCTCTTCCATAAAACCTCTTAATAAGGGAGAGGCTTCTTTATTTACTACAATTATTACTATTCCATTTTCATATCCTTTTAAGTTTATTAAATCATTTACAAATAATAAAGTATCTTCCTCATTTAAATAATTAACACAAATTGTAACAATACTTGGATTTATACTATTTTTTTTCTGCACTATCTATTATAGCTCATATCTTTTTGTGAATTGCAAATTTATAGCAAAATAAAAACATAAACCATGCAAATATTATTGTTGTATATGAAAATAAAAAGCCAGTGAGACTGCATATGACAACACTATAAAATATTGCCATAAATGGCACATATATAATTTTTCCATTTAAAAGTTGGCGATATGTCCAGCCAGCAAAAAATCCTAAAATAAAAAGCCAAAATATAGCTCCAATTACAGTGTAATCTTGAATTATCTCAGCAAACAAAGTAAAAACTGTAGATTCCGCACCTGGAGTATCCTCAAGCGATGTAGATTCAAACCTTAAGCGAGGACTGGAGAAAATAAGCCTTAATAAAGGATTTGTAAATAAACCAAAGGTTGCATCTGTCATGTTATACCAGTGCTCTGAGAACCATTGTGAGAATAATACAGGGGGACCTAAAAAAGCAGAATAAAAAATAGGAGAAACTCTATAGAGATTATTTATATTAAACTCTTCATGTCCCCACCTTAATAACTGAACGAAAATATAAATTCCTGAAGCTCCGAGTATTCCAATTACATACAAAAAAATATTTTTTAAACTAAAAAGAGAAATTTTATTTTTATGTAAAATTTTTGTAGAAATATAAGATGATATCCACATAATAATAGGAAAATAGATGCTCGCTCTGGTTCCCTCTACCAGACAATATAGAAGTGCAACTAACAAAGGAAGTATTGAAAATAAACGCTGCCGAATATTTATTTTCGGGATAGCATATAAAACTCCACCCAAAAAAGCACCGCTATAAGTAAAACTTGATAGAAAAATGCTCAAAATAGGCTCTCTATAAGAAGGGTCAGTATATCGTGCAAAAGAATAAAAATAAGAAATTTCAGATAAATAAGTTAATGAAAATAATGAAGAAAGGTTATATCCAGCATTTAAAATCAGGACCAATATCCCACCAAAACTCATTACTGTAAAAATAAAGATAGAATAGGTAATGGCTGATTTATTTAAATTATATAGTTTTTCTCTAATCATTCCATTTTGAGAAATTGAGCGAGAATTGAAAGTATATCCTGTTAAACTACCTGTAAAAACTATAAAACAGGCAAATAATATCCATAGTAAACCTAAAGGATGAAATTCCCAAGAGGGCACTAAAAATAAAGGGAGCAAAGTGTAGAAACACCAGATTATTGAAAAAAATGCACCAGGTGCAAACCAACTTTTCATGAAAATGCGTGATAGCAATGCAAAAATTGCAATAAGCAACCATAAAATATATGCCATCACTTTTTCTCCAACCATGTTTTCCAAGTCATCAAATAGCGGGGTAAGTCCATTTCGTACTCTGATAATATAGAACTAAAAACTCTCTCATTTATTAAATTTTTTTCCTCAGCAAAATCATTATTTAAATTATATAGAGCTTTATATCCATTAGACCTTAAGACAAGTTTGTACAATTTTTTATTTATTAGAGAAATTTCTGAACAATTATAAGGAAATTCATTTTTATTGAAATTAGGGTTTCGCTGCTTACAGGCTTCTATTTTAAATTCCACATCTAATAATTGAGAAATGCTAAAATCTCTTTTTTCTGAACCAATTATTGAAATTGAACTTTGAGGTTTAGGAAAAGGGGCATCTACTAAGTCCATAATAGTTGAAAATATGTCATGTAACTGTATAAGGTTGCTATTAGAAGAAGTTTTTTGGCTATATTTTTCAGGATACCTGATAAGTAAAGGGACATGAATGAGCTCATTATATGTTGTGAACAAATGATGAATATGACCATGTTCGCCAAACAATTCTCCATGATCGCTGGTAATAATAAAAAGAGTGTTATCTTGCAATTCGGTTTTCAATTCTTTAAACATTTCATAAAGAATTGTATCAAGGAACAGTATTTCTTGATCGTATAGTCCTTTTAAATATTCCAGATATTGCTTATCAAATGGGTTTACAGCATAATGAATATATTCTGATTCTTTATGATGTCTTCTATCCATAACGGGATTGTCCTTTACAAAAACATTGCGATATTTAGTTGGGGGATTATACTTGTCATGAGTTTGCATTAAGTTGATAAATAGAAAAATTGGCAATTGTGTATTTTTTGAAATAATTTTTTTATAAATTTTTAAAGCTTTTAAAGTAGAAAAAGTAGCACTTTTTGAAATAGGCCGCGCTTTTTTATATATTGCATTAATAAATACTTTAATAAATGAGTTTAAATTATTATCAGATATGGATTTAATAAGAATTTTCAGCTTTTCCAAATCTTTTTTACCAATAAAATTCTTTGTAATCTGTTTCTCTTTTTTCCCTTCACTGAATATGTTCCATAATTCATAAAATTCATCAAACCCTCGTGCAAATCCAAAAAGTTTTGAGATTAAAGCATTAGCGGATATTCCGAATGTTTTATATCCTATACTTTTTAATATTTCAGGTAGAGTGAAAAATTTATCTGATAGAAAAAAATTACTACCATCTATCAAGTGCTCTGCAGGATATAATCCAGTAAAAAGTGAGACATGTGCTGGAACAGTCCATGGTGCAGGAGAAAAGCATCGGGTGTAGACGGTGAAATTACCCTCCTCCACTAACCTCTCCAGATTCGGCGTTGTTTTTCTGTAATACCCGTAAAGGGACATATGTTTTGCTCCCAGAGTGTCGCAAACTATTAAAATTATATTTGGTTTGTTGGTGCTAATTGTCATCCTCTCATCAAATTATTCTTAAGCAGCTTTAATAAACGGTATACCTTTAAACCTATCTTAACATAAGGATGATTTTCTATTTTTCTAAGTCTTTCTCTGCATATTTTTAATTCAGTTTCTAAGGACTTCTGTTTTATTTTATCATCAAATAATATCCTGATATTTTTTTTATTTTCACAAAAAAATATTGCAAACCATGTCTGTCCTGCTGGATGCGGCCAAAAAATTTTTTCACAACATAAATTCTCCATTCTCACCAGTTCTCGCATATAATCCCAAGTATAAGTAACGCATTCTGGATAAACCCAATTGTCACCTTTATAATTTTTTTCACCTTCCATAAAAGTTGCTATAAAGATTGAAGTTTCCTTCATAACTTTTTTGGCTTCTGAAAGACACTTAGAGATTTGTTTTTGAGAAGCATGAGAAAAGATTGATTGAGCCAAAATAAAATCAAATTTTTGATTAAATATTGTGAGATTAAAATTACTGTCGTTACTAAACATAGGTCTTTTTACTTGTAATATTTCTTTACCAAGCTCATTTTTTATTCCTTCTTCTATTAACCATTGTTCTGGTTCTATCCCAAAATATCGGCCCGGTAATAGATAGGGAATAAATAACTTCCCCCCCCTCAAAGAACCACACCCGATATCCAGTAAAAAATGGTGTTCTCTTAAACCAAAAAAAGTCAATATACTAAATTGCAACGCACTGACAATGTCATAAAATTCCCTGGGACCTACAAAACTTTTATAATCCTTTAAAATGTTGTACATAAATAGCTTCCTTTGAAAATCTTGAAATGAATATTAAAAGTAGCCCATTTCCCTAAGTCGCTTCATAACTTTTTCTTTATCCTGATCTCTTGACATCCTTTCGTGCCCTTCCCCGCTGTACAGTTTTGTACATGGTTCACAATCAATTGAACGATAACCCTTTTTATAAAGTTCGCAATATGGAATATTATATTTCTTTATATATGTCCAGATGTCAATCTCTTTGAAATGCAGTATCGGGTACACTCTCATATGAAAGGGATTATCTCGCTGAGCAAAAAATTTTTCATTTATTCTTGCCTCTTGTTCATCCCATCTGAGCCCAACCAAGAGTGCTTTCAGCTTATAATCAGCTATAGCTTTATTTATTGGAATAGTTTTAAGGAGATAGCAACATTCTACCTTGTTTTTTGCTATTTCAAGTGTTTTTAAAGCTTCTTTATTGCTCAGAGTTATTAATTCAAAACCCCACTCTTTATGTATTTTATGAATAAACTCAATAATTTCCTTAAATTCTACACCTGTATCAATTGTAAAAACCTTCCATGGAACTTTCCCATTAAATAAACTTTTAATAAGATGTAAAAGTGTTGTGGAATCTTTGCCTCCACTCCAGGCAACACCAACGTCATCGCCATACCTATCGTATACATTTTTGATGAGATTCTTACTATATGCTTCTTTTTCATGTAACTGCATACTTATCAATTTCTCGTCCATTAGTTTTTTTCCTCCTTCAGTTATTTTCTAATGGATAATTTATTATAAAAAATTATTGCCAATGATCCCCCTGTAGCTATTTCCGATAATAGCACGGATATCGCTCCTCCAACAATGCTAAATTTTGGAATTAGAAACAAGCCTGAAATGCACATGCATAAAACTCCTATAAATGTTGCTATATTATGAGCCCTTTGAAAACCCATTGCTAATATCGCCATTCCATATGTATATCTTAAGTAGGTTACTGGAACAACCAAAATGAGTATACTAAATCCGAGTGCACTTTGCGCGTATTGAATTCCGAAAAAAAGATTAATAATTTTATCCCCCCACAAAATTCCAACAATTCCAATAGAAATCCCTATACTCAATATAATTTTTTGTGAGGTTCTATGAATTTTTTTGAACTCCTCCCTATCCTTATGATATAAGTCAGAAAACACAGGGTAAAATGCCATTAGAATTATAGACCCTCCTATACTTATAGAGGTTACAATTTTATAAGGGGCTGAAAATAGACCTACTTCATATGTGTCAAAGAATATACTCAATAAAAATATTGGAAGATATTGATATAACAATATTAATCCAGCTGAAGTAGTAAAATAAACAGAATCCCTTAAATGATTAAACCATACCCTTAGATTAAAAATAGGTTTATATTTAATATGAATTTTTTTATAAATACAACAAAACAGTAATATACCACCCACACCGTACGATAATGACCATATTAATGCACTAAGTGGGATGTCTTTATTGTCCTTTATAAAAAATAAAAGCCCCAAAATGAAAAACAATGAAGTTACAAAAATCCCATATGCTGCAAGTTTGAATTTTTCAAGCCCCTTTAATATCCACTCAGGATAGAAAGCATAGGTGATAATATATAGGCCGCAACCAATAAATGTAAGTTTCTTTATAAGAGATATATTAATCAAACTAAGGGCAAATACATATAATAAAAAGATTATCATTCCTATTGTAATTCTTATAGTAAAAAGCGGGTTAATTATTTTTTCTGCATTTTTTTTGTCTTTTGCTATTTCTCTTATACCATACATATTTATTCCAAGGTCACTAAACAGCCAGAAATAAATAGCGACTGTTTGAGCGAGCGTAAAAAGACCAAAATTTGATACTCCAAGAGTTCTTGCGAGATAAATACTACTGAGAAAGAATATGCCTCTACTAATTCCTTCACCTACTATTGACCACCAAAGATTTAAAAGAGTACGTTGAGTGATATTTCTATAATGCTCCCTATCTTGAGAATGCTTTTGTATTTCAATTTGTAGAGCTTTAGGCATCTGTTTTTGCTCCTCGTAGTATTTTAACTCATACTCCTCTGGAGATAAATATCAGAGAGAATTCTGAAATTTTTCATTTTATCTCAGAGGCTTCGCCTTATATTTTATTACTTCCTTGTATAATATTAATTTTAGCTTGATTTCCATGTCTTTACAATCTTTTCTGCAGACCTGCCTACAACATATCCGCCTATTCCTATCTCAAGAAGTGTCCACATATCAGGTGGTATTGGCAAGGACTGTATGCCAAAAACTGGAGCAAATATATAGTTATGTGCAATTATATAGACGAATACAAGCATTGTGATAGGTCTCCAGTTCCTCTGTAACCAGCTATGTCCCTCTGCCTCTGATACAAGCACTTTTGCCTTTGCCTCAATCTCTTTTTCTATTAAAGAGTAATCCATTGTCATAAGCTTAAGCTGTAGCTCAGCTTTAATCTTCTCTCTCAAATCCTTATCAGCTACTGTCTGATCAACTATCCCAAGAACCTTCTCAATTATTGGTCCTACTATTGGTAAGACTCCTAAGATTCCCATCTTAAACCTCCTTTAAACGCACCCTTACTCTGAATCTATCAACAGTTATTAAGGCTTCAAATCCTGCTTTTCTCAAAGCTTCCACAGCAAATTTTGAAATACAACTGTCTACCAAGAATTTCATTACTCTAATATAAGAACCGGTTCTATCCGTTCATTAGCTACTGCCTTATGAGCATACATAAGACATGCTTGAATATCCTCTCTTTCCAGAAAAGGATATCTTTCTAAAATCTCTTCAACCGTTGAACCAGCAGCAAGCATACCAAGAACATGTTCAACTGCTATTCTCATTCCTCTAATAATAGGTTTACCACCAAAAATTGAAGGATTAAAAGTTATTCTTTTCAAAAGCTCCTCTTGTTTCATTTTTTACTCCTTTTAAATTCTTACTCATCCTCTACTTTAATTAACCTTATCCCAAACTGCTCTTCTAAATTATACCACAATCCATGAACTATACCAGAACCTCTGGCAATACATAGCTTTCTTGAAAGAACATCTTCTTTCCACATTGGATTTACTTGCTCTGAAATCCTTTGAGCTATTGCAATCAGCTTTTCAGACTCCTGAGCTGAAACTTCAAAATCTGCCATTATCTTTGCATGGGTTGTTTTCTTAATACTACCACACTGAACAATAATATCAAACATTAAAGCTACTGCTCTTTCTGTATTAAGCTCATACTTTTTACAAAGCTTTAATGCAGAATTGAATATAGCCTCTGCATGCCTTAGTTGGATAGCCTGAAACTCCTTAGTTCTCCCCAGTTCTCTAAACATTCCTTTCCATGGCTCATAAATATAATGCTTTACAGGATGTTGTATAGATTGAGCAAACTGAACTGCCTCATGGGTATTCTCATTTATCACTGTCTCTATTACATTTAAATAATCACCAAATATCTGCTCCATAACATCTCTGTAGTCATTTAACATATCTTTTAAAAGCCTTTGAAGTGAGCCCTGACCAAAATTCCACTGAAGTGCACCAAAGCTCATTCCCTGACCATCAAAGTTTCCGCTTATTGCTGAAAAGCACTCTAATGGTGGCTTTCCTGTCTCAAATGTTCCAGTTAGAGTGAGGCATCTGTAGTCAAGTGGATAAGATGAGATTTCGGAAGCTACCATTTTTTGAGTTTCAAAGAGAGACTTCCATGTTTCCTCACCAACAATGCCATCAACCTTAAGAGCTCGCTTAGCCTGAAAATTTTTTACAGCAGAAAGTGTAGCTCCTCCAAAGACTCCATCAATTCTTCCACTGTAAAATCCAAGCTCTCTAAGCCTTTCCTGTAGCCTTCTTACATCATCTCCAACACTACCAAGCCTAAGCATCTTTGTCCTGTCATGTTATGCTCTTACTACATTTGGATATGTCCTTGATTTGATAAGGTTTCTGGTATCTATGATTAGCTTTGAATTTTTTGCAATAAAATCAGGGTCATATGCACTATGGTCAGTAATTATTACAACACAATCATATGCAGATAGATTATCCTGTGTAAGCTCAACAGATTTCTTTTTAATTTTATACTTTCTTGTTTCAGGAAGTTCAGGTATATAAGGGTCATTATAGTCCACTAAAGCACCTTTTTTCTCTAACAAATCAATAAGCTTTAATGCTGGAGATTCTCTTGTGTCATCCACATCTTTTTTGTATGCCACTCCAACTACCAAAATTTTTGCTCCTTTTATTGAGATTCCTCTATCATTTAAAGCCTGAATTATCTTTTCTAAAACATAGTATGTTATATTAGTGTTAATCTCACCTGCAAGCTCAATAAACCGGGTATGAAAATCATACTCACGGGCTTTCCATGTGAGATAAAAAGGATCAATAGGAATGCAATGTCCACCAAGTCCTGGTCCTGGATAGAATGCCTGAAATCCAAAAGGCTTTGTTTTTGCAGCTTCAATAACTTCCCAGATATCTATTCCCATTCGGTCAAAAAGTATTTTTAATTCATTTACAAGTGCTATGTTTACAGCACGATATATGTTTTCAAGAAGTTTCGTTGCCTCAGCAACCTTTGTGCTTGATACAGGAACTGTTTTAACAACTACTTGCTCATAAAGAGTTTTTGCTACTTCAAGACATTGAGGGCTAAAACCTCCAACAACTTTTGGTAGTTTTGATGTGCTAAATTCTTTATTTCCAGGATCTTCTCTTTCTGGTGAATAGGCAAGATAAAAATCTATACCTGCTTTAAGCCCTGATTTTTCAAGAATTTTTCTTAGGTCTTCATCTGTTGTTCCAGGATATGTGGTTGACTCAAGAATTATGAGATGCCCTTTTCTCATGTATCTGGCAATGGTCTCACCTGTGTTGAAAACATATGTTAAATCAGGCTCTCTATATTTGTTTAATGGTGTAGGAACGCATATTATTATGCAGTCTGTCTCATAAAGCTTTGAAAAATCAGTTGTTGGATGAAATTTAGGAAGAATTTCAAAGATAAAAGAGCTATCAATGTGTTTTATGTAACTTTTCCCCTGAGAAAGAAGATTTACTTTCTTTTCATCAATGTCAAAGCCATAAACCTGAAAGCCTGCTTTGCAAAACTCTATCACAAGAGGTAAACCAACATAGCCAAGTCCAATTATGCCTACTTTAGCCTGTTTTGTTTTTATCTTATTGATAAGTTCCATAGATGTTTTCCTTCAAGATATAAGCCATCCTCCCCTGTAACACTACTTCAAGATCTCATAAGGAGTTTTTCTTCCTCTTAGTCCTCTGCCCACCATTCTAAGATTTTATGTTGAAGCTCTACTGAAGTGTACTTATCTTTTAAATCCTCTAAACCTCCTTCCCAGTCAAATTTAAAATCTCTATCCTTTTATTTTTTTCTTCTTTTTTTCAATTAGAAATTCTATAAAGTCTATTACCTCTTGTTCAAGTTCAGGTGGTAAATTTTTAATATATTCTTCAAGAGTTGACATAAATCTCCTCCCTGAATTTCTCCTCTTTTTTAGCACTCATTATACATATTATACCCAAGTTCTCCAATCCAAAATTAATAATTGCTTGAGCCATCCGCTTTTTTCTCATTACGAGCATCTCAACGGGTGCGATGAATATCCTCTGTTTATGCTGGTAATTGTAATCTTCCTATAACAGCTTCTTTTCCCATTCATAGGCTGTTTTTATAATATAGTGAAGGTCATCGTATCTGGGTTGCCATCCAAGAGAGCTTTTCAGTTTTGTGCTTTCTGCTACAAGTTCTGGAGGATCTCCATCCCTGCGTCCTGTTTCTATTACTCTGAAATCAATGCCTGTTACTTTCTTTGTAGCTTCAATAACTTCTCTTACAGAGTATCCATGCCCGTATCCACAGTTAAATATATCGCTTTTACCACCCTGTAAGAGATAATCAAGCACAAGTATATGAGCATCTGCAAGGTCATCTACATGGATGTAGTCTCTTATACATGTGCCATCTTTTGTAGGATAGTCAGTTCCATATATTTCAAGATAAGCTCTTTTACCAAATGCTGTTTTTACTGCAACAGTTATAAGATGTGTAGCATCTTTTCTTCTCTGTCCCAACCTGCCAGAACTATCAGCACCTGCTACATTGAAGTAACGAAGAGATACATATCTAAAATCATTTACTTGAGCCACTTCATGTAGCATCCTTTCTACCATTGCTTTTGAGTTTCCATAGGGGTTTATTGGATTAAGTGGTGCATTTTCATTTACAGGGCATTTTTCAGGTATACCATATACTGCTGCTGATGATGAAAATATAAAGTTTTTTACACCATTTTCAAGACATGCATCCACGAGATTAAGAGTATTGCAAAAGTTGTTTCTGTAATATTTCAAAGGTTCTTTCACTGATTCTGGCACTACTATATATGCTGCAAAGTGCATAACTGCATCTGGTTTAAATTCTTTGAATGTCTGATTCAGGGTTTGTCTGTCTGATAAATCTGCCACCACAACTTCTCCATAGAGCACTGCTTCACGATGTCCAAAGGAGAGGTTGTCATAGGTGAGAACACTGTATCCTCTTTCACCAAGCATTTTTACTACATGACTTCCAATATAACCTGCTCCACCTGTAACAAGAACTTTGATCTTAGAGTTCATCTCTCTCATAAATCTCTTTGCCAACTCTTTTTATGTGTTCCTTGATATTGTCTTCAAGTAGTTCATATTTTGTTAAATCTATCTTCTGGGGAATATCAAGCTCTTCTATCTCAGAAAGCAAAATTAAATATTCTGAAAATGTCATCTCTGGAGCTATTACTGTAACATCTATATCTGAACCTGCTGTAAAATTTCCTTTAGCCCTTGAGCCATATATAATTGCTTTTTTTATTTTTCTCTGTCGTGAAAAGATATCTCTTAATTTCTGCAAAGTTTGCTGTATCATGCCAAATTGTGTATCATTTGTAATATTTGTCATTTTTCTTCCTGTAATGTTAAGAATTTATTTCAATTATTCCATAACAGTTTACATCATAGCATCCTGATTTTATTAACGTTAGATTATCAGAATATGATACTTTTGTCAATCGCAGAATTATCACAAAAACAATTTATATGCTATTATAGAAAAATCAGGCGATTCAGGAGGAAATATGCCATTTCTGCTTATTGCCTTTATTTCATCCTTTCTTTTATGCCTGATTCTTATAAAAATTAAACATGAAAGCCATCTTGACAGTTCTGACGGAGTCCAGAAGTTTCATAGCTGGCAGGTTTCAAGAACAGGAGGATTTGCAATATTTTTATCTCTCATTTTTGTTTGTATTTCATTTTTCATTGCAGGGAAAGATTTTTCTCATAAATTTCTTTCTGTTATTCTTTCATGCATACCTGTTTTTATAGGAGGCTTTATAGAAGATCTAACAAAACGAGTAAGTGCAAAGATAAGGCTTGCCTTTGCATTTTTATCAGGCATATTAGCATGCTTCTTACTGGATGCAAATCTTTTGAGGATTGACATTCCATATTTTGATGATGCTCTCATGAAATCTCATATATTTTCTATTCTTTTTACAGCCTTTGCTTTAACAGGAGTTTCAAATGCAATAAACATAATAGATGGATTTAATGGTCTTGCATCAGGTGTAAGCATTCTTGTTTTTTTATCCTATGCCTATGTTTCTTTTCTTGCTGGTGACAGTTTTTTGCTTTATCTTAATCTATGCATTTTTGCCTCTTTGATGGGATTTTTTCTATGGAACTATCCCTTTGGCAAGATATTTTTAGGTGATGGTGGAGCATATACAATGGGTTTTCTTGCTGGATTAACAGGAGTTTTGCTTGTTAACAATCATTCACAGGTCTCTGCATGGTTTCCTTTTTTACTTCTTCTTTATCCAATATGGGAAACTGTTTTTTCAATATGGAGAAGAAAATTTGCACATTCATTAAGTCCTTTTAAACCAGACAGTGTTCATTTGCATACGCTTATATACAGAAGAGTTGTAAGACCAAAATTCAGAAAAATAACAATAAGGCTCAGGAATTCATTAACATCACCTTACTTATGGATAATGCAGACACTCTGCACAATTCCTGCTCTTTTATTTTGGAGAGATAAAATACTTCTTATTTTATCCTGCATTGCATTTGCAGTTTTTTATATTTGGCTTTACTTTAGAATTATAAAATTTAGAACGCCGAAGATTTTAAAGTTTTAATAATAGTTGAAAAAATAAGGCTTTTATGGTATAAAAAATTATGCCAATTCAATCAAAAAAAGGATTAACCCTTGTTGAGATTGCCATTGTTCTTGTAGTTCTGGGCTTGCTTGTTGGACTTGGCGCAAGCCTTATTGGACCTCTTACAAAGAGAGCAAAATTAACTGAAACAAGGGAGACAGTAAAGCAGGCAAAAGAAGCACTTCTTGGATTCGCAGTAAAAAACGGTTATCTTCCATCAGATCTTGACTCTGCAGGTGCAAGAAAACTTGATGCATGGGGAAGGGATTTACAGTATTTTCCTGCGAGTGAACTTCTTGGTTCTTCAAAATATGTTTGCGCTATAAATTCAACATCTTATGAAGTTAGAGAATGCACTGACACTCAATGCTCAACATACAATACAAAGTCAAATGTTGCTTTTATCGTGTATTCAAAGGGTGAAGACTCTGACGGAAGCTGTACAGGAACCAGTTCTCCTTTTTATGTAAGAGAGCAGGGAATGCCGTATGTTAGCCCTTGTACGTATAATCCCACAAATCCTCAGTATTACTATGATGATATTGTTGCCTATGTCTCTCTTGATGAGATAAGAGATCTTGTCGGATGTCCGAAATTCCGAATAACAACAGAGTCTTTACATTATGGTTATCAGGGATCTCGTTATGGTGCTCAAATAAGCGTTACAGGAGGGTTTCCAAATTATACATGGAATATAACAGGACTTCCTTCAGGACTTTCTTTATTAACTTCAGGAAGTTGCACCTATGACTCTATCAACTTGCCATGCAGTAATACCTCTCCATGTATATGCGGAATCCCTACAAGTTATGGAACATTTTCAATTACGATTAATGTAACAGACAGTAAAAATCAGACTGCATCAAAAACACTTTCGTTAACCATTTATCCTTCAGGAACAACTACAACAACCACAACCACGACAACCACAACTACAACAACCACAACTACTACAACTACAACGACAACTACTACAACTACTACATTGAGCTGTGCCTCTTGTGGAATGTATTCTAACCTTGGGCAGTGCAGAAGAGTATGTAAAACAGGAATTTGTTTGCCAGCATATTGCGGATCACTTCTCTGCTATCAGTGTGTTCAATAATTAAATTATTTCCATTTTATTTTTACGTAATTTTTCTCTGGAATAACAACCATGAAAGAGGGTGAGATAAGGTATGGTCCCTTTGCTCCTTCTGCCTTCCATTTCGGAAAATATGAAATCTTTATGATATGAGGTATTCCTATTCCTTCTGTATAAAAGACTATCTCTTTGTGGTCAAATTTGATGAGCATACATTTTATATTTTTAAGCTCTGCTTTTTCTAAAATTTTCTCAGTAAAAATTATAGGCTTCAATAACTCACTTTTTTTAAACCACTCAATGGATTTAATCAACCATTCTTCTTTTTTTTGAATTTCAAAATCAGAAATTGGCTCAACAAGTTTTACATCAGGAATTTGGTATATTTTAAATCTCCCAGTATAGCCAATAATTTGTAAAAAATTGTCTGCCTCATGTTTTACATCCTCTGTATATGCAATAAAATATCTTATTCCCATGAGTTTCATATGCTTAACTGCTCTTTTCATATTAAAGGATGGATACTGAAAACCAAAATCAGGAGATGTAGGAGTATTGGTTGTCTCTGCCTGAAGAATAAAATGGAATGGAGCTGATAGTGCTGATTCAATTAAAAGTCCTTCCATTGTTGGCTTTCCTGAAAAAAGTGGAATTAATTCAAGAACTCTTGGTGTGCCAAATCTTTCGTAATCAGGTGTATACTGCCACATTACTCTTCCATAAGGGAGAGATTTTAAAAAATCAAAAAGTTGCTTTAGTTCATTCCATGCCTGTTTTTTTTCAAAGCCTTCATAATTCCACTTTACCCATAAAGGAATGTATTTAAGCTGACTGTTTATAAATACAATTGAACCCACGGCAATCAATATGAGAACAACAAGAACTTTAACCCTTGAACCTTGAAATTTGAAGTTTGAATGACTGAAGAAGGAAGCTGATCCCAGAAAATATGCTGATAGCATTATACAACTCATTGTAAAAAATGGAAGAAATCTTGTATTCCATATCTTTGAATTATCAAGAAAAAGATAGATAAAAAAGCTAACAATCGCAATAAATAAAAAAAGCATAATATTTCTATCCCTCTTAAATAAGCCATAAACTGAGCCAGCCAGTGCAATAATTTGAAGTGGGATCAGATTTGAAGGAAAGATATCTGAAACCCTTATAAATTTTTTCCACATCATGGAAGAAGTATAATCAAAATAAAGAATGAAAGGTAATGACCACCAGGAAGTAAGAATAAATGCAAAGGCATAAACTTTCAATATATAGACTAAATTTTTTCTAAAGTCTAAAAAAAGAAAAAATGGCATAATCAAAATAGATACAATAACAGGTATGGGATGAGAAAGAACCATTAATGAAAGCAAAAAAGTGTTTGAAATTAAATATTTTTTTTCTTCCATGCCTTTTTTCATCAAAGCAATAAAAAGCCAGAAGATGGCAAAACTGAATGAATAGGAGAATTCTCCAGCAAGTGTGCTTGGAATATTTCCTCCGTATATATTGTATTGTTCAAGAAAGAGAAAAAAGAGACTCAGGATTGCTGCAGCTTCAGGCATTATTTTTTCTTTACCTATTATTTTTAAACAAAGGTAACTGCTTAAAGGCAAAATAAAGGTTCCTAATAATGTAGCAATTTTGAAGGCAATGTTTTCAGGGATTAAATAACTTAAAAGAACAGAAAGCACATAAAGAAGAGGAGGGTAGAAATAAAGAAATGGAAAGCCACAGTACCAGTCATTTGACCAGCCATGAATTGATGGAAATATTCTTTTAAGATGGTAAAAAACATAGTTGTGAGAGCCTGTGTCTCCTCCTGAAACTGTTGTATCAAGAAAAATTAAAGAAGGCTTGAAAATGTATAGAAGATAGAAATATATAAGGCAAAAAATAACAACAGATGAATTATGAATTATAAGCTTTTTTAATTTTTCTAACATCTATTAACATTTTAAGTAAAGCTTTCATGTTTATGGTTGACAGTCCTGCTGACAATTGCCTTACATCTACTTTACAGATTTTGTAGCCTTTTTTCAAGGCAAGGCAGAAAATCTCCAGATCAAAGGCAAATCCATCTATGGTTAAACTTTTAAATATTTCATCTGCTACATCTGCCTTAAAACCTTTAAGTCCGCACTGTGTGTCTTTGAGAGGAATTTTTAAATAGGTTCTTATAAAAAGATTAAAAATTTTGTGACCAAGAAGTCTTACAGGGTTTTGACAATAGGGATTCACTCTATGCCCAACGGCAATATCACATTCAGTTTTAAGTTTTTCAAAAACTTTTTTAATTCCTTCCACACCATAGGGAAGATCAGCATCTGTAAAGATTTTGTAAGAAGATTTTGCCATCAAAATTCCTTTTTTTACGCTGTATCCTTTACCCATGTTTTCAGAGTTTTTAATGTAGATTATCTGCTCTCTGTAATGTTCAATTGCTTTTTCAGTGTTATCAGTGCTTGCATCGTTTATGATTATAATTTCACAGCTGTTTCCAAAGGTATCAACTATTTTTTTTATAGTTTCCTTTAAAACATCTCCTTGATTGTAAACAGGAATTATGAGAGAAAACTCCATGTTTTCCATATCGTTATAGTATGACTTTGTAAAGCTTAAAGTTGTCAATCTGAAATTACTAAAAAAGTTTGCTTTGTTTTATAATATTAAAATGTTATTCAGAACGAAAAAAGATATACCACCAGGACTTATAACAGTTGTAAAAAAAGAAAAAGGTTCAAAAAAATCTATTTTTTTAATTGCATTATCAGCATTGATTGTTGCTATAGGTTTTGTTTTAGTTTTTCTTTATAATCAATTGATACCGGAATTGCAAAAAACTTCTAAACCAGCATCACAGATTGTTACCCCAGCCTCTTTACCTCAAAATCAACAAACACAGCCTATTTATGTTCAGAATGAAACTACACAGACAAAAACTGAGGAAATAAAGCCTTCTAAATACTCCGTTGCTGAAATATCTAAAAAAGTAACAAAATCTTCAGAAAAACAAAAGACTCTGGCACAGAAAAAACCATCAAAGCAGCCTTCAGCAGAAAAAACATCAAATAGGCTCACTGAAATTCCTCTTGAGCAGTTTAATACAGAAACAGTCAAAGCAGCAGATTATCTTTATAGGGCTCAGGATTATGAAGCAAGGGGAAATTACTCTGATGCAATCTCTGAATACAGGGAATATCTCAGAATTACAGGAAAGCAGGAGCCAAAAATTCTTGATAAAATTGCAACTCTCTATCTTTTGATTGGTGATTTAAAAGAAGCTTCCCATTATTCTCAGTTGAGCCTAAATCAAGCTCCTGATAATATCCCAATAATTATTAATTATGGTGTAATTCAGGCAAAAATTGGGAATCTCACAAAAGCTGAAGAATGTTTCAGAAAAGTTCTTTCTATGAATCCTGAAAACAAAACAGCACTTTATAATCTCGCCCTTTTAAAAGAAAAGAAAAAACAATACGAAGAGGCATTGAAACTATATGAGAAACTTTATCAGCTTGGTGACCCACAGGCAGCAGAGGCAATTCAGAGGGTAAGGTCTCAGAGATAGCTTACTGCCTCAGAAATGTAGTTTATAATCTCTGATATCTGAGTAGATGGTTCTGGATTAGATAGCTGACCGGCAATTCTGTTAATCCTTGCTGCCATGGTGCATGCCTTTTCTATTTCATATCCTGAATCAATTAAAGCAGAAACTATGCCTGTTAGAGTATCTCCTGTCCCACCAATTGGTTCAAGAGCTTCAATGCATGGTTCTGAGACAATCTCCATGATTTTACCATTTTTTACAATATAGTCTGCCCTGCCTTTAACGAGCAAGTATTTAGCTGCATTTTCATATTTATAGGCTCTCTCAATAAGTTCTTTCACTCTGCTTTCATCCTGAAGAAGAAAGCCTCTTGTATAAAATGGATGAGGTGCCTCTTCATCAGCTAAAAATGCAAGCTCTCCAGGGTCTGGTGTAAAAAGATCAAAGCAGCTTGCATTTCCACTCATCTTTGCAGCATACATAAAACCTGCATCAGCTATTAAAAAAGGGCGTTTATAAAGCTCTCCAACAGCAAGTAAAATTTTATTACACCAGTCAGCATCAGGCATTAAGTAGTGAAATGTAAGTGTATCAAAATCATGATTTTTAATGTCACTGACAAAAAATTCATATAGTCTTCTGCTTCCATAGCCTTTTCCTGTATCTCCTGCAAGATAAACGTATAGCTCAGATTTACCTGAGATTTCAAGAATTTTGCATGCTGATGCAATCAGGGCGGGTGTTCCTCTCTGTATGGAAATCTTTTTGCCCTTTACAATTAAAAAGTTGTCTTCCAGTTGAACATTTCCTGATGTAACAGGAAAATCCTCTTCTGGAACAGTGCCTATGACCGCAAGCATAATTCTTTTATTTTATCATATGCTAACTGAAGGGCATATCCGCAGAGAGTGTGTCCAAGCATTCTTGGTTCTGCTGATTCATTAATTTTTTTACCTACAAGGCAGGCTGCTAAATAGGGAACATCAGGGCATCCACCACCTGATACATTAACAATTGTAAGACTGCTTTTATGAACTGTTATTTTCATGTTTGCTGCTCTTACCATAATAAATCTGCCGTAGTCTTTAACATGAAAAAGGTCAACAGGTTTTAAGTTGCCATCATTGGAAGGCAAAAAATCAAGGGGTATAAGTCCCTGAGCTTCAAGAGTATTAAGAATTCCCATTGCTTCTACAACTGGAAACTCTATTGCAAGATCACATCCCTTTCTTACATGTGGAGGAGGTCCTACAACTTTTATGTCATATCCATGCTCTTTTAGAATCTTTTCTGCCCTTATGACTTCTGAGGTGTTTTCAAATATAAGGATTCCCCTGTCAGTAGAATCATGCTTTTGTTTGAATAATTTTTTAAATATTTTCATTACTCATCCTTTCAGTCCTTCTTGATTCTCACTCTGTAGCCTGTTTGCTCTTGAGCTGTCTCTATAATTTGCCATCCCATTGAAGTAGCAGCCCTGGATACATTCTCCTTTGATGTATCAGTGTCAACAAGAACCTCTATCTCACCTTTGCCAAGCTTTTTAATTGCCTCAAGTGTCAAAAGCACAGGCTCAGGACATGAAAGTCCTCTTGCATCAACAATTTCAGCCATTTTTTACCTCCTTCTCATTGTTAAACCAATTATTATGCAAACAGCAAGCCCTATTATTGTTGCTACAGCTCCATTTGGACCAATTCCTGAAGGACTGCTTGCCAATCCAAAGTTATGTGCTACTGCTGCACCAACAATCATACCAGATGCAAATATTGCAGCATCTGCATCTCCTTCACCGGACATGAAAAGCTGTCTGCCCGGGCATCCACCTGCAAGAGTAAAAGCAAGTCCAGCAAGTGTCATTCCAAGAAAGTTCCAGAGTTGCATTGTATGGGCAATTGGTTGCTTTTCAAAACCAGGATTAAATTGTCCGAGTATGAGATTTGTAATCAAAGCAGCGATAAAAAATGCAGCCACACCTGAAAATAAATGTCCCTGTTTGAAAAGTATAAGGTCTCTAAATGCTCCCATTGTGCAGAATCTGCTTCTCTGAGCAAGAACACCTATTAACATGGCAACTCCAAGAGATATAAACAAAGGAGCATGCTGGGAGCCAGGACCTTTTATGCTATAAAAAAGCAGCATTCCTCTGCCTTCACCCTGTGGCTGAGGATCAATCAGTAAAAGTAAAAGAAAACCAAACATCAAAAGAGGGAATGCAACTCCTGCTGCTTTTGATGAAGCTATTTGAGTTCTTCCCAGTGAATAACCAGCTTTAAGAAACCTTGTTCCAATCCAGATACCAAAAATTAGACCAAATAAGCCAAAAATAGCGTTTCCGTCTCCACCTGCAAGTCTGAGAATTGTTCTCCAGGGACAGCCAAGAAAAACAAGGGCACCTATCATTGCAAAAACACCAAGAATAAATCTTATAAAAGGTGCTGAACTTCCACGAGGTCTATATTCCCTGAAGACAAGAGCAGAAAGAAAAGCTCCAAGAACAAAGCCTATGATTTCAGGTCTCATGTACTGAACAACTGCTGCCCTGTGAAGCCCAAGAGCGCCTGCAATATCTCTTTCCATACAGGCAACACATATACCCATGTTTGGTGGATTTCCGAGATTTTGAAGCACAGGAGCAAGTGCACCAATAATTAAACCAACAAAAATAATGCCCAATCGTGTTGCAAAGAAATTCTTAAACTCCATCTACCTTCCTCCAGAATTTTTTGAATATTTTACTTTAGTTATACCGATATGTAAAATTGTTTTTGTCAATAAATCATAGAATTTTGATAGATTTTTTCAATGCAATTTTTGCTATTGAGGTTTTATCGTGTAATTTTTATAGACTTAATTTTCAGAAGAAATCTTTGCAATTTCAGCTTTTGAACAGATGGGAAACTATTTATTTTTACCTCAAAAAAGTTGTAAACTATTTTATGCTTATTAATGTTGAAATCATTGAAGAACTTGAAAATCTTGATCCACAGATAAGGGCAGCGTTTCTGAAAATTCTTAAACTTATTGCGAAGGCAATCGGTGAAGTAGTAACCCGAGAAGACTTCCTTAAACTGCAAAGAGAAGTTGAAAAACTCACAAAAGCTGTCACAGAGCTCGCTGAGGCTCAGAAAAAAAGTGAAGAAAGACTTACTCGGCTTGAAACTGTTGTCACAGAGCTCGCTGAGGCTCAGAAAAAAAGTGAAGAAAGACTTACTCGGCTTGAAACTGTTGTCACAGAGCTCGCTGAGGCTCAGAAAAAAAGCGAAGAAAGACTTACTCGGCTTGAAACTGTTGTCACAGAGCTCGCTGAGGCTCAGAAAAAAAGCGAAGAAAGACTTACTCGGCTTGAAACTGTTGTCACAGAGCTCGCTGAGGCTCAGAAAAAAAGCGAAGAAAGACTTACTCGGCTTGAAACCACTGTTAAAGAGCTCGCTGAGGCTCAGAAAAAGACTGAGGAAGAACTCAGGCAACTTATAGGAGAGCACAGGAAAACAAGGGAACAGCTTGGAGGACTCTCTCATGCAATTGGATATGTTCTTGAAGACAGAGCCTATAAAGGTCTTCCTGTTCTTCTCAAAAGAGACTTTGCAGTAGAAAGCATAGAATTCCTTAGAAGAGACTATATTGAAATTTCACCTAACAGGTATGAAGAAATAAACATCTTTGGCAAAGTAATAATAAATGATAAAGAGCAATGGATACTGGGAGAATGTAAAACCCAGCTTAAAAAAACAGACATAGACAGCTTTCTCAGTAAAGTAAGAAGAATTGATCCCCATCTTAAAGGAAAAAAGATACTTATTACAGTCACCTATCAGGCATCACCTCCTGTAAGAAAGTATGCAGAGGAAAAGGGAGTCAACCTGTATTTTTCCTATGAAATGCCTCTGTAGATTTTGTCCATACAGGAATCCATAACATTAGCTTTTGAAATTTGAATTTTGAACTATGTTTCTTGATGTTATAATTTTAAACAATGACTAATATTAAGATGATCATTCAGTATGATGGCAGTAATTATTCTGGCTGGCAGAGACAGAAAAAGGGCTATTCTATTCAGGCATTAATTGAAGAAGCTCTTTCAAAGATATTTAAAGCAGAAATAAAGATTCGGGGAGCTGGTAGAACTGATGCAGGAGTTCATGCTCTTGGACAGGTTGCAAGCTTTAAATGGGAGATTAAAATGCCTTTAAGCAGTCTTAAAAAAGCTTTAAATTCTTTGCTTCCAGAAGATATAAGAGTAGTTGAGATTGAAGAAGTTGAGCCTGGGTTTCATCCTCAGTATTCAGTAAAAAGAAAATCTTATGTTTACTATTTATGCATTGATGAAGAGTGTTCCTGTTTCATTCAAAGATATGTATGGCATTATCCTAAAAAACTCAATTTATCTTTAATGGAAGAATCTTTAAATTTGTTTAAGGGGACCAGAGATTTCACAGCTTTTTCAGGCAGAACAGAGGTAAAGAATAAAATAAGAACTGTTCATGATTTTACCATGCAGAGGCTTGACAATCTCTGTTTCATGGATATAAACATAATTGGTAATTTTATCAAATTCAGGATAGAAGCAGATGGATTTTTAAGATACATGGTTAGAAACATTGTTGGATGTATTGTGGAATTGGGAAGACAGAAACTAAGTGTTGAATCAATTTATGAAGCTTTTAAAAGTGGGAAGAGACCCTCTCCCATGCAGACAGCCCCTTCCCATGGACTTTTTTTAGAGAAAATATATTACTGACCTTCCTCACCTTCAAATTTTTCTATCATTTCAATCTTCTCCTGGCAGTCTCTGCAGTATATGGCAAATGGAAGGATTTTTAGCCTTTCCTCAGGAATTTCATCTCCACACATCTCGCATATTCCATATGTGCCTTCTTCAAGTTTTCTTAAGGCTTCTTCAATTTTTTTGAGGATATCTCTGTGTGTGCTTAACTGTTTTAGGCTTATATCCTCTGAAAGATCAATTACGCTTAAATCAGCATCATCCATCACTGCTTCAACAATCTGTCGCTTTTCTCCAGTTTGAAACTTTTTCATCTCTTCACGAGCTTCCTGAAGAATCTGTTCTTTCATTTTATTGAGCATTTTTTTTAATCTATCTTTTCTCTCCTGGTCAATTTTCATTTAAACCTCCATGATTTCTTTCTCTTTCTGTTCAAGAGCCTTGTCAACCTTTTCAATGAAAGAATTCGTTATTTTCTGTATTTCTTCCTGAAGTCTGCGAGAATCATCTTCACTTAACTTCTTTTCTTTTTCCGCTTTTTTAATCTCTTCAATTATATCCCTGCGAATGTTTCTTATTGCTACTCTTGCTTCTTCAGCCCTCTTACGGACCACTTTTACAAGTTGCTTTCTTCTTTCTTCTGTTAAAGGTGGAATAACGATTTTAATTATTTTTCCATCATTAATTGGAGTGAGCCCGAGGTCTGATTTCATGATGGCTCTTTCTATCTCTGCAAGCATTCTCTGTTCCCATGGCTGAATTGTGATCATTCTTGGCTCAGGTATTCCAAGTGTGGCAACCTGATTAAGTGGAACCATACTTCCGTAATAATCAACCTTAATGTTGTCAAGAATGCTGAGAGAAGCTCTACCAGTTCTGAATGTAGAGAGGTCTTTTTTAAATACCTCCACTGCCTGATTCATTTTTTCATTAGCTTTCTTCTTGAATTCCTGCATCATTTTTCACCTCTTTTAAGACAATGCTTCCTATTTTCTCGCCTAAAATTATTTTCTTTAAATTATCTGGTTTGCGGATATTAAATACCACAATAGGAAGATTATTATCCATGCAAAGCGTGATTGCAGTAGAATCCATTACTTTAAGGGAATCTCTTATTACATCCATATAGGTAAGTATATCAAATTTTTTCGCCTTTGAATCTTTAACAGGATCCGATGAGTAGATTCCATCCACCTTTGTTCCCTTCAGGATAACATCTGCACCGATTTCAATTGCTCTGAGGGCTGCTGCTGTATCAGTTGTAAAATAAGGATTACCCGTGCCTGCAGCAAATATTACCACTCTGCCTTTTTCAAGATGTCTTATTGCTTTTCTTCTTATGTAAGGCTCAGCAAGTTCTCTCATTTCAATTGCAGATTGAACACGAGTGTCAACCTCTTGTTTTTCAAGAGCATTCTGAAGTGCCAGTGCATTGATTACTGTTGCAAGCATTCCCATATAGTCTGCTGTTGCTCTTTCAATCCCCTGTGCCTCTGCCTCAGAACCCCTCCATATATTGCCACCACCAATTACAACAGCAATTTCAACTCCCATCTGATAGGCTTTTTTTATTTCCTCTGCCATGTATTTTACAGTAAAAGGGTCAATACCATAACCCTTTTCTCCCATAAGTGCTTCACCACTTAGCTTCAGCAGAATCCTCTTATAAACAGGTTTAATCACTTTGACCTACCTGAAATCTCACAAACCTTCTTACTACAATATTTTCACCGAATTTTGCAATTTTTTCATTAATAAGGTCTTTTATCTTTCTGTCAGGTTCTTTGATAAAAGGCTGGTCAAGAAGACACATCTCTTCATAAAATTTCTCAAGCTTTCCTTCAATAATTTTTTCAATAACCTGAGGTGGCTTATTCCCTTTTATTTGAGCTTTATAAATTTCCTTTTCTTTTTCTATAACATCCTGAGGAATATCCTCTCTCTGTATGTATTGGGGATTTGATGCAGCTATCTGCATTGCAATGTCCTTGGCAAGCTGACGGAATTCTTCATTTCTTGCAACAAAATCTGTCTCACAGTTAAGTTCAAGCATTACTCCAATTTTATCCATGTGAATGTAAGATGTTATGATTCCTTCTCTGGCTTCACGAGATGCTTTTTTCTGAGCAGTTGCAAGTCCTTTTTGTCTTAAATATTCAATTGCTTTATTGAAATCTCCTCCTGAGGCTTCAAGTGCTTTTTTACATTCCATCATTCCAGCACCTGTTTTTTCTCTGAGTTCTTTTACCATCTGAGCAGTTATTGCCATTTTTCTCCTCCTTTACTGTTCAATATATTCATCCATTGATTTTTGATACTCTTCTTCCTGAAGTATCTTTTCTTTTATTGCTGCCTTTTCAGCTTCTTCTTCAAGACGTTTCAGGAAAATTTCCTTACCTTCAATCACTGCATCAGCCATCTTTGATGTAATCAATTTTATTGCTCTAATTGCATCATCATTCCCTGGAATAACATAATCAACAAGATCAGGATCACAATTGGTATCAACTATGGCAACTATAGGAATTCCAAGCTTTATTGCTTCTGTAACAGCTATTTTTTCCTTTTTTATGTCCACAATATAAATTGCCTTTGGAAGTTCCATCATATCTTTAATTCCAATTAGGTTTATTTCAAGCTTCTGTCTTTCTTTTTCTAATTTGGAAATCTCTTTTTTAGTATGTAAATACAGTGTTCCGTCTTCTTTCATCTGCTCAATTCTCTGCCATTTTTCAACACTTTTTCTCACTGTGGAAAAATTGGTAAGCATTCCTCCAAGCCAGCGATGATTTACATAAAAAACTCCTGCTCTTTTAGCTTCCTCCTGGATTGCTTCCTGTGCCTGCTTTTTTGTGCCAACAAAAAGAATATTTCCTCCTTCAGCTGAAACAGTTTTTAAAAATTCATAAGCCTCTTCAATACCTTTTACAGTTTTCTGCAGATCAATAATATGAATCCCATTACGCTCTGCAAAGATGTACTTTTTCATTTTTGGATTCCATCTTTTAACCTGATGTCCAAAGTGAGCGCCTGCTTCAAGAAGCTCTTTCATTGTAATTACTGACATAAAAACCTCCTCTGTTGGTTTTGCCTCCGCCCTTTCTCCTTAACCCTTTAGGGACCATCGGAGAATTTCCAGGGCGTGTGTTTTAAAGAGTCAAAGACTCTACATTAAGTTTAAAATTTATCATATTTTTTTAATTTGTTTCAATCGTTTCTATCGTATCCTTTAATTTCTTGGCTTTAAAAAGAAGCTTATCAATTTCTTTGAAAAAATCTTTAAAGTTCTTGTAAAATTTAAAATTCTCACCCTTACCAATGCAGCCTACAGCACCACTAGCACTAACAGAAGCTTTTTTATATCTATTTTTAAACTCTTCTTTTATTCTTTCAGCAAATTTTTTAGCTCCCTCTATTGAAGCTCCTATCAAAATACATCCAAATTCATCCCCTCCAA
The DNA here is from genome assembly GCF_054658355.1 of Thermodesulfovibrio sp. TK110. Taxonomy (NCBI): domain Bacteria; kingdom Pseudomonadati; phylum Nitrospirota; class Thermodesulfovibrionia; order Thermodesulfovibrionales; family Thermodesulfovibrionaceae; genus Thermodesulfovibrio; species Thermodesulfovibrio sp. TK110. The sequence continues at coordinate 146,614 of NZ_BAAHNB010000001.1, read as the reverse complement.
TTCTGGCAACAATATCTTCTTTTCTTTTCACAGTTTTTAAAATTTTTGCAAAAAGCTTTATAAGCCTGTCTCCTTCAGGATGTCCAAACATATCATTGACTTTTTTCAGGCTGTCAAGATCAAAAAGAATTAAACAGAAGCTATTTCCATATCTTAAAGCCCTTGCATATTCTTCCTCAAGTCTCTGGAAAAAGAATCTTCTATTGTGTATTCCTGTAAGAGAATCTGTTATAGATGCTTTGTAAAGTTTCTTATTTATCTTCTGTAATTCTGATGTTTTCCTGCTGACTTCTTTTTGTAATAATTCGTTAAATTTTAAATTTTCACTGTAAAGCTTGAAAAGTGTTATTACAGCAGAGAAAAGTTGCACCATTGAAACAAGAAAGAAAATACATGCTTCATCAAAGGCATTTGCTTCAGGATGAGAAAAATTAATAACACCGATTATTTTATTTTGAAATTTTACAGGTACGGATAAAACTGATCTTATAGGAAGTGATGAAAGTTTTGGATCAAATCTTTCATCATTTTTTACATCAGGAGAATAAATAAAGTTGCACTCCCTGAAAACCGCACCTGCCAGAGTATTCTCAATATTAAATATTTTCTTTTTAAAATCTTTCAATTTAATTTTGCCTGATGCAACTTTTAAAACAAGCCAGTTCAGTTTAGGATGTTTTTCCATAAATGATATATTTTCAACAGGAAGCAACTTTATAAACTCATCAAAACAGTACGATATAAAGCTGTAGATGTCTTTTTCATTGTAAATCCTGTCAAGAATCCGATTGATAGAAGACATAACTCTTACAGAAAGCTCTGCACTGCAGGCAAAATCTTCGGTTAGTTCAAATAGAGATTGTTTTATAACCTGTGTCTTTTTTATATGCTCAAAAATGATTTGTTTTAGCTCTTCGTTGCTGTAGTTATCCAAATTTTTAAGTTTTAAAAGCTTTCCTATTTCTAATAAAAATTCTCTCATAGATTTTCTACTTCGTTCACAATTTCTTTTAATTCAAGAATTAAATCCTCTGGTTCTGGAAGATTTAAAATTTGATAAACCCTGTCTTTATAGAATTCGGACTCTTTCTTAACTTGAAGTGGATAAAATCCGAGTTTTTCAGCAATAAAATTGGAGAGCTGAACCAGGGCAACAGTTTTTGCATATTTTAATGACTTCTTAGGGAAATCGTGATGATAAAGAATTACCTCAACTACCATCTCTGGCAATCCCCACATTTCAGCAATCCATTTTCCTATTTCTGAATGATTTGTGCCAATAATTTTTTCTTCTGCTTCCTTAAGAGAAGAACTTTCCCTGAAAGCTTCCTCTATTTCTTGAAGCTTTTCATAAAAAGCATAATGAAGAGCAAAAAATCCTATATCATGAAGAACACCGGCAGTGAAATATTCCTCAGAAGCCTCTTTCAAAAATTTTTCCGAAATAATCTGACAAACTGTGCCTGTAGCAATAGAATGCTTAAAAAGCCCTGTATAACTTTTTTCTTTTTCAGGAGAAGATTTAAAAAGGCTAAATATGGATATACTTAAAGCAATATTTTTCAAAGTTTTAAATCCTATTTTAAGAAGAGCATCTTTGAGTGTTGTTATAGGTTTATAAAGTCCAAGATAAACTATATTGGCAACACCAAGAACCTTTGACATAATCGGAGGATCTCTCTCAATGATGCTGACAAGTTCATCAAGATGTGTTAGTTCTTTTGATGTTAAATTGAGTATTTTTTCTGCAGTATAAGAAAGCGTAGGAAGTTTTTTAAGTTTCTGAATATCAATTCTTATATCTGAGTTCATTGTTCTTCCTTGCTTTAAAATTATTCTAAATAATACAATATAAATTATGGAGTTTTCAATCAATTTGAATAACATCATAGGAATTGTAGCAGGAATAATAACAACAGGTGCGCTTATTCCTCAGGCATTGAAAATTTATAAAACAAAATCTGCCAGAGATGTCTCTCTTACAATGTTCATTTTTATGGCAGTAGGAATATCGCTCTGGTTTATTTACGGAGTTTTGATTAAAGAATTACCAGTAATTTTAGCAAATTTTGTTTCTTTAATTTTAATTTTTTCAATAATTTTTATGAAAATCCGTTACGATTAAATCATTTCTACAACTGAGGTGAAAAGTTTCAGTTTTTCAACCAATTTACCAAAAGAGCTGAAATTCAAAGATTGTGGTCCATCTGAAAAGGCTTTTTCAGGCTGAGGATGAACCTCAATCATTAATCCGTCTGCTCCTGCAGCAACAGCAGCATAAGACATAGAAGGAACATATTTTGCATAACCTGTTGCATGGCTTGGATCAACAATTACAGGAAGATGAGTTTCTTCTTTAAGCACTGCTATGGCTGAAAGATCAAGAGTATTTCTTGTAGCAGTTTCAAAGGTTCTGATTCCTCTTTCACATAAAATAACATTTCTATTACCTTCGCTTAGGATATATTCAGCACTCATAAGCCATTCTTTAATGGTCATTGACATTCCTCTTTTAAGTATTACAGGTTTCTGCACCTGTCCCACTCTTTTTAAAAGTTCAAAATTTTGAGCATTTCTTGTTCCAATCTGGAGAATATCAACATATTCGCAGACAAGGTCAACATGTTCAGGATTAACGACTTCTGTTACTACAGGCATTCTGGCAATCTCACCTGCTTTTTTAAGTAATTCAAGCCCTTCCTTGCCGAGTCCTTGAAAAGAATAGGGAGAGGTTCTTGGCTTGTAAGCACCTCCTCTTAGAATATGAGCACCCATTGATTTTACAGTTTTTGCAGTATTGATAATCTGGTCTTCGTTTTCAACAGCACAGGGACCAGCAATTATAACAATTTCTTTGCCTCCAATTGAAACATCTCCAACTTTGATAACAGTTTTGTCCTTTTTTACTTCCTTTGAGGCAAGCTTATAGGGCTTAAGAATCGGTATAACAGCCTCTACTCCATCAAGACTCTCAAGACTTTGAAGTATAAATTTGCCCCTTTCATCTCCAACAGCTCCGATTACATTTCTTGTGGCGCCATAAATTACATGTGGTTTGTAACCAAGCTCTTCAATTTTAGATATTACTTCTCTAAGCTGCTCCTCTGTTGCTTCTGGTTTCATTACAATTACCATTTTTAAACCTCCATCAAAGTTTTTAAATAAAAAAGCAGACAGGTCAAGGGCTTCATCTGCCCCTGACCTGTCTGCTTTGAATTTTCCTGCCAGACTAAACTGTCAGAGGCAGATTATCTAAAGTAAAAACCAAACCATGAATAATAAATATTGTGTGTCATTTAACCTCTCATTTAACTTCTTATCGGGGTGAGAGGATTTGAACCTCCGACACCACGGTCCCGAACCGTGCGCGCTACCAGACTGCGCTACACCCCGTTTTTTTCTATTATAACATTCCTATGACTCCGTATTGTCTTGCTGCTTTTTTACCATGAAATCTGTAAGAAGCATACTCAATGTTTTTACAGTATGTACAGTCCTCTGAAATCCATATGTTTTCTTTTTTTACTCCTGCTGAAATAGCCTGAAAACAGTTCGCTATTCCGATATCAACATGTTTTTTCCTATTTACTCTGAAGATGTAATTTTCCTCGGGAATTTCTTTTCTCAATGCTTCAATAACTTCCTCCCCCACTTCATAACAACATCCTTTAATGTATGGTCCAAAGGCAATCAATAGATTTTTAGGTTCACATCCATAAATCTCATTCATTTTGAGAATTGTTTTCCTTAAAATTCCCTTTGCTGTTCCACGCCATCCAGCATGAACTGCAGCAATTACTTTTTCTTCAGGATCAAATATCAGCGCTGGTAGGCAATCTGCTGTTTTTATACCTATAAAAAGATTTTTTTGATCTGTAATCACAGCATCTGCTACTGATGGCTCAGTTAGAGCATTCAAATTTACTACAAAATCTGTATGTCTTTGAACAGGAATATAAAGTTTAAAGGGAAGCGAATTTTTAAAATCTTCAAAGTTTTCTATTTTTTTTGTAAAAAACGCCTCAATCTGTAGTCCTCTAAATATTTCTGGATAAATGGTCATTATTTTTATTATACATCTCAAAAAAAGTATGTTTCATTTTTTAAGAATTTTTTGTGATAATTAATTAATGGGCTATGCAACTAAAATAAAAAAGTTAAATGAACAAAATCTAATTAAAATCAACATTGAAGAATTAAAAATAAACAAAACTTTACCATTTGATGTGTATATTCGTGACTCAGGAATAAATAAAAAAATTTTCAACAAAGGGACAATAGTTTCAAACAGTTTTCTTGAAGTATTGAAGGAAAAAGGAATAACTTTTGTTTATGTGGAAAAATCTGCTGTAGATACTTATAAATCAAGAGCACTGCCTGAATCTGTTTTAGACTCTCCTAAGGCATTTAAAAATTACTCTTTTTTCAAAGAAAATTTCTATCAGATTGACAGAAACCTTTTAATCCCGGGTGTTGAAGTGGAGTTTTCTATTTATAATCTAAAGGATTTTAAATTCAAAAAACTCATTGAAGCCTCACCGGAAAAACCATTTATGATTTATGAGGATACAATTCCTGAGGAAGGTGATATTTTAATTGAAAGAAGGGATTTGCCTTTATTCAGAGAATACATTGAATTTCTTAGCAAGAGAGTTAAAGAAAAAGAACTGATAATTAAAGAATCTGCTAAGGTATTAATAACGGAAATTTTAAATGAACCAAGAAGTGGAGAAAATATAAAAAAGGTGGGCGAAGTTGTCAGTGATATCATAGAAACAATAATTGATGAGCCTGATTCAATTTATAGTCTTTTAAGTTTAAAGGGGTATGATTATTATACCTACACTCACTGTGTTAATGTGGGAGTTTTATCTACAGGGCTGGGAATACAGATAGGACTTGACAGAGATGCTTTATTCAAACTCGGAATGGGTGCAATTTTACATGATTTAGGGAAAAGTCAGATTCCTCATGAAATATTAAACAAACAGGGAAAACTTAATGATACAGAATACAATATTATAAAACAGCATGTCTTATTTGGTTATGAACTTCTTGAAAATCAGAAAGAATTTCCAAAAGACTCTCTCACAGCAGTCCTTCAGCACCATGAAAAGCTTTCTGGAAGGGGATATCCTTTTGGTTTGAAACCTGAAGAAATTAAACTTTTTGGAAGAATTACAGCAATTGCAGACTGTTATGATGCTTTAACAACCCGAAGACCCTACAAACCTCCTTTAACTCCATATTTTGCTCTTTCCATAATCGTTAAAGAAAAAGGTGATTATGATCCTGAACTCTTAAAAACTTTTATAAAGATGCTTGGGAAAATAAAATGAATGATTTATTTGATAAACTATCAGAACCTTTAAAAACTGAGCCTCTTGCCTACAGAATGACTCCGAGAAATCTTGATGAGTATGTGGGACAGAATCACCTTCTTTCTAAAGGAAAGCTTTTAAGGAGAGCAATTGATTCAGATAGAATAACATCGCTTATTTTATATGGTCCTCCAGGAACAGGTAAAACAGCTCTTGCCAGAATCATTGCAAATAAAACAAAGGCTCATTTTGAGTGGCTTAATGCAACAACTCTGAATATTGAAGAGATAAGAAAGCAGATTTTTACAGCAAAACATAGGCTCAGTAAAGGCGAAAAAACCATTCTTTTTATAGATGAAATTCATAGACTCAATAGGATTTCTCAGGATGCATTACTTCCTGATATTGAAGAGGGAAACATCATCCTTATTGGAGCAACAACGGAGAATCCATTTTTTTATCTTAACTCTGCCTTACTTTCCCGAAGCCATGTATTTGAGCTAAAGCCTTTAACTGAAGAGGAGATTATAACAATTCTCAAAAGAGCCTTAAGTGATAAAGAACGTGGATTTGGAGATTTAAAAATTGAGATTAGTGATGAAGCATTGCTTCATCTTGCAAAGTCTTCAGATGGAGATGCAAGAAAGGCTCTTTCTGCCATTGAAATTGCTGTATTAACCACAGAGCCTGATAAAGATGGTTTTATAAGAATTGACATCAAAATTGCTGAGGAAACTATTCAGAAAAAGCATATTGTCTATGATAGAGCAGGAGATGAACACTATGATACAGCCTCAGCATTTATTAAAAGTATGCGTGGCAGCGATCCTGATGCAACAGTTTACTGGCTTGCAAAAATGATTTATGCAGGAGAAGATCCTCGTTTTATTGCTCGCAGAATAGTTATTGCAGCAAGTGAGGATGTGGGAAATGCTGATCCAATGGCTATAGTTATTGCCAGTTCTGCAGCTCAGGCAGTTGAATTTGTAGGAATGCCAGAGGCGAGAATAATTCTTGCTCAAGCTGCCATTTATGTAGCTACTGCACCAAAAAGCAATGCCTGTTACAGGGCAATAGAGGAAGCTTTAAAAGATATTGAAAGACAGCGCACACTCCAGGTTCCAGAGCATCTTAAAGATGCGCATTACAGGGGAGCTAAAAGGCTTGGTCATGGAAAGGATTACAAATATCCTCATGATTATGGTGGTTATGTAAAGCAGCAGTATCTTCCTGAAAAGAAAAAGTATTATAAGCCTTAGACTCCTCTTGTATCACCAAAAATGTATTTATGAGCTTGAAGATTAAGCCTTACTAAAAGCCCATCATTAATTATCCATTTAGCAAGCTCTTCAGGATTGAGAATTCCATAAGCAGGAGAAAAAAGAATTTCTTTAGCTTTTATTCTATGGGTCTTTATAAAATCCTTTGCCCATTCATAATCTGCTCTGTCAGTTAAAACAAACTTAACTTCATCAGTTTCTTTAAGAATCTTCAAATTTTCAAGGCAGTTTTTCTCATTCATTCCACTTCCAGGAGTTTTTATGTCCATGATTATTTTTACCTGAGAATTAACTTTTTCCAAAGATACAGAGCCATTTGTCTCAATAAGCACCATATGAGTTTTTACAAGTTCATTCATAAGTTCATAAACTTCATATTGCAAAAGTGGCTCTCCTCCTGTAATTTCAACATATTTAAATGGAAAGGAATGAATTTTTTTCAAAACTTCATCAATTGAAAGCTCCTGCCCTTCATAATAGGCATATTTTGTATCACAGTAGGTACATCTTAGATTACATCCTGTTAGCCTTACAAAAATCATAGGAATCCCTACAAGAGAACTTTCTCCCTGAATGCTTACAAAGATTTCGCAGACTTTCATATTTTCAGACGATCATTTATTATTTTATAACCCTCAGGTGTTTCCTTTAGCCATACTTTTGCAGTAAATCTATCATCAGGTAAAAATCCATATGAAAGCTCTTTCCAAATTACCACAGTTACATCACCTTCGTGTTTCAATTCAGCCAAAGGATGTTTTGCAAAGGAAAGCAATGCTTTTACTGCTTCAGCTTCTTTTGATTTTATAATTGCAGGGTCATTCTTAATTCTGTATTTTTCATCAATATAAACACGCTTTGTAAACAGGTCTACAAATCCTGTTATGTATTCATCTGAATGCTTTGCTACAAACCACCATCTTAAAAAATCATTGACAAGGGGATAAACCCTGTATTGATGTGCTTCAATTTTTTGTTTAAGGAAATCTCTTGCCTCTGCTTTAAGATATGCCTTTGTTCCAATGTATAAAGCAATAAAAACCATTGAAAATATATATAAAAATTTTGCATGTTTTTTAATTTTTACTGATACAGCTACCACTATCAAAAGAGGAAATAAAACATATGGGTCCACTATGAATGTTAAAGAAAGACTGTATGAGTTCCAGTCAAAGGGAGAAAGAATTTTTGTTCCATATTGATTTGTGAGGTCAAGAAAAAGATGAAGTGCATAGGCTATGAATGCCGAAGCATAGGCTTTTAAGAAACCTAATTTTTTGCGAAAAATTATTGCAGGTAAAAGAGGAAACAAAAACAACGCTCCAATTCCATGAGTAATTCCTCTGTGATACATCAAAAAAAGCTCTCTACTGTGAAGTCTTAAAAGAATATCAATATCAGGTATCAGGGAAGTAACAAGAATAATGGCAAGAATGGTTTTGTTTTTAGTTATTGATTTACCAATTACAAATCCAGAAAGGGTATGAGTAACAGGATCCATAAAAAATTGTAACAGAAAATAAATAAATAAAAGAAGTTTTGTTTTGTGCTTGACATTTGAAAAAAATTTATGTATTATAACTTAATCAAAAAAAAGAAAGGAGGCATAGTGTGGAAGCACCAACCTTTTTAGGAATGTTATTACCATCAATCCCACCTTTTGTTAGTTATTCATGGTTAGCAATTATATTTCTTATCATTTTATCTTTAATTATCAGAGGAAAGTTATCTTTAGTTCCTTCGGGAATTCAGAATGTTATGGAAGTTATCCTGGAATTTTTATCAAGTCAGGCACGAGATGCAGTTGGGAGTAAGTATGCAAAAACTTTTATTCCACTTCTTGGAACGTTATTTCTTTACATTCTTACTTGCAATTTATTTGGACTTATTCCAGGTTTTGAGTCTCCTACAGGAAATCTAAATACAAATGCTGCAATGGCTGTTCCAGTGTTTTTAATCTATCAATTTTATGGTTTTAAGGTTCATGGAATAAGATATCTTGAGCATTTTTTAGGTCCAATCAGAAGCATTTATGCAATTCCTTTTATGGCTTTTATGTTTATTGTAGAGTGGATCAGCCATCTTGCAAGACCTGTTACACTTTCTGTCCGACTTTTTGGTAACATGATGAGTAAACATCTTCTTTTGATGGTTCTCGGAGTTTTAACACCTTTGCTTGTTCCTACACTTGTTTTAATTTTAGGGACAGCTGTTAGCTTTATTCAGGCATATATATTTATGATACTTACAGCAGCCTATATTGGTGGTGCTGTAGAAGAGCATCATTAAAAAGAAAGGAGGTGTGAGAAATGAAAAAAGTTTTGGTAGCAGTAGTACTTTTGAGTTTAATTCTTTTTGCAGGTAGTGTATTTGCTGCAGAAACCACTCCAGATGCTGCTAAGTTAAATTATTACGGTTTTGCCAGCTTGGGTGCATTAGTTGGAATTGGTCTTGCAGCAGGTGGTGGTGGAATTGGAATGGGGCATGGTTTGAGAGGAATAATGGAAGGTTCTGCAAGAAATCCTGGAGTAGCAGGTAAACTTCTTACCACCTTCATCATTGGATTGGCATTGATTGAAACCCTTGTTATTTACACGCTTGTCATAGTTCTTATAACTTACTATGCAAATCCTTTTGTAAAGTAATTTTTTTACTTTTTCAAAAAAGGAGGGGCTTTTGCTCCTCCTTTTTATTTTAGACTTTTTGTAAAAAGCTAAAATTGTAAATCAATTATGAGGTGGAAGGCTTATTATTTTTGAATTTTCTCCATGGTTAAGAATGTCTAACATGGCAGTTAAAGACTTTAAATGGAAAATATCAAATACTTCAGGATTTTTTAATTCGCCTGTATTGAATGCTGAGAGAAAAATCAATGATTTGTATATTTTCTTTGAGGTTTTAAAAGAAACCGGTTTTAGCAGTGTTTGTTCAAAAAATCTTTCACTTATCTTTTTAACTTTTTTGTTAATGCTCATTATTTGAAGCCAGTAAAATCTGTCAACTATTCTGTCTGCCTTTATTTCAAAAATTATATGCTGAAAAGAATTCAGTTCTCTAATCTCATTGTGAAGCACTGCATCTGCTGCTAAGTGAGTTAAAAATCCATAGGCAAAGGATTTTTCTTCAGGTGTCTTTGCCTTATTTAACAGCATAAAACCTGTTTTCCATGAGTGGGGATTTTTTTCCTGAGGCAGATATTTTTTGCCAATCACTGTATCAGGAATAATGTTACCATAAATAAAATAATCTTTGTAAAGTTTTATCATTGTTAAAATCTCTGTAGCCAATAGTCCTGAAAGAGAAAATATCTGACCAGAAAGATATGCATGAGTAAGCGGTCCCCATGCATAGGAAGGTTCAGGTAAAAATATGAAAATAGTGATTAACAAAAACCAGCTCATCTGCCAGCCTGATTGTAAATATTCATTGCCTTACTAATACCTTCAGTAATTATAGCAATAATTGCGTCCGCTGCTAAAGCAATTTTTTCCTTAATTATTGCCTTTTCTTCTTTTTTAAATGGAGTCAGAACATAATCCGATGTATCTTGAGCAGGATCTTTACTGATTCCCAGTTTTACTCTGATAAAATCTTTTGTTCCAATATTTTCAATGATTGATTGCACTCCTTTATGCCCTCCTGAAGAACCATTCCTTTTTATCTTTATTTTGCCTAAGGGTAAATCAAGATCATCATGGGCAACAATCAGGGAAGAAGGAAGACACTGCAAAACTTTTTCATTTACCAGCTTTTTTACAGCTTTTCCACTTAAGTTCATATAGGTTAGCGGTTTTACAATTACTATATCTTTATCCTGAATCTTTACCTCTGCTATTAAATAATCCTCTTTTTCTTTAAACTTCGCATTAAGCTTTCTGGCAAGTTCATCAACTATCATAAAACCCACATTGTGTCGTGTATTTGCATATTTTCTTGTAGGATTTCCCAGTCCAACAATTATAGTCATTCAATTTATTTTTCTTCCTCTTCTTCAGCTTTCTTGCCCTTCTTTATAACTTCAGGTTCTGGTGTTTCCTCCACAGGTGCAGCTGCTTCTACTTCTTCCTCTTCTAATGTAATTGTAGCAATAACTTCATCTGGATCAGAAATAACTTTTATTCCTTCTTCAAATTTGATGTCTCTTACATGTATTGCATCCCAGACTTTTAAGTTGGAGACATCAACTTCAATATGACCTGGTATTTTTTCAGGAATTGCCTCAATTTCAATTTCTGAAATTCCGTGCTGAAGCACGCCTTTGTCCTGTTTAACTCCTATTGGTTCACCAACAAGAACAACAGGCACAGTAACTCTGATTTTCTCAGTGGCACTTACTTCCATAAAATCAACATGTAAAAGTTTTCCACTAACTGGATCAACCTGATAATCCTGAAGTATTGCCTGTTTTTCTTCTCCATTCAGTTTAAGAGTAACAAATAGTTTCTCTCTTGTAGCAATATTCATAAATGGAAGAAGTTCTTTTGCAGTTATCTGGACAGGAACAGAATGCCCTCCTTTATAAATAACACATGGAATTATACCTTTATTCCTTAACTGCCTTGCTACTCCCTTTCCTGTCCTTTCTCTTTTTTCTGCATTTAAAATAAATCTTTCCATACTATATTCCTCCTCCTTATACAAATAATGAGCTTATAGAAGTTTCTTCATGTATTCTTTTTATTGCTTCACCTAAAAGATGAGCAACAGTAAGAACTTTTATTTTTGGACATTTATCTTTTTTGTCATGAAGAGGAATAGTGTCTGTAACTATAACCTCTTCAAGCACTGAATTATTAAGTCTTTCAATTGCAGGACCTGAAAGCACTGCATGAGTGCATGCGGCAAAAACTCTTTCCGCACCTTTTTCTTTTAATGCTTCTGCAGCCTGAACCAGTGTTCCACCTGTATCAATCATATCATCAATTATTAAAGCATCTTTATCTTTTACATCTCCTATTACATGCATTACCTTTGAAACATTTGGAGCATCACGCCTTTTATCTATTATTGCCAGAGGTGCATTAATCTTTTTAGCAAAAGCTCTTGCTCTTTCTGTTCCGCCTGCATCAGGTGAGACAACAATGATGTTATTTAAAAGGTTGTTCTTCTTTAAATAATCAAGGATTACAGGAGCAGCTAAAAGATGATCAACAGGAATATCAAAAAATCCCTGAATCTGACCTGCGTGTAAATCAATGGATAAAACTCTACTTGCTCCTGCAACTGTAATAAGGTTTGCAACAAGCTTTGCTGATATGGGAACTCTTGGCTGAGCTTTTCTATCCTGTCTTGCATAACCATAATAGGGAATAACTGCTGTAATTCTTCCAGCAGATGCTCTTTTTAATGCATCAATTATTAAAAGTAGTTCCATTATATTGTGATTTACAGGTGTGCAGGTGGGTTGAATAACAAAGGCATCAGAGCCTCTCACATTTTCCTTGATTTGAACCATTATTTCACCGTCACTGAAAGTGCTGACAATTGTTTCAGTTAAAGGAATTTGTAAATAATTACTAACCTTTTTAGCAAGTTCAGGATTTGCATTTCCAGTTATTAACTTAATACCATCAGGCATTCTGAACTCCTTAAAATAAAATTACCCTCTTTCTGAGGGTTTTACTGGGGAGGCAGGATTCGAACCTGCGGATGGCGGATCCAAAATCCGCTGCCTTGCCGCTTGGCGACTCCCCAAAAACTGTCAACAAAGAGTGTGAACCACTTTACACCAATACCCTTCAAAATTTTTCAATGCTTTTTTAGCGTCAACTTCATTGTTAAACACTCCAAACACCGTAGAACCACTTCCGCTCATCAGAGCTTTTTTAGCGCCAGATTCAATCAATTTTCTTTTAATTTTATCTATCTCAGGATAGTTTCCCAAAACTGTGTTTTCAAAATCATTCCACAACTTAAAACTATCAATATTGCCACTACAGAGTTGACTATACAACTGCCAAATATTATTATTTATTTTTTCATACTCTGTTGTCAATTGAGTTTTCAAATTTAAAGATTCATAAGCCCACTTTGTAGAAATGCTGAAATCGGGTTTAACCAGTAAAAGTGTGTAAGATTTTTGAATTTTTAAAGGCTTAACTTTATCACCTCTTCCTTCCACAATACATAGTGGAAGATAAAAGAAAAAAGGAATATCACTGCCTATTGAGCTTCCTATTTTATGGAGTGTTTCTATGTCAAGATTAAGCTGCCACAGCTCATTTAAAGCTTTGAGAGTAACAGCTGCATCAGAACTACCTCCACCAAGACCTGCACCTGCTGGAATTTCCTTTTTTAAAACAACGTGAACACCTTTTTTTATTTTAGTATATTCTTGTAAAGCCTGAATTGCCCTGTATACCAGGTTATTCTCCTTTTTTACTGGCAGGTTTGTTTCAATTTCTATATTTTTAGAAGCTGTAAAACTCAGGCTATCATATAAATCTATAGCATGCATTAATGTAATAATGTCATGATAACCATCATGCCTTTTTCTTAAAACTGAAAGAGCCCAGTTTATTTTAGCGAATGCTTTAAAGGTGAGCATTATTTAATTAAAGACTGAATTTCTTTTATCTTTTTTTCTACTCTTTCTTTTAAACCCTCTTCTTTTTCATTATATTTTAAGGCTTCCTGCCAGCTCTGAAGAGCTTTTTTAAAATCTCCCAGTTCTTTATAAACATCTCCAAGATGTTCAAGGATTACAGGATCATCTTTTACATATTTTATTGCTTCAAGAAGATAGTTTAAAGCATTTTTCTTCTCTCCAAGTTTGAAGTAAACCCATCCAAGACTGTCAAGATAATATCCATTGTTTGGCTTGAGTTTAACTGCTTTTTCTATCATTGATAGAGCCTCTTTAAGATTAATGCCTCTGTCAGCATAACTGTATCCAAGATAGTTAAGAGCTTCAGCATGTTCGGGATTAAGAGAAATGACTTTTTTCATCAATTTCTCTGTTTCTTCAAATTTGCCAAGTTTATCAAAAACAACACCTGCAGTAAAGTTCACATCCGTATTGTCAGGAAATTTATTAAGTGCTTCTTCAATATAATGTTTTGCTTTTTGATAATCTTTTAAATCCATTGCAGTTTCTGTGGCATAAATATAAATCTCAGGCACATTATTTGTGAACTGAAGAAGCTCATCATAAATATTTAAGGCTTCTTTTAAGTTTTTTTGCTTTAAATAAACTGTGGCAAGATTTAAAAAGGCGTTTATCTGCCTTGGATTGATTGAAATAATTTTTTTCAGTATCTTTTCTGCCTCTGTTAATTTTCCTGTTTCAATGTAAACTAAGGAAAGATAATACATAAGATTCAGATCATCTGGATGTTTTTTTAGAAGATACTCAAGCTCCTCCTGAGCTTTCTCATACTGTTTTGTCTGCAGATAAAGAAGAGCGAGTTTTTCATGAATCTGCTCTGCCTCTGATTTTTGTTCTTTCAGTGTTTCAAGTTCTTTTATCGCTTCTCCGTATGACTTCTGCGAAAGATATAAATTTATCAAGCGTTGTCTTGCAAAAAGATTTTCAGGATTAAGCTCCACTGCTTTTTTGAAATATCTCTCAGCCTCTTTCAGATTTCCAGAAAACTCCTCAATTGCTCCTAAATTTGTATATGCAGGCTCATAATCAGAATTAAGCTGAAGAATTGCTTTAAAACTCTCCCGTGCTGATTGAAACTCCTTTTTTTCAATGTAAATTACTCCAAGAAAATGTAAAGCCATTATATTGTCAGGGTCTTCTTTCAGTATTTTTTTAAAGGTTTCAATTGCTTTATCATAGTTTTGAGAGAGAAGATATAAATTTCCGATTTTTGAAAGCATTTCAATCCTGTTTGGTGATTGATTGAGAATCTTTTCATATATTTCAACTGCTTCATTAACTTTTTTTTCCTTCACATATATAGAAGCAAGAACCTGTAAAGCCTTTGTATTTTCAGAATCTTCTTTTAATACTTCATTAATGTAGCTTTTTGCTGTTTCCAGTTCGTCAATTCTTAAATATGAATCAGCTAAAAGAACTTTCAGAAATTTTGATGAAGGATCTTCTTTTAATGCTTCTTTGTAAAAGGCAATTGCTTTATTTAAGTCTCCGTTTATGCTGGCATAATATCCAGCCATGAAATTAAAATAAACTTCTCCATTTGCTGAGAATGGAATAAAAAGAAAAAAAATAAAAATCAACAATAAAACATATCGCATAAAATATTATGGCATAATCTGAAGCAATAAAAAAAGGGGAGATTTTCTCTCCCCTCTTTGAAACTTAGCAGGAACCTTTGCATTTACAGGTAGGCATTGCTTTTCCTGAAACTTTCTTAATCATTCTGGCACCTCCCTTTCATAGGGATTTAAACCTCTTCATGAGGTTTTTTTAGAGCTTCATGCTCTAAAACAATTATATCATTGGGGCATCCCAAAAAATCAACGATTTTTTGGGGACACTTATAAAGGCTTTCTATCAAAAAAAATATTTTTACCTTTTATACTTAATGGAATACCCAGTATAATCTGTGCATCCATAATTCCAAGTTTTTTTGCAGCAACACCCACAGAATACATTACCCTGTTATCAACTCCCAGTTCTTTGGCAACTGAAACAAGTGAGCCTATTGCAATGCCAAGATCAATTGCCCTTATTGTGCAGACAGGTCCTGAATATTCCACTTCATATGTCTTTTGCTTAAGTATTGAATTGCAGTCATAACCACAGGCACCACAGTTTACTCCAGCAGGTTTTTTAAAGTTTAGCCCGATAAGAATTAATCCTTCAGCATCCCTCACATTCTGAGCATCTCTTTTGAAAAATTTATGAGTCTCCTTTTCGCCAAGCTTTTCCATCTCCTGAGCAATTTCTTCCTTTTCTTGAGGGGTAACAACTCCTGTAACAATCTCATCATCTCCCTTTGCTTTAGGTGCTGTTCTTGCTGAAATGAGCATTATTTTTGCTACAGCTTCAACTGCCTCTTTCTCTGGATTAAGCTTCATTGCAGTACCTCCTTCAATTTAATGTTGATTAAATATTTTATCATACAGTTAGAATAAAAGATGTCCATGAGTAAAGTTGAGGATTATCTCATAATTAAAGGAGCAAGACAGAATAATCTGCAGAACATAGATTTAACCATTCCTCACAATAAATTAACTGTAATTACAGGAATTTCAGGTTCTGGCAAATCATCCCTTGCTTTTGACACAATCTATGCTGAGGGTCAGTGGCGTTTTATTGAATGCATGTCAAGTTATGCAAGAGTATTCATTGAAAAACTTCCAAGACCGGATGTGGACCTTATTGACAATCTCAGACCATCAATAGCTCTTGAACAGAGGAATCCAGTTAAAGGGTCAAGAGCAACTGTAGGAACCCATACTGAAATTTACGATTATCTGAGAATAATTTTTTCAAAGATAGCAATTCCCATATGTCCAGAATGCAAAAGAGAAATAAAAGCATGGAACCCTTCAAAGATTGTTCAGGAACTCTTAGAAAGCTATTCTGACAAAAGAGCATTTATAATGTTTGAAAGTGAAGACTCTGTGGAAAAACTTATTCAACTTGGTTTTTCAAGAGTTTTCACATATGAAAATAGCCATCCATTGGTAAAAGAGCTTAGGGTCCCCAAAAAATCGTTGATTTTTTGGGGTGCCCCTTCAGAATTTCATGAAAGACTGAAAATGGTAATTGTTGACAGGTTGCGCATTTCAGATGCTTCAAGACTTAATGATTCAGTGGAAATCGCTTTCAAGATGGGAGATGTTAAAGTCTACATTGTTGAAGACAATATATTGATTAGTTTCCCTTCTGAGGCAATATGTCTTCAATGCGGTATAAAAGCTCCTGATGTCTCTCCACTTCTTTTTTCCTTCAATCATCCACAGGGTGCTTGTTCAGAATGCAAAGGATTTGGTTATGTACTCAAATATGATGAAAGTTTTATTATTCCCGATAAGGAGCTTTCACTTTCTGAAGGAGCTATTGAAATATGGGAAAGACCATCACTCAGATGGTGGAAACAGCAGCTTCTCAAAGGAGCAAAACTTTCAGGAATAAATGTAAATATCCCATATAGAACTCTACCACAAGAGCATAAAAAACTCATCTTTACAGGGAATCAGTATTTTTATGGAGTGAATGATTTCCTTGAAGAACTTGAAAGAAAAAGATACAAGGTTCATGTAAGAATTTTTCTTTCAAGAATCAGAAAGCCTTCTCTTTGTCCTGTTTGTAAAGGAAAGCGATTAAAAAAAGAAGCACTGATGTTTAAAATAGATGGATTTGATATCGGAGAGTTAAACTTTATGTCAATAAATGAGCTTAAAAAATGGATTCATTCACTTAAACTTCCTCAGGAAAAAGCCAAAATCGCAGAAGAACCTTTAAAACAGATTTCTGAAAAGCTTCAGTTTCTTGAAAGAGTAGGATTGAGTTATTTAACTCTTGACAGGCAAATTAAAACTCTTTCTGGTGGAGAGTATCAGAGACTTAATATATCAAATCAGCTTTCCAATAAGCTTACAGCAACTCTTTATGTTCTTGATGAACCAACTGTGGGACTTCATCCAAGAGACACGGATAGAATTATTAAAGTTATGAAAGAGCTTACAGATTATGGAAACACGGTAATAGTTGTAGAACATGACAGAGACGTAATAAAGAAGGCAGACTGGATAGTAGAACTTGGTCCAGGAGGTGGTAGTTCTGGTGGAAAAGTAATTTACTCTGGAAAAATGAAGAATTTTTTAAAAATGAACACACCCACTGCCAATTATCTTAAAGAAAATGGTGGTTCTTTTATAGCTAAACCTTCAAGGATTTACAAAGAATTCATCACTTTGAAAAATGCAAGGGGGCATAATCTCAAAAACATCACAGTTCATTTTCCAGTGAATGCTCTTACAGTAGTAACAGGAGTTTCAGGCTCAGGAAAGAGCTCTCTTGTTGTTGATACTTTTTATAAAGCAGTAGCAAAACAGCTTGGCATTGACAATGAAGAGCCTCTTTCATTTGAAGCAGTTGAAGGAATAAAAAATATTAAAACAATAAAACTCATTGATCAATCTCCCATTGGAAAAACACCAAAATCCATGCCAGTTACATATCTCGGACTTTACAGCAGAATTCGTGACATATTTGCCTCTCAAAAAGATGCAAGAGTAAGAGGACTGTCTTCTGGTGCCTTTTCTGTAAACAGTTCAGAAGGTCAATGCCCAACCTGCAAAGGTGAAGGATTTATAAGAGTTCAGATGTATTTTTTTGAAGATTTATTTTTACCATGCGAGGACTGTGAAGGGAAAAGATTCAAAAAAGAGGTCCTGGAAGTAAAATACAGAGACAGAAACATCCATGAAGTGCTATCAATGAGCTTTGATGAAGCCTATGATTTTTTTTATGATGAAGTTACATTAAGAGAAAAAATAAATATTGTGAGAGAACTCGGGCTTGGTTATCTCAGATTAGGACAGCCGGCAACAACTCTTTCTGGTGGTGAGGCACAGAGAATCAAAATCTGTGAAGAAATTCTTAATTCAATCACATCAAGAAAATCCAGTCTTAAAGGCTTTATTTACATTCTTGATGAACCAACTGTTGGACTTCACTATGAAGATATAAAGAAATTTCTCCACATTGTGAAAAGACTCATTGATAAATCGGCAACAGTAATCATAATTGAACACAATCTTCAGGTAATAGCAGAAGCTCAATGGATAATTGATCTTGGACCTGAAGCCGGAGATGAAGGAGGTTATCTTCTCTACGAAGGTAACCTCCATGATTTCCTTAAAATTAAAAACTCCTATACTGCAAAATATTTAAGAGAATACTTAAAATCTTAAGAAAGCACCAATACCGCCATATTCAATAAGTCTCTGTCTATCTTTTTCATCCTTTACAACCTCAACTAAAGCAGATTGCTCAATTGCCATCTCTGTAGCCTTTTCCAGTAAATTGTCAGCTTTCATTACGCAGCCACCACATTCCATACAGCATTCAACAGGCTGAGTTGTTGCAAAACCGCAGTTTTCACAGACAAAACCCTCTACAGTATAATCCCTCGCTATGACAAGCTTCATCACTCTTCTTTCTCTTAGATATTTCAAAGTATCATCAATTCCAGTAACAGAGTTGTCATTTTTCAATGTCCTTGTAATAAGCTCGGAAACTGTTTCCTTTTCCTTAGATTTTTCATATCCTTCAATAATTGGAAGAACCTTTTCCAGAACCTCTTCTTTTGAAGCATGCTTTTCAATGTTTGCCCTTCCCACTATTTTTAGCTTCACTTCATCAGGAATCATATCCATCAAATGGGAAATTGCTTCATCAGGACCTGCAACAATAAGTCTTCTAATCTCTTTGTCTTTTAGAAAATCTCCGAACTTATCTATAACATCCTTAAGATGCATTTTTACATGATAATCAATGTGTCTTTCATATCTTTTCTCTGCCAGTGCAAACCATCCACCTTTTTTGTGCTTACCAGGAACATCTTCATGTTCAATCATCCCATATTCTTCAATGTCTCCAAGAAAAACTAAGAAAACTCTTGCTGTGCGTTTATCAACAAGAAGAATGCCATATTTCTGATAATTATCAACTAAATCAAAAAGCGGGCTTGTGTAAGGAGTTTTATCAACAATTAAATCCTCTTTAAGCTCCATATTTAAATCATACCGTACCCATAAATCTTTTTTAATGCAGCTATAAATAACAAGAGACTTTTTAAAAGACTCTCTTTCACCTTGAAGAAAACTTTCTATTTTTTCTATATCTTCTTTGACAAGGCTGTGAGTTTTTTCTGGTAAAGCTTTTACAAGATTTTTAAATTTTGATAGATAAGCCTGCTTTTTTCTCTCCTGTGGAGAAACATTAAGAAAAAGACTTACAACAAAAGCATCTTCAAAGTCTTCCTTTTCAAGTCTTTCTAAATCCTTTCTTTCAAACATTTTCACCACCTCCTATAAAGTTCTTTAAAATCTCAAGAAATGAAACAAAAAGGCTAAAAACAAGCGGACCAATTATAAATCCAATAAGTCCAAAAACCTTAATACCACCAAGAACAGAGAGAAATATGAAAATAAGTGGTAATTTTACTCTGCCTTTTATTATTACAGGTTTCAAAACATTATCAATTGCGCTTATTACCAGTGCTCCCACAATCACAAGAATTACTCCTTTTAAAATATAACCCTTAAGTAGCAAATAAATAGAAGCAGGACCCCATACAGCAAAAGCTCCTAAGACAGGAATAAAAGATGCTACAGCAGTTGCAAACCCCCACAGAGTTGCTGAAGGAATATCAAGGAAATAAAAGGTTATTCCGAGAATTGTGCCCTGAAGCATTCCTATAAGAATGCCTCCATAAAATGTGGTATAAATTATGTTTTTTATCTGTTTTCTTATGGAGACTTTATCTGCCTCAGCAAAGGGCAAAAACTCACCAATTTTTCTTACAAAGCTTTCTCCATCCTTCAAAAAGAAAAAAGCGATAAAAAAAGTTAAGACAAGATTTATAAACAGAGTTACAATATCACCAAACCCATGTGCAATTCTTAAAGCTCCTTCTTTCATTAAATTCCCGATTTCATTTTTTATTAAATTTTCCATGGATGAAACATCTCCTGCAGTAATAAAGCTCAGCTTTTCAAGAATTTTTGCCAGTAACGGATTGGTTGTTATATTATTAACAAGTTCTGGAAGATTTACTTTTTTTATAAGCTCTCCTGCTTCAACTATGATTTGATAAGAAATAAAAACAAAAGGAAAAAGAAAAAGGAGTATTATAAGCAGAATTGTTACAAATGCTGACAATCCTTGATATTTTAAAAATTTTTTTACAAAATCAAAAACAGGATGAAATACAAGGGCAATAACTGTAGCCCAGCCCAGTGAAGCAAAAAAAGATTTAAGTATCTGAAAATTAAGATAACCAAGAATACCTATAAAAAACAATAAAATCCAGATGTAAAAATTTCTTTCAAGAGAGAGTCTGTATTTTTTTGAAGGGCTCATATTCTATTTTATCCTTTTTATAAAACTCTGCCAAATCCTTAATGAAGCTTCAGAGGAGTCTCTTTCTGGATGCCACTGAACTCCTACAAAAAAAGGATGACCTTTAAGATAAACTCCCTCAATAACTCCATCCTTTGCTATGCAAAATATTTCAAAACCTCTACCAAGAGTTTTAACTGCCTGATGATGTGAGCTGTTTACTTTATAAATGCCCTTTTTCAGTAAGAAATCATCAATTACATGAATTTCATGAAAGCCTCCTGTATGATCTATTCCTGTTTCAATGTTCTGCCACAGAGTTCCTCCTGAAAAAACATTCATTAGTTGCATTCCATAGCATATTCCCAAAACAGGTTTTTCTGTATGAAGAAATAGCTCAAGAAGTTTAATTTCTGCCTGAACCCTTTCATCAGGAACGAGATTTTTACAGGCAGTATTTTTTTCTCCATAAAATTCTGGACTTATATCTCCACCACCTGAGACTATTAATCCTGAAATTTTATCAATACTGTCAATTTCTCTCATATCTGGCGAAATTATAAAAGGAGTAAATCCAAGTTTGACAATGCTCTGTATATAATCCCTATTTAAATAAATCTTTTTTTCATCAATACTACATGTAATTCCAACAATTTTCATAAAAGAACTCTTCCACTTCTTTTTCCTGTTAGAGAACCTTCAAATACAGCAACTTCTCCATTTACAATCACATATTTAATTCCCTTTGAAACATTAAATGGATTCTCAAAGGTAGCTTTGTCTTCAATTTCAGCAGGATCAAAAATAACAATATCTGCAAAATATCCTTCTTTTATAGCTCCTCTTTTTTTTATTCTGAAAGTTTTTGCTGGCAGGAAACTGCTCTTTCTTATTGCCTCTTCAAGGCTTAATATCTTTTTATCCAGAACATATCTTTTTATAAATCTTGGAAAGCTTCCAAAGCCTCTTGGATGCGGTTTTCCCTGTTTTGTAATCCCCATTGAAGCTCTTGCAGAACTATCAGTTCCTATCATAACATAGGGTTTAGAGAGAATTTTTTCAAGATTTTCCTCGCTCATTCCAAAATATATTACTCCAACCTGAAGATTTGAACGAATCAGTAAATCACATATAAACTCAGAGGCATTTTCAATATCTACAAGCTCTCCCAATCTCCTGCCCTCCAGTGTTCTATCACCATCAAAGGCAACATCAGAGATTAAAAGACTGCTTAAAAATTCTATCCCCCGCTGTTTAAGATATTTCTTGATTTGATGCCTTACATTTTTGTTTTTCAGTCTCTGGATAATCTCATCTCTGCTTCCTTCAATTATCCATGATGGCAAAAAAGCATCAAGATCTGTTTGTGAAGCAATATAAGGGTATCTATCTGCAGTTATTCTTACTCCCTGATTTTGTGCTTCCTCTATAATCTTAAAAACTGAGCTTAGCTTCCACCAGTTTTCTCTACCTGATGTTTTCAGATGAGAAATATGAACTGGAATCTGAGCTTTCATACCGATTAAAATTGCTTCTTCCAATGCACTAAGAAGTCTTTCACCTTCACTCCGCATATGAGTGGCATAAATTCCTTTAAAGGGTTTTAAAACTTTTGCAAGTTCAATGATTTCCTCTGTATCAGAAAAAATTCCAGGTGGATATATCAATCCTGTTGAAAGACCTCTAACACCCATAGAAAGATAGGATTTCAAAATTTCTTTCATCTTATTTATCTCTTCTTTCTGTGCTTTCAAATTTTTGTAACCAATCACAGAACCACGAATATTTCCATGTCCGCATAGAGTAACAAAATTAATTGAAGGAGATGCTTTTTTCAATAAATCCATGTATTCATGAAAGTTATTCCACGGCTTAAGTCCAAGCAATTTTATTTCTGAAGCTCTTCTTTCAAAAACTTCACCAAACATTGGAAATCCTGATACTCCACAGTTGCCATTTATTTCTGTGGTAATTCCTTGCGTGATTTTCCCCTCTGCAGAGGGATCTGCAAGGATTGTGAAATCAGAATGGGAGTGGGTATCAATAAATCCGGGTGAAAGAATCAATTCTTTTGCTTTTATAGTTTTCCTGGCAGAGTATTTTTCTTTGCCAATGTAAACTATTATGTCTTTTTTTATTCCTATGTTAGCTTCAAAGGCAGGACTGCCGAGTCCATTAAATATTAAAGCTTTTTCTATGAATAAATCCATTTAAATTGCCTTTTTTCTCTTTTGCCCATTTAGTTTAGTTTTTGATGGATTGTATTTTGTATACTTTACCTTTTTAATCTGCTCTGTATGCATAAAATAGTTTTTTATTCCTTCAACAATTGATTGGGCTATCTGCATTCTGTATGATTCCTGGCTCAGAAGTTTCTCTTCTTCAGGGTTGCTGATATAGGATACTTCAAGAAGGCAGGAAGGCATCTGAGCTCCAACAAGCACATAAAAAAGAGCTCCTTTTAATCCATTATCATGCCTTAAAAAAGCAGAGTTTAAACTTTGAGTTATTGAATTATGAATATATCCTGCAAGCCGCACAGAACTGTCCCTCTTTGCCTCTCTTTCCAGAGAAGCAAGCATAAATCCAAGTTCACCTTTTAACTGTTTCATTTTTTTAATGGAAATAGCGTTTTCTCTTGCTGCCACTCTTATTGCTTCCTCATCATCGGTCCAGTTAAGAATATATGTTTCTATTCCGCGAGCATACGAATTTGGAGAAGCATTCGCATGAATTGAAATAAAAAGGTCAGCCTGAAGTCTGTTTGCTATCTCTGTTCTTTCATTGAGTGGAATAAAAACATCTTTGTCTCTTGTAAGAATTATTTCAAAGACCGGCTCATTTTTTAAAAGTTCTTTAACTTTCAGAGCAATATCAAGCACAACATCTTTCTCCTTCAATCCTGAAGGTCCGATTGCACCAGGATCCTTACCTCCATGACCTGGATCAATGACAACTTTTCGCTTCAGTGTAATTTTTGATTCCCTATCATCAGATTTTTTTGATGATTTTATGTTTGATGATTTAATGTATATATCAATCACTATCCTGAAAGGATCTTCCAGCTGAATTATCTTGAATTCATAGTCAGCTTTTTTTAGGTCAAAAACAATTCTTACTGTATTGGCATCAAACTGTCCAATGCGAATTTTGTTTACAACAGGGCTATTTACTAAGTAATCTCTTTTTAATTCTTTATTGAGTGAGGCATTTTTTATATCAAAGAATAGTCTTTCAGGATTTTTAAGCTCACCCTTAACAAAAGCAGCAACTCCAGTTGTTTCAATTACTACTCTTAAAGTTTCAGAAAGCTCGTAATATCTTATATCCTTAACCTGAATTTTTTCCTGTGCAAAAACATTCAGTGTTAAAAAAACAAAAATGGATAAAATTATTAAAAATCTGAACATTCCATTAAACAGCTACAACTTCTTTAACCTCTGGAATCTCATTTTTAAGAGTCTTTTCAACCCAGTTCTTAAGAGTAAGTGTTGCCATTGGACATGTTCCACATGCTCCTTTTAACTTTACATAAATTACATCATCTTTAATGTCAACAAGATCAATATTACCACCATCTGCCATAAGCCCGACCCTGATTTTGCCAAGGACTTGCTCAACCTTTGTTCTGTCAATCATGCAATCCTCCTTGTGTTGTTTTTTAAATTAATTATACATTATTTGCAAACTATTCTCTCAACCATGCATTGTTCAATATCTCATTAAATCTCTTAAGAAAGTCACTGCCCTCTATTGAATTATCAAACTCCCTTAGCCATTCTTTAATATATTTTATATCCAGACCAGGATTCTTAAGAAGGATCGTCCTTACATCCTCTAAGTCCCTTGGCCTGCCAGCAAATATCTTATGGATTATAACATCCTCAGGGCTTGCAAAAAAAACCTCTCTGCCTGATATAGGTATCCTTCTTGCGCGGGATATTGCATTAGTTTCATAGACAGAAAAAGAAAAGATAAAATCAACCCTGATACCTGT
Organism: Thermodesulfovibrio sp. TK110; assembly: GCF_054658355.1. Lineage (NCBI taxonomy): Bacteria > Pseudomonadati > Nitrospirota > Thermodesulfovibrionia > Thermodesulfovibrionales > Thermodesulfovibrionaceae > Thermodesulfovibrio > Thermodesulfovibrio sp. TK110. Next base: position 122,026 of record NZ_BAAHNB010000001.1, on the reverse strand, counting down.
ATCCTCGTGAAGGCAGGGAAGAACCATCGTGTTTTTAACAAAATCATAAGTATCATCTGGTAAAGGCTTCAAAGGGATTTCTCTTATTAATTTAAGTATATCCTCCAACCTGTCAGTATTCACACCGAGTGTTATGTCAATATCCCTTGTAAGCCTTGGTTCACCATAAAGAAGAACTGCTTGACCTCCTATAATCATATAGGGTATGTTGTGTCTTTGCAGTAATTTTCCTATTCTGGCAAGGAGTTCTTCAAACATGAATTAATAATCCTTGCAATCCTTATGTCAACATCTATACCCTCCATGGGATCTTCTGGAGGAAAAACTCCAAGGGCCTTTGCCTCATTGTAAAGGGCAGTAAAGAGCTTCATTGCCCTATCAAAGCTCATAGGCTCATTTCTTATAAAAGAGTCCTCAAATTTCTGAAGTAATGAGTAGTTTTTAATCACTTTAAAATAGCCTTTGCCTTCTCTAAAAAATCTCTCGCCATCTCTATTGCCTCATCTTCTGCCCTCAGGAGTTCGTCTTTAGAGCGTAATAGAGCCTCTTCTTTATCTATCCTCTCAACCATAATAAAAATTATACCACAGCAAGACAATAAAACTCCGTAAATGGCATAAAGATAAGAGTTTTGAAGACCTTCAGAGATATATCTGAACCCGTTCAGTAATAACTAATTTAGGCGTAAATATTTTGCTTAATCCAAAAATTGAGGGATAGAAATCAGCTTCTACATTAGAAAAGATTTCCAATGGTTTGAACATGTTATAAAAATAAAAAATTTTCCCAATGAATCTCTCAATTTGAACTACATTATGCAGAATAAAAGAGGAGGTGAAAAAAATATGAATGTATCTGAGCTTTTAAATGAAGGGTTAGCCCCCATTTTAAAGAATTATATTTTCCTGAATAAAACTTATTATTTTTTCAATGAAATTATCTATTGCCTGTTCTGTTGTGCCTGCAAAAATAGTTCCACCTGAAGTAAGGCTTTCCACATAAAAGCTACCCAGTATTTTGCCTGAAAATCCTTCAATTAATGTTATTCTTCCAGCCACCTTTCCTCTTCCAGCCATTGCTCCATACCAGAATCTGTCAGATTTTGATACTTTAGCAAGCTCTTCAATGTCAACCTTGATTATTAAATCAGCGCTCTGCTCTTTTTCAAGGATTCTGGAGAAAATATTTGCTTCTTTTAATTTTTCTGTAAGATTTTTTTCAATTTGTATTATCTCTTTCTCACAATCAGGCAAGAGAGTATTTACAGTAACAGATGCGGTTTTTATGTTTTTAATTTTAAACTCTGCTTCAGGCTTAATTGTTGTTTGCCCCGCACATCCTGCTATAAAAAATACAATCAGGATTATTAAACTAAAGCTCCTTTTCAAGGATAAACCTCCATTTGTATATCTGATCTTTTATTGTCTGTGCATTGGGTGCATTGGGATTTAACTGGAGATAACTCTCCATGTTTTCAATAGCCTTTGCATAGTCGGATATTTTCTCATAAATTACTGCTTTGTTAAAATAAATCTGAGGGTTAAAGGGTTGTATTTGTAATGCTCTGTCAAGCTCTTCTATTGCTTCTTCATATTTATTGCTTGTGAAAAGAACCTCTGCATGAAGGAAATGTTTTCTTGCCTCATCCTTTAATTCTATTAATGAGGGATTCTGGGATATAATTCTTGCAACTCTGCTTCTAATCCATTGAGCTTTATCAGAATCTGATATTTCAAGCAGTCTGGCATATTCTTTGAGAGCCTGCCCATACTGCCCGGCTTTTTCGTATTCAATGGCTCTATTTTCAAGTTTTTCTAAATAGGGATAAAGTGCTGTAAATAAATCATTTCTCGCTCTGCTTGTAATGAGTAAACTGCTTGATTTTGAAGTTTTCTTAAACAAATTCAGGCTTTCCTCATATTTTCCCATTTTTGCGTATGCTATTGACTGAAGGAATAGAGCGTAATCACTGTCTTTTATTGATGAGATCTCATTTAGAGCTTGTTCATACTGCATATTTTTTATATAAAAGGCTGCTCTGACAATTTTTACATAATCATTCTGAGGGTAAATTTTCTGAGCCTGCTCTATATAGCTCTGAGCCGTGGCTTTATCATTCAGTTCAAGACTGATTAAAGCAATAAGGCTCATGTAAGATGTTATCACAGGGTTAGTATAGAATTTTTCTCGTAAGAGAGTCTTTGTGAATGTTTCACCTGATTCAGGTTTTCTGATTGTAAGTTTTACCTCTGTTCCTTCCTGTCCCCTAAGTTTTCCAACTATGTCATTCAATTTCATCTCAAGGGTTGATTTACCATCAATCTCAACTATCTCGTAGTTTACCTGAATGTCTGCTTTCTCTGCAGGGCTATTTGGCTCAACTGATTTTATTCTGGCATATTCATTCTCATTTTTTATAATGCTTACTCCAATTCCTGAGAAAGAAAGGCTGTTTATTGCCTTTTCAGATATTCTTACAGCTTCTTCATATTTGCCTGTTCTAAAATAAAGCAAAGCAAGTCTAAAAGGTGCATACTCATCATCAGGTCTTTGTTCAATATATTTTTTCATTGATTCAATTGCTTTTTCATATTTACCTCTTTCAGTATAGAATTCATTAAGCTTCATATGTAGTTTTGCACTCTTTGGCGCTAAAGAGACTGCGTGCTCAAGCTGTAAAAGAGCATCTCTGTATTTTTTCTGCGCCAGGTAACATTTGTAAAGAAGGAGATAACCATTGGGATCTTTGGGAGCAAGCTGAACATGCATCTGTGCTGCTGCCATAGCCTCTGCAATATCATTGTTTTTCAAAGATAAATTTGCAACAACTCTGTATGCATTAATGTTTGATGGATCCTTGTTTATAAGTTGTTTTGCCTCTGAAATCTGAGCCTTTGGATTTTGAATTGCCTGATAAATTCCATCAGCTGCAGCTTTTACAGAGTTAAGTATTGCCTGATAGGCTGTATTTCCATAGTCTTTTTCATTGATTGAGGCAAAAAGCCCTGGTTTGGAAGTTTTCCCAGAACCTGATCCATATATGGGCAGTGCAATTTCTATCAGATCATTGTCATAAATTATGAATATAGTTCTTGCATTCACATTTAATACTGCAGGGGCACAGCATTCTTTAGAGAAATTAATATTGTCAATATTTGTATAAACTGCTATTTGATTTTGTGACAGAGAGGAAGAAAGATTTTTTTCGTATCTTGTTTTTGAAAACATCAAATCAAAGTATAAAGGAAGCACCTGTCTTAAAATACTTCCAGTAGGAAACTCAACAGTGTGAATAATGCCTGCATTATAATCAGAATGAGTGGCAGTGGAAACCTTAGAATCATCAACTAATACAACCGCTTCATAGGGAAGCTTTTTAACAGCAGGGGTTTCTTTGGGAGGTTCAATTTTAAAAGGTTCAACTTTTGTTGTTACTCTTATGGGTTCACAACTTATAAGAGCAAGAATAAAGGGAATAAAAAGCAAAAAAATAATTTTTTTCATCTTCACTCTCCTTTCTTTTCACACCTTCCAAGCCAGTTACAGATAATTTTTTGTCCTGTATTCATCTCACTTTCTGTTTCCTGCCAGAATTTTTCCTTATCACAGTTCATACCAAACATGGCACAGGCTTTTTCTGTTTCAGTGAGAAATTTATCAAGCGCTGAGAATGCAACCTTAGTATATATTTTTCTTCCTATATCTGCTATCTCTGCTGTAAGTGCAGGCATGGGAATAAGAGAAATTCCAAAGTCAATTGTCTCCGCACCTGCCTGGGCAATTCCCTCAGTCTTTGCAGTTATTGCAATTTTAACAATTGGTAGCCCTTTTTCATAATATTTTGAGCCCCATTCTTTACCATATTTTTTATCAAGCTTTTCAACAATTTTTCCTCCGTAGTCATCAATCTTTTCCTCTATTTTTTCAATTGTCTTATCCTGCAATACATTACCAAAAATTTTATTTAGATCTGAAGCTGTTATTAATCTCTCATCAGTGCTGTTAAGCATTGGATTATCAGAAGGACTTAAAGTAGCTGGAGGCTGCCACTGAAAAGCTGTAAGCTGGCTACCAAGGGTCTGAAAGGTAAAGGGTGAGCTGCTCTGGTTTGTTCCTGTCTGTGTTTGAGTTTTTGCCTGAGCAAGAAGAGAGTTATATTGAGAAAGGAGTTGTTTTTTCTGCTCCTCCTGCCTTTTCTTCTCTTCTGCGAGCCTTCTTTGTTGTTCTTCATACTCCCTCTGCTTTTGAGCATCATAGGCAGAGTTGTCATCAAAGATTCCACTAAAAAGACTGCTGAAAAATCCTGAGAAAAAAGCACCCATAAGTCCTATAGCCATCTGTGTAGAAGCTGGTGGGATATATGGAGTATATGATGAAGAACCACTGCTTATTGGTGTACAGCTTCCGCATCCAACGCATCTGTATTTTACTCCGCCATAGGTTACTTCCCTTACCTGACCAGCGGGTATGTAAGTTCCATCGGGCATCTGACTTCCTTCACAGGTTCTGCCTGTTGGCATGGGAATGCTACCTGCTGAAACTAAAACTGGCTGAAAAATTAAGAGAAAAAAACAAACTAAAACTATAATGTTCTGCCTCATGGCAGTTCCTCCTGAAAAGTTTGTTTAATATCTATAACTTTTTCAATTTTGAAACTGTAGTTTTTTAAATCGTCAATATTCATAATCTCAAGCACTCCTGATGCTGAACTGAAGAAAACATAAAGACTGGTGTTCTTAAGAAAGAGTATAGGTTTTTCTGTCTGCAAAAACTCAAGGGCAGCATTATTTTTTACCAATCCTGCTCCATTTGAGGTTTTATAAATTAAACCAGCCTTTTCATTGTAAAAAATTTCCTTTATTTCCTGCCGGGGATGTTCATAAAGAACTGAGAGTTTGCCATTTCTGTACTCCTCTATCAGTTTGCCACTGGCAATGAAAAAATGCTCTCCCTTACCTGTAAGAGCGTTTATGGGTTCCTTAAAGGATGCGATTTTTTGAAAAAGAGTTTTTGAGTTATTAAAAAGATATACCTCATATTTTTTTGTTTTTTTGTTAAATCCTGCGGCATAAACTGTGTCATCTCCTTTGAAAAGTTTAGACTCTGGTAAAGGCAGTCTGGAAATAGCTTTTATTAATCCAGAGGGAATAATACCATCATCTTTTTTAATCTCAAGAAATCCGAGATTTTTACCATCTGAAAAAAGTAAAACCCCATTGTCAAGACATATAACATCTTTTACAGGTTGTTTAAACTTCACCATGTATCCTGTGAGAGGATTAAAAAGTAGCTTATTGTCATAAACAACAACAGGCTCATTTTTATGATCAATGAAAAACTGAATTTTATCAGCAGGTGTAACCTCTTGCTTATTTTTCTGTTCAGGTGACAGTATCCATTTAATTTTCACCACACTTTCCTGTGGCAGAACCAGAAAGGTTTTGGGAATAAAATATGTTTCTGCGTAAGCAATTCTGGTAGCTAAAATTAATAAGAAAACAATCAAAAATTTCAGTTTCACTTAGCATTTTAACAGTTTGTCTTTAACAGGGTCAAGAAAATGCTCCTTTCATTGAGAGTTTTTAAGTTGATTTTATCTTTAGTTAAACTTTTTTAAAAATCCACCGATATATAAAAACAAGACAGCAGGATGGAAAGGAGGTGAAGAAAGAGAATCATCCAATGCTGTCTGGACGCAGGAGGCGTCCTTAAAACTAAACATGGAGGTTAAACAATGGCATTAAGAATTAACTTTAATGCAGAATCATCAGTAACACACACAGCCCTTTTACAGAATGAAAGGGCAATGAACAAATCCCTTTTAAGAATTTCAACAGGGCAGAGAATCCTTTCAGCAGCTGATGATGCAGCAGGTCTGTTTATTGCAGACCAGCTTGCAACAGTTGGTGCAGCATTGGATCAAGGTAATAGAAATATTCAAACTGGTATAAGTGCACTTCAGATTGCAGAATCAAATGTTGGTCAGATTGTTAACAAACTTCAAACAATTTACACAAAGGCACAGTCTGCAGCAAATGACATCAATGACCCAAATGCCAGAGCAGCACTTCAGAGTGATATTACAAATCTTGTTGATGCTATTCAAAAAATAGCCACAGATACAGAGTACAATGGAATCAAACTTCTTGATGGAACATTTGCAAACAAAGTTATCCATTATGGACCAAGAGCAGATCAGACAATTACAACAAGTATTACAAATGTAAAAGCCACAAACATCGGTGCATATGTAGTTCAGGCAAATGGTAAGGTTACATCAAGTGCAACAACAGCCTATGCAAGCTTGATTGCAGGAAACTGGCAGTATAATCCATCATCTGATACAGTAACTGTTGCTGGAGTTAGTTTAACAGGCTCTCCTTACCTGAGCTATACAGGAGCAGTGGATGCAAAGGCAATAGCAGATGCAATAAACAATAATTCCACATTACAGGCAGCAGGAATTTCTGCAAGAGCAAAGAATATCTCTACTGCGGACACACAATTCAGCAATATTCAGGCAGGAACAGGCCAATCTGCTACTATAAACTTTTATGTAGGTAGTAGTACTAATTCTGCAAGTGCAATAACTGTTACAGTAAACGCTGGAGAAACCCTTACTCTTGACCAGCTTGTCTCTCAAATAAATACACAGGCTTCAACTAAAGGTCTTAATATAACAGCTTCAAACTCAGGAAATAAACTTGTCCTCACAACAACAGGAGAAACAATAGGAGTAGAGGTTATATCAACAGCTACAGGTTCTGCTACGACAGGACCTTCTGTTGATCTTTCAACACTTCTTCAGGGTGCATCAGGAACAGTAGCCTATAGTGGAACAGCAGCTGGTTCAACTACAGGCTCTGCTGTAAAAGTTGGTAATCTAACAGTTGCTGGAACAGATTCATATAACTATAATTTTACTGGTATAAGCACTGCTACTGAAGGACTTGGTGTTGCAGCTTCAGGCAATGGAAGCTTCAATAATCTTAACAGCATTGATGTAACAACCAATTCTGGAGCTGAGCTTGCAATTGATATTGCAAATACTGCAATTAAAAAGGTTGACAGAGTTCGTACTCAGATTGGTTCAGTAATTAATAATCTTCAGGCAATATGGGATGGACAGAAAACATCTTATGACAACACAAAGGAAGCAGAAAATGTTATCCGTAACACAGACTTTGCTGCTGAGATGAGCACATTTACCACCATGCAGATAAGAATGCAGGCAGGTATGGCAATGCTTGCTCAGGCAAATGCTCTGCCTCAGCTTGTGCTTCAGCTTCTAAGATAATAAATTACTTAAGGGGAGGGACTCCCTCCCCTTTTTAATTTCTTAGGGAGTCAGATATGAGGGTGGATGGAATAGAAAAGGAAAATATAATTATAAATCCCTACAGACAGACAGAAGCAGACATTCTCAGCGCACAGAGTAATCTGCCTATTCAGGCAAACATGATCCAGACAAACAAAACTAATGCTCAAAATGATTTAATCCAGAATCAGAGTATTAATAAAGTAACAATATCACAGGAAGAGCTTAATAGAATGATGGATGAAATCAGGCATAAATTCAGCATGCTTGAAAAGTATTTACAGATAGACATAGACCAGCAGCTTCAGATGCCTATTTCAAAGATTATTGATATGAGAACAGAGGAAGTAATAAGACAGATTCCACCAGAATGGGTTTTGGAGATTTTAAGAAGAATGGAAGAACTAAGAGGAGTATTTTACTCTAAGGAGGTTTAAATGGCTGACCTTTATATTTCAGGACTTACAGGAACAGTTGATACAGGAGCAATAATTGACAAACTCATGCAGATAAAGCAACAGCCTATTACAGAGCTTACTCAGAAAAAAGCATTGCTTCAAGCAAAGGCATCAAGCCTTACAAATCTTTATGGTGCTCTCAATGATATAGGGAATTTTTTAGGTAATCTTAACATAGACAGCATTTTTTCTACAAAGAAAGCAACTTCTTCAGATACAACAGTTCTGGAAGCAACTGCAACAAAGGATACTCCAGACCTTACAATGAATATAACTGTTAATAAGCTTGCTCAAACAGAAATAAGAGCTACTACACTTGGTTTAAGCTCTTTATCCAGCACATTCTCCTCATCAGGCACATTAACACTTAAATACTGGACTGACAACTCAAACTATGTAACATACAACATAAACTACTCTGCAGGGCAAACACTTCAGGATCTTGTAAACAGTATAAATTCAGCTCAAAACAATATCAAAGCCTCAGTTTACTATACAGGAACAGACTACAGACTTCTTTTAACAGAGACAAATCCTGCAAACTCAACAAAAGAAACAAATACAACAACTTCTTCCTATGTTATTGAGGAAGCTGGGCTGCCTTCAGAGCTTGGTAGCCTTGATAGTCCAATTCAGAACGCACAGAATGCATCAATAAACATAGGAAACTCAACAACTTCTGTAACAAGCGCCACAAATACATTTACTGGACTGCTTACAGGGCTTAATGTTACAGTGAAAAAAACAGGTTCTGCCACATTAACAGTCAGCAAAGACTACTCCCAGGTAAGCAGCACTCTCAATAGCTTTGCAAATTACTACAACTCAGTTATATCTCTTGTAAATACAATGACTGCTAAGGGTGCTCAGTTTCAGGGTGATAGTACAATCATAACAATTAAAACAGGATTTTCAAGACTTCTTGATCCTCTTATTACTGCGGGTTTAATCAATTACTCTGATAAAGATGGAACCATTTCAATAAACAGTGATGCAGTGCAATCTTTACAATCATCAAACCCTGATAAATTAAAAAACATTATGAACACAATTAAAAACTCATTCACTAATGCAGTTAATGGATGGGCTTCTACCATAAAAACATATGAAAACATGGAAGAATCACAGATTAATTCAATTAATGATAAAATATCAAGCATGCAGGAGTATCTTGCCAAATATGAGGAAAGACTTCGTAAGGAGTATGCCAAGCTTGAATCATTTATATCCCAGATGAATCAAATAAATACAAAACTTCAGGACTTCATAACAACACTTTCAGAAATGACAAAGGGAGGTAGTAAATGAACTATGTAGATGCCTATTTGCAGAGCAGAGTTATGGGCGCAGATGCTCTTGAGCTTATAACAATGCTTTATGAAAGAGCAATTGTCTCTCTTAATATTGCAAAGGATTCAATAATCAAAGGAGTTGATGATCCTGAGCTTGTCAGAAAAAAGGCTATTGAATTGAGTAGAGCCACTGATATAATCTATTATCTCAATGAGATTCTTGACAGGCAGCGTGGTGGGCAGATTGCTGAAAATCTGAGCATAATTTATACAACTATAGCAGGTGAGCTTGTAAGGGCAAATCTTTTTAACGATGTTGAGACAATTTCAAAATGCATAGAAATTTTAAATAATCTAAAGTCAGCATGGGAAGATGTGAAAAAGCAGTTAAAGGAAACACAATATGAAGGAGAAAAACTCCGTGCAGCAGCCATCTAAGATAAGAGAGCTTTTGATTAAAGCTCAGATCTCTCTCAGAGAGAACTCTTTTGAAAAAGCTCTTTCAATTATTCAAGAGATCAACTTAGAGGAGATAAAAACTCTGTCTTTTGAAGAGCTGCAGGCAGTTAGCAAGATTTTAGCTTATCTTAAGACAGTTTCTGAGGAAAAGAAAAGAGATCTAACTGAGGAACTAAAAAAAATTCAGGCAGCAAGACAATATATTAGTTAGTCTATTTTACATTCCCGATGCTGTTCCCGAATTTACAATTCCCGATGCTCTTCCTGAAAAGTTACCACTTCCGTAACTTCCTGTAGCAGCACCCTGCATGTTTATAGAACCAGAGTATGAGCCACCTGAAAGCTGTATAGGATAGGCAGTATCATTAGCCACTTTTGCTGCCCATGCTCCATTTGACCAGTATGTGGGAGTGAAGTTAACAGAACCTGAAGCTCCACTTGTAGCATTAAGAGTTATAGACTGATTAAGCGTTGGATCTGCAGAATAGGTTCCATTTACAGTTGCAGTTGACCATAGCAGAGGTTTCTCCCCTCTTTGAGTTGAAAAGAATACAACATCATTCATGTTTACTGTAAGATTATTTCCTGAACCACTGAAACTTGCTTTTCCAACCTCAACAACAGGAATGCCAAGTTTTCTAAGCTTTTCCTGCTCTTCTGTAAATCCACTTCCTGATGTATTACATATTCCATTAGGGCATGCCATGTTTAAAAATTTCTGTGCTTCAAGAGCTACTCCAGTTGTAATTGTCTGCCAGTAATAGTTTGTTGGATCAAATGTTCCTGCTGTTTCACCTACGAATATACCTGTTAAAAATGGTGTTCCTGCTACATCTGCAAAGTATCCATAGGTTTTACCATGAATTACATTCTGAAGATTGCTTCCCTCTCCCCATGTATCTACTTTAAGTAAGGCACCAAATGATCCCTGAAATCCTCCTTCAAAATTTCCAGTATATGTTATCTCAAATGGTGCTGTAGGAGTACTGGTATAACTCCCACCCATTCCAATTATGCCTGCTCCAAAAGTGTATTCATTTGTGTTTGTATCCATGATTATCCTGCCATCCTGATTCTGGATTCCTATTCCATAGGAATTTGTATCAATACTTAAATTTAATATAATTGCTGGTGAAGTCGGATAAGGAATTGAACCTGTGTTAATAGTCACTGCCTTTACTGTGTTTTCACCTTCAAGGAAAAATCTTTTTTCAAGGATAAGGACATTTCCCATTCCATCTGTTGAGAGATCTCCTATGAAAACTCCTTTGTTTGTTGAATCATTGTATATTCCTGCCACATAGGCAGATAGATTATATAACGACTCTGCTGATGTTCTTTTTGCAAATCTTCCACCAATATAGCCAGAATACCTGTTTGAGCCTAATGACCAGCTAATTGGTGCATACCATAAATAGCCAGTGCTAAAATCTACTTCATTATAATTATCAATTATTTTTCCCACTGAATACAGAGTTCCTGAATCCTGCATCCAGAAGCTGTCTCCACCAAGATATGCATTAATTCTTGCGGATGTTGGTGAAAAATTTTGTTTGTAAACTTTACTTGTGTTTGCATCTGATACAATATTACTTAAATGAGAAAGCTCCATAACTGGTTCATAACTGCCGAGCACAACTCCAACCCATTTATTTGAACCTAATTCACCAAACAATTTACCTTCCATTGTGCCATAATGGGTTGGTGTCATAAATTTTCCAGTGAATTCTCCTGACATTTTATTATCTGATACAGTTCCAGAAATAGAGCCAACCCAGTAATCAGGAGTTGTATCAGATGCATCTCTATTATCCCATGAATCACCACCAAACTCAAGGACAAATCCTGTTGGTGATGTAGCGCTATGACTTCCACCAAGCTCTATTCCAAAAACTCCCCATGGTTCAATCTGTGTTCCCTTTTTAAGAGAAAGTGTGGCTGAACTAATAGCACCATAAGATGTATTATTTATATCCTGCCTTGATATTTTTGAATATTCGCTTCCTCTTTTAAAAAATCCTTGATAAAAACCCTGAATATAGTTAGTCCATGTATTCATTGTTGAATAACCTGTTGTTTTCTGTTTTAATGTAAGATATGGTTCAGCATCAAAAATATAGAGATCTTCATCATAAAATTGGTAGCTTCCAGGAGAAGCTTTAATAATTCCTGCAGAGTTATCAGAGCCTATGTATAGTCCATAAATAGCATAGTCCTGCTCCCATGAACCTCCAGCATAACCTTTAAGCTTTAGAATGCTTGTAGAGTTTGCCTGAAAATTACCCCATAACATTGTTGGATCATAAGTATTAACAGAGGGAACATAACCAACTGCGTAATTTTCAGTAGTATATGTAATTGATTCATCTATGCTTGATGGTAAAGTTAATTGTCCTGTTCTTCCAATAAATATTGTGGACACAGGAGCTCCTGAGAGTTCATCTATTTTACTGCCATCATAATGATGAATATATCCTGTAATATTAGCAGATAAATTAAGTGGCTTTACCTCTATCCATGGAGCAGTGGTTAATGAGCGTATGCCTCCAGATTCAAGAACGATTGAAGAAGAACCACTTCCTGTAAAAAGATAATCTGGTGTAAGAAGCCTGAAATAGGAGGAAGATGCAGATCCTCTTAAAATCCAGTATCCATATGAGTTACCTCCTCCTGCACTAAATCCAGAATTAAATGAAACAGGATTTAAAATACTGAGCTTAGCAACTCCTTTATTAAATCCAACTGCTCCTGCAACACTTCCATTTATTTGACTGTTCGCTGTGGTATCAGTGACGATATTTCCTGAAAAGAGAAATGACCGTGGCGAAATCGCCCCAGAAGTCCATTCCTTAATATTTCCATAAATGTCTTTTACTTTAATATTAATCTGATATAAGCCATAAACATTGATTGAAAAATCAACATTATTTTGAGCATTTATGTTTACATTTGTCCACTCACTCCATTCTGACAAGGTTTTAGTTCTATACTGAACAACCACTGGATTATTTGCCTCTACTTTGTAAGTTACTCTCCATTCAGCAAGGCTTGGTGCTTCAATGCTCTGAAGTGTAAAATTAACATTTAAAGGCTGTATAATCTGTGTTTCCTCTGTAATTGGTGGCGTTGTCTCTTTAATTGTTTCAGTTATTGAAGTGATTTCAGGTATCGTGTTTAAAGTAGGTGATGGAGGCTGCTCAATTGTTCCTCCAGCAATTACTATCTCAGCTCTTCTTTCTTCACCTCCTTCTCTAAGATGGGTAATATCTCTTTGCTCTCTCTGTATCTCTTGAGGAGTAAGTGTTCTTGGAGGTGATGGAGGTGCTCCTTCTTTTATTATTGTGCTCTGACCAGCTCCAACCTCAACAATCCTTTCTGGAAACTGAGTATTATAAGTATATACCCTTCCTGTAATAACTGTTACTGTTGAATATGTGGGATAGTGTGCAACTATGTAGTTTGTTCCCCTTACTCCTGCAACTGCTATTGGTGTTTTTATCTCAAATCTGTTTGCCTTTGATGAAGCCTTTATCTTTTCAACAGTTTTTTCTGCTACAGCAGCTCCTACTTTTCCTCTTGGAACATTCAGTGTAACCCTGAGAGTTTCTCCATCTGTAAAATACTCACTTATGTCAATCCTGCTACGGGGTGCAATTTTTACAACAGTTCCATCCCTGAATGTTATCTCTGCTCTTGAGTCTGTCTTTGTCCTTATTACGTCATTTAGATGAACTGAATCATTTATTCTTGCAGAGACTGCTGGAAGCTTGCCAGCCCTTAGTATGTCAACCTTACCCTGAATTGCTGTTATTTTCCCGACTTCTTCTGCTGAGGCTGCAGAAATAAATAAAAAGCATACAACGAATGAATAAAAGAAAAAAGAAATTCCTCGCTTTGCCATAAATAACAGCTTTTTTATATTACACATTTTAAACCTCCTTAAAAGCTAAAGCTTAACTCAAATGTATAAATGTTTCTCTTATAATCATAAATAGGGAAGTTTGAGTCAGCTCTTAAGTGGTAGTAGTTAATGTTTGCTCTCACTGCCTTTGAAATGTCAAAGATAACTCCAGATGTTAATGAATAAATTCTGTCTTTTCTTTTCTCTGCTGTCTCAGGAAATCCTCTAACTCCTCTTCCTGAATATGTATTTATGTTTCTGTAGTTCTGCCAAGTGCAGTCTCCTGCAATCTGAATGCTCAGTTTTTCAATAAAAGGATAAATTATACCAGCAGATACCCTGTGAGAGTTACTGTCCCAGTTTTTTCCCTGAGTATCATCCACTGTATAGTCATATCTTGCATATAAAACTCCCTTTTCCTTAAATGGATAAAAATATCCAGCTCCAATGCTATACTGACTTCCATCTCTGTCTTCATCAGGATCAAAACCTGTTATGTATTTAAGCATCTCCCTTTTACCATATCCAGCAAAAATCTGTGCTATATGTCCTGGGAAAATCTGAATGCTCAGGGTTGGAGTAATTGAAAAAACTGACATATACTCTCTTTCATTAAGCCACATATGGGAGTAACTTAAAGGAAGTGTTATAAATCCATTTTTAATGTTTAATCCAGGAGTTAATGTAAATGTGCTTAAAGTTGTATCGTACTTGTATGAGGAAAAGTAGTTTTTGGTGTAGATATTGAAGTCTCCTGTAAAAAATAATGCACCTTCAGTGAGAGGTCTGTAACTAAGCCTCAAGGTATTTACTATTGCAGAGTCTTTTTTCCCTGAAATCTCATCAACTGCTGAAACTCCAATTATAGTTGTTGGTTTTGATACAACATTGTCATCATACTGATATGCCATGCTCAATGTAATGCTCCACTCCTTGAATGCTGTTTTTAAAGCTGTAAGATAATCAGATGCAAACTCTGCTATATCTGTTTTTGGTTCAATCTTTATCAGAGTTTCAAGGCTTTTAATTGCCTCTTTTATCTTTCTTTCAGAAGCATATGTGAGTGCTATCTGTAAATCTGATGCCTGAGTGAGTGATGGATCAATTGATTTTGCTCTTTCAAAAGATTTTCTTGCTTCATCAAACCTTCCCATCTTTGAAAGAATAACTCCTTTGAGAAACATTACCTTTGAAGGCATAACAAACTCTTTTTCAGCCTCATTAAGCCAATGCATTGCCTCTTTAAGCTCTCCAAGAAAATATAAAACCTCAGCAATCTCAACATAGGCATCATTTATCCTTGGTATACCTGTAAGGGCTTTATAAAGATATTCTTTTGCATTTCTGTAATCTCCTGTCTGCTTGTATGTGAGTCCAAGATAAAAGGCTACCATTGTTGATGGTTTTGTTTTATAAACTTCTCTTAATATCTCAAGAGCTTCTTCATAGTTTTCCTGCCTGTATTGCTCAACTCCTTTTTGAAGGTCCTCTGCAGAAGCCAAAAAGGGAATAAATATCAGGAGTAATGCTAAAAGGAGATTTATAAAGATTTGTTTTAGCATCAAAAAAGTATAAAAAATGTTTAGAAAAAAATCAACTAATTCTCACAGGAATTCCTTTCTCCTTTAAATACTCCTTTGTCTCTCTTATTGAATACTCTCTGAAATGAAATATTGATGCAGCAAGTGCTGCATCTGCTTTGCCAAAGGCAAAGGCTTCATAAAGATGTTCTAAGGTGCCTGCACCTCCTGAGGCAATAACTGGTATTGTAACAGCCTCTGCAATTGCCCTTGTAAGCTCTATGTCATAGCCTTCACGGGTTCCATCTCTGTCCATGCTTGTAAGCAAAATCTCACCAGCACCGAATTCCTCCATTTTTTTTGCCCATAAAATAGCATCAATTGGACGCATAAGTCTTCCGCCATGAGTGGAGAGAACAAACCTTGAGTTTTCATTATAAAGCACATCCTTAAGTTCAGGATCATCAAACCATTGTTCTGGTGGATAAGCTTTTGGATTAAATGTTTTATCAACTCTTTTTGCATCTATTGCAATCACAATGCATTGTGAGCCAAAGCGTGTTGATGCCTTCTGAATAAAGTATGGGTCATGTACAGCAGTTGTATTAATGGAAACTTTATCAGCTCCTGCATTTAAAAGGTCTCTTATATCATCAATGGTTTTTATACCTCCTCCAACAGTAAGAGGCATAAATACAACTGAAGCAGTTCTTTCAACAACATCAATTATGATCTTTCTTTTTTCATGGGATGCTGTTACATCAAGAAATACAAGCTCATCAGCCTCTTCTTCATCGTAGTAAAGGGCATTCTCCACAGGATCTCCTGCGTCTCTAAGATTGAGAAAGTTCACTCCCTTTACAACTCTTCCATCTTTCACATCAAGACAGGGTATAATTCTTTTAGCAAGCATAACTTACTCCAGAACTTTTTTATTATTTATATAATTTAAGAGTTCTTCATAAATCTTTAAAAGTCTATGGGAAATTTCATAAAGCTTGTTTATACCTTCAATAATATCATCTACTTTCTCGCTGTATTCATGAGTCAGTATGTTTCTTAATTCTCTTAACATTATCCACTCCTGAGCACTATCTATTATGCCTGTTTTTTCCGCTGTATTTAAAACATCTATAAATGGTGATGACTTAACATCTTCTTCAAGAGTGATTAACAGGGTTCTCAGTAACTTTCCCATTGTCTCCTGAAGTTTTCCATAACGATATGACATCTGATCTATATATGCAAGCTCATGCTCTGTGAGTGCTTTGTATTTATCTACTGAAAGAGGTAGTAATTCTTTCAAAAAGCTTAACGATGCCTTAAGCCTTTTAGAATGAGTTTCACATATGGAAATAAGAGAGCATAATCTTTTTTTGTTTATATTTTTATACCACATGTTCTTGCTATTTCATAGATTGAATTTTTTTCAGGTTTACTAATATTTTCAACAATAATGTCTATTTTTTGTTCTCCAATCTTTATTTTAAGTTCAGCGAGAAATGAAGCCTTTGCCTCAATTATTCCATCTTTCATCTCAGTGCTTATGTATATATCTATATCTCCGCCTTTCTGAGTATCATCAGTTCTTGAACCAAAAATACGAACCTCGCAGTTTTCTCCAAAATACTTTATGGCAAGAGTTTTAATGACTTTTAAAATCTCTTCACTTAATCGCATTTACCAGCTCAATTGCCTCTTTTAAATTTATTGCACCTGAATAGATTGCTTTGCCTGTTATAACTCCCCAGAGTTTTTCTATCTCTGAAAGCTTTTTTATATCCTCCATTGATGAAACTCCACCTGAAGCAATTACAGCAATGTTGAGAGCCTCAACAACTGCTTTTATTGCCTCAATATTTGGACCTGTAAGCATTCCATCTCTTGATATGTCAGTATAAATTATTCCCCATACTCCTGAATCCTGCATCCTCAAAGCAAGCTCAATAGTTTTTATTTTTGTAATTTCAACCCAGCCCTTTACTGCCACATACCCATCCTTTGCATCAATGCCTGCAATAATTTTCTGAGGAAATCGTTTGCATACATCTTTAACAAAATCAGGATTCTCTGCTGCCACTGTTCCAAGAATTACTCTGTCAATTCCTGTGCTTAAAAGCAGTTCTATGTCCTTTATTTTTCTTATTCCTCCACCAACCTCTATTTCACCATGAAAAACTTCTCTGATTTTTTTTATTGTATTGAGATTACTGATTCTACCTTCTTTTGCTCCATCAAGGTCAACAACATGAAGAACTTCTGCTCCTTCATCCTGCCATCTTAATGCTGCTTCCTCTGGGTTGTCATAATAGACTGTTACTTCATCAAACTTGCCCTGACGAAGTCTCACGCATTTTCCATCTTTGAGATCAATTGCTGGAATAATCTTCATTTTTTAGTATAACATAACAGAATGGATGAGCTTGCAAAGGAATATGTAATTGATTTTTTTACGAAAAGACTGCTTCATTTTAAAAACTCTCCTGAATCAGTAGGATGGACACGTACAGGTCAGTTACTGCGATATGAAACAGTTCTTAAACTAATTGAGCCTGAGGGCAAAAGACTGCTTGATTTTGGCTGTGGGAAAGGAGATTTTTACGGCTTTTTAAGGGAAAGGGGAGTCAAATGCCGATATGTAGGCATAGATATAAATCCATCGCTTATAGAGTTCGCAAGAAAAAGCTATCCTGAAGCTGAGTTTCATGTTATGGATATTGAAAATGAACCATTACCAGAGGTTTTTGATTTAACCATTGCAATTGGTGTATTTAATCTTGCAGTGCAGAATGTAAAGGAGGTTATGCAAAGATGTTTAAAAATTCTTTTCCAGCATACAACCGAGCGACTCATTTTTACATGCCTCAATGAAAAAACAAAACTTAAAGATATATATGTAACCTGCTTCAGCATAAAAGAGCTTGAAAAAATTGTGAAGGCATTAACAGTTGAGTATCAAATTATGGATGATCTTGTAGAGGGTGATCTGTTCTTAATTTTGAATAAATCCTGATTATTTGAATTTAATCTGGCAACTCACTTAAAATAAAATTTATGACAGATTTGATAGAGATAGCAAAGAATGTTCTTTCCATTGAAGCAAAATCATTAGAAGATTTAAAGGACAGAATTAACGAAGATTTTCTCAAAGCTGTTGAGATAATTCACAACTCAAAGGGAAGGGTTGTTGTAACAGGAATGGGCAAGTCAGGGCTTGTTGGAAGAAAAATAGCAGCCACTCTTGCTTCCACTGGAACTCCTTCATTTTTCATGCATCCTGCTGAAGCAAGCCACGGTGATCTTGGCATGGTTACAGAAGATGATATTGTTATTGCTATATCAAACAGTGGTGAAACAGAGGAACTCTTAAGGCTTATTCCCTATCTTAAATATTTCAATGTGAAAATTATTGCTCTTACAGGAAATCCTCAATCAACCCTTGCCAGACAGGCTGATGTGACACTGGATGTCTCAGTAAAAGAGGAAGCCTGTCCATTCGGTTTTATTCCCACTGCATCAACAACAGTAACACTGGCAATGGGAGATGCTCTTGCAGTTGCGTTAATAATGCGAAATGGATTTAAAAAAGAGGATTTTGCAGTATTTCATCCTGGAGGCTCTCTTGGAAGGAAGATGCTAACAAAAGTTAAAGATTTAATGCACACAGCAGAAGAACTTCCAGTTGCTTATCCTGATACTGTAATGCTTGATGCTGTTCTGGAGATATCATCAAAAAGACTTGGCGTTGTTGTAATAGTTGATGAACATAGAAAAATTCTTGGAATTATAACTGATGGCGATGTGCGAAGAGGTGTTCAGAAATACGGTAAAGAGCTATTTGAATTAAAGGCTTCTGAGATTATGACCAGAAATCCAAAAACTATAAATGAAGAAGAGCTCGCAGCAGTAGCTCTTTCAACAATGCAGAAATATTCTATAACAAGCCTTGTTGTCCCTGCCAGTGATGGCACACTTAAAGGCTTAATTCATATTCATGATATTCTTAAAAAAGGCATTTTTTAATGAAAGTTATTTATAGAGCTTTAACCAGAGAGCTTATTCAGAATATTGTTCTTTCAATAGCCTTTTTGAATGCTATTTTAATCATTGAAAAACTGTTTAAACTGAGTAAAATCTTTGCCTCTGTTGGAATAGATTTGCCAAATCTTGTTCTACTTATAATTCTTTTACAGCCTCAGTTGCTTATTTTCACAATCCCTATGGCTTTGCTTCTTGGTGTTTTGCTTACTTATGGAAGAACTCAGGCAGATAATGAAATGACAATCTACATGGTAAGCGGAATGCCCTATAAAAAGACATTCAAACCAGCTATATACATCGGAATAGCAGCATTTTTTATTACTACTCTGATGAGCTTCTATCTTGCACCATCAGGAGTCAGTCTTGTAAGAGAAAAAATTTTAAGTATTCTTGCAGAAAGAGCACCTCTTGGATTGGAGGAAGGAGTCTTTAATCAAGGATTTAAGGATATAACAATTTTTGTGAAGGAAAAGCCTGACAATTTACATTTAAAAGAAGTGATAATTTTTGATGAGAGAAAAAATGAAACAAAGATAGTGATTGCAAAGGAAGGACTGATTAAAAAGGAAAAAGACAACATAAATTTAAGCCTGTTAGAGGGAAAAGCCTATTTTAACAAAGGCTCTTCTTTAAATGAGGTAATCTTTAAAGAGTATATATTCAAGCTTTCTCCAAATATAGACCCAATAGCAAAAAAAATCAGTGAACTTTCATTAATTGAGCTCATTTCCAAAATTGTTACTGAAAAGTCAAAAAACATAGATTATAAATTAGAACTTTACAAGAGATTGGCTTTACCCATTTTATGTATTATAAGTGTATTTTTAGCTCCTTCACTATGTCTTATTGTCGGCAAAAGTGGTAGAATTGGAGGAATTACAGTAGGACTTGCCATATTTGCAGTTTATTATATTTTCATGATATATGGAGCAAATGTTGCAAAGGCTGGGAAAACCTCACCAGAAATTGGTTCTCTTATGCCTGTTTTAGTTATGGGATTTTTAGCTTTTGCTATTTATTTCAGGATTAAAAGATGAATATTGTATGTAAAAGCTACATAAAAGAGTTTTTAAAAACTTTTTTAATTCTGCTTTTTTCAATCTCTGTTGTTCTATCAATTGTTGGGCTTATTGAAAAAATAGATGATTTTATGCCCTATAAACCTTCAGCTACTTTTTTTATTCAATACGGTCTATATAGCATACCTCGTTATGTTTTTTATCTTATACCTTTTATTACACTTGTAACCTCTCTCTTTATATTTTCAATTGGCGTAAGAAGCAGGGAGTTCTTAATTCTTTCTGTTTCTGGCGGAAGATTAAGAGCTATTTTAAAACCTTTTTTAATTTTAGGTATTGTTATTGCTATTTTTGGCTTTATATTTGGAGAGTTTATTCAACCAGAATTCACAAAAAAATTAAATATCATGGTTGAAGAATTAACCATGAAAGGAAAAAGTTCTGCACAAAAGGATATTTTTTTTAGAGCTAAAGATGGAACTGTTATAAAAATTGGAGAATATGTAGCAGGGCAAAAAAAGGCAAAGAATGTAAGAGCATTTATTATAAAAAACAATATCTTAACTAAAAGAATAGATGCTCAGGAGGCAGAAATAATGGAAAACTACTGGATTTTTAAAAATGCTCTGATTTATGATTTTCTGTCAGGCAAAGTTGAAAAATCTGAAACAATAGACTATCCGATTAATTTAAAAATATCTGTTGCTACATTTAAAGATATTAAAAAAATTGAGGAATTCGGAATATCAGAACTTATTCAGAAAAGGAAAGAACTTAAAAAGGTAGGACTGAGCAATACCAAAATTGATACTGATATTAGTGGAAGACTCTCGTACAACTTTGTAATATTTTTCATGATGGTGCTTGGTATTTCTTTACCTCTTGGTGCTCATGAAAAATTTAGTTTTCTTTTTTCAAAAACCAGAGGAGGAAGCAGTGGAATAATAACTGTAGGAATAGGTTTGCTTATAACAATAGTTTACTGGCTTATATATTCGCTTTTTATGTTTATAGGGTATTCAAAAATTTTACCACCTTTTGTTTCACCCTGGATTACACCTTTAATTTTTGGATTTGTATCAATGAAGCTTTTTTATGCAATAAAACAGTGAAACTGATTTTCAGAAAAATAACTTGATTAGGCCTGCAAAAATCCCTGTAAGAATGGCAGTTTGAGCAATTAAAAATCCTGCTACCCATTTAATTATTTCTATCTTGAATTGAACAAGCTTTACTTCTATATTTGCCTCAACTTCTTTGATTCTTGCTTCCACTTCCCTAATTCTTGCTTCCAGTTCCCTAATTCTTGCTTCCACTTCTTTTATATCTTTCCTTGTAGCAAGATCATCTTTTATTTCCTTTTCAAACTCTTTTAAAAATTCAATAAATGCCTCTGCTGCATCTTCTCCGAGTCGTTCTCTTACTGATTTTGGTAAACTTAATACAGGCATGTTTAAAAATATCAAACTCAGAATAAAAAAATCAATACATTTCAGTAAAAAGCATTTTCTATATGCTCAATCTTATTGTCTTTTATGGCTATAACATCAAATCTTACAGGATATTCTTTGCCCAGTTTATTTAGATAAAAAAGTGCCAACTTTTTAAGCCTTTCCTGCTTCCTGTAGTTCACTGCCATCTCAGGATTCCCAAAATTCTCCGAGATTCTTCTTTTAACTTCTATGATAACAATATATTTGCCCTGCTTTGCTATTATATCTATCTCGCCAAATTGGGTGCGAAAATTTCTTTCAAGGATTTTATATCCTCTTGCTAAAAGATACTCAACTGCCAGTCTCTCTCCTTCTTTACCAAGCTCTACTCTTCCCACTGTCTTACATCAAGGCTATGTCCTGCAATTCTCTTAAAAAGTGAAGGAATTTCTTCTATTTCTGTAATCTCTTTCTGACATAGCAATTTTAAAACTTCACGGATAGAGGCAAAATCTTCCCACATGCCCTGAAGATTCTCACCTACTTTGGAGTAAAGTTCTTCGCCTTTTTCATCCCAATCAATAAGTAAAACAATCTTTTCAAATTTTTGAGCTATGGTTTCAGTAAACTCATATATGGATTTTCCACTGTGCAGTGTTATTATTTCACCATCAAAGCCAATGTCTCTTAAAGCTTTCTTATCCTTTTTGCCTTCTACAATGATTGGAACAAGCTTGTTGATCTCATAAAGATAATGAAGAACTTCTCTTATTTTTTCTGCTCTTTCCCAATCAAGCGGGATAAATTCTTTTTTGTTCTTTATCTGCCTTTTATGAAGTGACATGATAAAATCTTCCCCTGAATTCCTCTTCTGTCATTTTTACCACACTGGCAAGGGCTTTGAGACGCTCTCCTTCAAAGTCTTCCTTTTCAAGCCTTATCATATATTTTCTTCCAACTTCATAGTTTTCTGATGTAATATCAACCTTTCTTATTTTAACTTTACCTGTTTTATAATCCATAAGCTCAACAAAGGGAATGGGTCTTAGATGTCCTTCTTCAAAGGTTATCATAGCTCCTGTGCCACCTCTCAGTAAATAGCGAACCGCACCATATCCAAGATTTCTTGTGTATTCTATGTCATATGGAATAGGATCTGCTGATCTCAGTTCATAACCTATGTTTTTATCAACAATTGTTAGCTTAATCCCCATCTCTTCAAGAGATTTTTTAACAAAGTTTTTCATAATTCTTCCAAGCTGAATCTCACTGAGTCTTACTCTTCCTGTTTCATCTTTCTCAAGCTGTTCGTACTCACTTAGTTCTTCAGGATCAAATTTTTCAGATAAACCTTCTGCAAGAATTGCAACTCCGTGGTCTCTTCCCATGCTCAATCTTTTAATTATTGCTCCAGTGAGAATATCAGCCACTTTCTTGAAAGAAATTTTTTCCTCTAAAAACTCTTCAGGAATTATTGTAAGTGTTGCTCCTGCTGCTTTACCCACTCCCAGAGCAAGATGTCCTGTGTATCTTCCCATTATTGTGAGAAAATACCATCTTGCTGTAACCCTTGCATCTTCCATAATGTTTTTTACAATCTCTACTCCCCAGTGCCTTGCTGTCTCATATCCAAATGTGGAAGCACCTCCTGGAAGAGGAAGGTCATTGTCTATTGTTTTTGGAACATGAACTACATTTATCTCTCCCCTTGCTTCTCTTTCTATCCAGTTTGCCATAAAAAGAGTTCCATCTCCACCAATTGTAATAAGATATTTTATTCCAAGAGCTTTCAATGTTTTCATTAAAATGGGAAATCTTTCTTTAACTCTTTCTGCATGTTCACGGGATGTCCTCAGTATTGAGCCACCCTTTGTATGTATTCTTGATACATCATCAACAGTAAGAGGCACAGCACAGGAAAGATCACCATCAAAAAGAGGTTTAAATCCGCCTTTTATTCCCACAACTTTTTTACCCTGATTTACTGCTTCAATTGTTGCAGCACTTATTGTTCCATTTATTCCAGGAGCAGGTCCTCCACCTACAATAATTCCAACTGTTTCCATAAAATGCCTCCTATATCTTTACAGGCAGTTTGACAACTTTTACAGTCCTGTTAACAATATCTTTCGTGTTGAAAACCTTTAGCTTGCTAAATAATAATTCAAATCTGTCTTCAAGCTCTTTCATAATGGGTTCTTTAACCTCTTTTGGCAGGCTCCACCACTCTTTTTTAAAGGGACCGAATCCTTTTTTACGCGTGCTATAAATAAACTGTTCCTCTGTCTGTCCCTCCTTCCATTCAGAGGCAAACTGTTTTTTAAGAAATTCATAAATCATTTTCCTGAAATCATCTGGCAAAGCTTTGCTATCATAGATTATATTCTGAAATCCTGTTGCAAGATGTATTTCTGAAGTTCCTGTTTCAGGGAATTTATCAAATGCCTCCTCTGGAAGTGTACTTGCACCATGCTGAACACATCCGCTTAGTCCATACTCTTTTCTTACAAGTTCGGAAAGAACTCTTAAAGTTTCAAAATCAATCTTTACCTGTGCAATGCTTCCATCAGGAAGCACTACTCCACCATGTTTTGTTCCAGTTTGCACACTCAGTTTGCTTAGTCCTTTGTTTCCTTTGTAAACATCCTTAAATCCGTCAAGATAAGCTCTTGCTTCTTCAGGTGTGCTATTTTTACCGCCAATTTCACCAATTTCTCCGCCTATTGATATAATAATACCTTCAGGTTGAAGACTGCGGACATATTCTGCAAGCTGAGCAGTATATTCAAAGTTTGGCCTTTGTTGTTCATACACTGAATCTTTGCTTAAGTCAACCAGAGTGGAAGTGTCAATGTCTATATTGTAAAACTCTGCTTCAACTGCCTCTTTTATTAAGCCTTTTACATAATTAACTTCAGCTTCAGGGTCTTTTTCAAAATGCCTTTTTACTATCTGGAAGTGATCTCCCTGAAGGAAAACAGGACCTATAAAGCCTTCTCTTACAGCAGCAGCTAAAACACAGGCTGAGTATTCAAGAGGTCTCTGTTTTGTATAACCTATTTCAGAACGAGCAATCTCAAATATCAAAGCACCAACATTTTTCTCCTTTGCCTTTCTAAAGATTGCTCTTGCTACATCATATGTTAATCCTCTGATGTTAATTGCAGGAACTGTAAATCCCGGAAATTCTCTTCCCATTTCCTCATATAATCCCTGAATTGAAGCTGGTATTGCTCCCATTTCTTTTGCGATTTCTTTAATTATTGAAAGTTTTTTTGTTCTTAAATCATCTACTTCTTCAAAAACTGCATCAAATATGAGTTCATCCATTAAATTTTTAATTGATTCTTTATTTTTTACTGTAATTTTCCCATTTTTAATTTCCACTGCTTCTACAAATTTTTCAAATCCCATAATGCACCTCCTGAAAATTTTTTTATATTATACTAATTTTTAGAAATAGACTTGAAGCATTTCAATTGAAAAATTTACAAAGGAATTTCATTTATTTTAAAATATCACTAATGTTATGGCAGAACTTATTCAATTTTTAAGAAATACCTATCCCTTCAACAAACTTCCTGATGAAGAAATAAAAAATTTATCCAGATTTTTATTAAAAAGAGAATATCAGAAGGGAGATATAATTTTTAAAGAAGGCAATCAAATATTGAAATTTCTTTATATAATCCACAAAGGTGAAGTTTTTCTTGAAAAAAACAATCAACTTGTATATCACCTGAAAGAAGGAGATATTTTTGGTTATGTTTCTCTACTTGGAGAACTTCCTCCTGTTACCACAGCAAGAGTTATAGAGGACAGAACAGTTGTATTAGAACTGCCAAAAGATATTTTTCTTAATCTTTTGACCAAATACGATGAATTTGCAAAATTTTTTACAAAGGAACTTGCAAAAAGAGTTCACAGAGTTCCTCAAACAAAAACTTCTTTTCAAATGGAAAGACTTATTGATGTCAGAGTGAAGGACATAAAACTAAAAGAGCCTGTGATTATTGACTCAGAAACAATGCTTCAAGAGGTAATAAAATTAATGGCAGATAAAGACTCAACTTTCTGTCTTGTTAAAACTGACAATACAGTTGGTATTATTACAGAAAGAGATATAATAAAAAAAGTTCTTGCAAAAGATTTAAATCCTCAGGAGATAAAAGCAAAAGATATAGCAACTTTTCCTGTAATAGAGGTATCTTCATCAGAGCCACTTTTTAATGCTCTTCTTACAATGGCAAAGCATGGAATAAGAAAACTTGTAATAAAGAATGGTGACACTATTTCAGGCGTTCTTGATGACAGAACAGTTATATCATATGAAAGTAAGAATATAATTTTCCTCATAAAAGAGATTAATAAAGCAAAATCAGCGGAAGAGCTTGCCTATATTTACTCACTTATACAGGACAGCATTATTGAAGGTGTTTTAAGTGGAATGGATCCAGAGTATGTTGGCAAGTATATTGCAGAATTAAATGATCATTTTATGAGAAAAGCAGCACAGATTACAGAAAATCTTCTTGGCACAGCACCTGCTTCATACAGTGTTATAGTTATTGGCTCAGAAGGAAGAAAAGAACAAAGTCTCAAAACTGATCAGGACAATGCTTTAATTTATGAAAATAAAAAAGAAGAGTATTTTGAAAAATTCTCCCAAACTTATATTGAACTACTTCTTGAAATAGGCTTCCCACCCTGTCCTGGAAATGTCATGCTAAATAATTCTTACTGGAGAAAAAGCAAAGAAGAATGGTTTAAAGAGATAAACCAGTGGATTGAAAATCCCAAACCAGAAAATGTTCTTAATATCAGTATATTTTTTGATTTCAGAAGTATTGCAGGTTCTGAATCCCTTGTGGAAGAATTAAGAGATTATATAAAGAAAAAAATAAAGATAAGTAAAACATTCCTTCCTTTTCTTGCCTCTGAAGCAGTAAGGTTCAAGCCTCCATTGAGTTTTTTTAAAACTTTTTTAGTTGAAAAATCAGGAAAACATAAAGGGGAAATTGATATAAAAAAATATGGAATTTTTCCAATAGTCCAAGGGATAAGAGTTTTAGCTCTTGATAACGAAGTAAATGAGACCAATACCTTTGAAAGAATAAGAAGATTAAAAACTAAAGGAGTCTTCACAGAAGAATTTTCAAGAGACTTAGAAGAATCCTATAGATTTTTAATGAGCCTCAGGTTAAAATCGCAGGCTAAGAAAATAAGAGAAGGGAAAACTCCAGACAACTACATTGCTCCCCACAGCCTTTCAAAAACTGAAAGAGGAGTTTTAAAGGATTCCTTTAAGAAGATTGAAGAATTTCAAAAGCTTCTTTTTGATAAATACAATTTAAGATATTTTTCTTAAAGTTGTAACTTTTCTACACATCAGCATTTTACTTTTCGTAACACTAAAAATCGCATCCTTTTATAACTCATTGAATTTTAGTATTTTTTTATCTGGCATTTCTTTTGCTAAACATTAAAGTATGGTGAAAATAATAGAAGACACAATAGAGTTTCTAAAAACTGTACCACCTTTTGAGTTTTTAGATACAGAAGTGCTAAATTCCATAGCTGTTAAAACTTCAATGGAGTATTATCCTAAAGGAACTCATATACTCATTCAGGATGGTTCGCCAAGTGAATTCCTTTATATTATAAAAAAAGGCGGGATAAAAGTTT
Source organism: Thermodesulfovibrio sp. TK110 (assembly GCF_054658355.1). Lineage (NCBI taxonomy): Bacteria > Pseudomonadati > Nitrospirota > Thermodesulfovibrionia > Thermodesulfovibrionales > Thermodesulfovibrionaceae > Thermodesulfovibrio > Thermodesulfovibrio sp. TK110. The sequence goes on along the minus strand of NZ_BAAHNB010000001.1, from coordinate 94,900 downwards.
ACAGAAAAGTTGATACAGAAGAAATAACAATTGATTTCAGAAGTGAGGGTAATTCTTTCTGATTTGTATCTTTAATAAGTGGAGATAAATCCCGTGCGAATGTTGTTGCAATAGAGGACACAATCTGTTATTTAATTCCAAAAAATACAATCCTTAATCTTATGAATAAATATCCTGAGGTAAGAGATTTTTATTTAAAATCCTTCATGAACATATATCTTGATAAAAAATATGCTGAAGAAACTTCAAAGAAAACCCTTACAGCTACAGTTGATAAAATCCTTTTCACCACCACTGTAGAAGAAATAGCATCAAAAAATGTAATTTCTGTGCCTGAGCATACTCCTTTGAGAGAAGCTGCAAGAATAATGTGTGAGAATGGAATAAGCTCTCTTGTTATAATGAATTCCGAAGGAATTCCAGTAGGAATAATAACAGATAAAGACCTTAGAAGAAAGGTAGTTGCAGCTGCAAGAGATGTTAATGAACCTGTGAAAAATATAATGAGCTTTCCAATAATTAACGTAGATGCAAAGGACTACTGTTTTGAAGCAATTGTAAGAATGCTTAAATACAATATCCATCATCTTCTTGTAATCAAAAATGGACAGATTGGCGGAATAATTACAAATCATGACATTATGATGCTTCAGGGTTTTTCTCCAGTAACAATTGTAAGAGATATTGAAATGCAACAGAGTATTGAAGGAATTATTAGTACGTCAAAACAGATAACCAATCTTGTAGGTAATTTACTTCAGCAGGGTGCAAAAGCAAGTAATATTACCAGGATTATCACTGAAATAAATGATAGAATAGTTAGAAAAATAGCGCAGTTTGCTGAAAGAGAATTCGGTCCTCCACCCGTGCCTTATTGCTGGATAGTTTTTGGTTCTGAAGGCAGAAAGGAGCAGACATTTAAAACTGATCAGGACAATGCTTTAATTTATTCAGATCCTCCAGAAGGACAAGAAGAATCAATAAGAAAGTATTTTCTTGAATTTGCACATTATATTAAAGATAGCCTTCTTAAATGTGGTTTTCCAGCCTGTCCAGGAGATATTATGGCAAGTAATCCAAAATGGTGTCAGCCTCTTAAAATATGGAAAAAATACTTTTCTCAATGGATATATACACCAAAGGGTGAATCAATAACTCTTTCTAATATATTTTTTGATTTCAGAGCTATTTATGGAGAATTTTCTCTTGAAGAATCTCTGAGAGATTATCTTTTAAACACTGTTAAAGATCAGAAAATCTTTTTAGGTTATCTTGCAAATCTTGCTGTAAAAAATAAGCCTCCTCTGGGATTTTTCAAAACATTTGTAGTTGAAAAAAGCGGAGAACATAAAGACAAACTTAACATAAAAATAAAAGGAATTGCTCCAATTGTGGATATTGTGAGACTTTTCAGTCTTGAAAAAGGAATAAGAGAGACCTCTACCCTGGAGAGAATTGAAGCACTTAAAAATAAGCATGGCGTAGTTAAAGATTATGCAGAAGAAATTATTTATGCCTTTGAGTTTCTCATGCTTTTAAGAATAAAACATCAGTATGAACAGGTAATTCAGGGAATAATGCCAGATAACTTTATAGATCCAGAGACTCTCAGCAATCTTGAAAAGAAATTGCTTAAGGATACATTTCATCTTATATCAAAGTTACAGGATATTTTGATTGAAAGATATAAGCTTATGATTATTTGAAATGCTTTCAATATTTAGAAAAAAGAAAAAAATTCCTGAATATAAAGGAATATCAATTGCTGAAACAGAGTTTGCGGTTGTGGATACTGAACTTACAGGACTAAACGAATTAAGGGACACGATTATTGCTATCGGAGGCATAAAAATGAAAGGTAAATCAATAAGAATGGGTGAAATATTTTACAGAACAATAAAACCAGACAAGTTTGTAAAAAAAGACAGCATAATGGTTCACGAGATTACACCAGCAGAACTGGAAGCATGTCCTGAAATAACTCCAGTGCTAAGAGAGTATCTTTCTTTTGTAAAGAATTCAGTAATTGTAGGGCATTGTGTATCAATTGATATAGCATTTCTTAAAAAAGCAATTCACAGATATCTTAGGCAGACCTATGAACCAATGGCAATAGATACATTTGTTATTTATAGATGGCTTATTCACAAAGGGTTATTACCCGAAAACTTTATAAATAATAATTCATTAAAAGATGTAGCTTTATCACTTGGAATTGAACCAAAAGAGTTGCATGATGCACTGGCTGATGCTTTTATCACTGCTCAGGTTTTTCAAAAGCTAATACCATTACTTGGAGATATCAAGATTTATACTACCCAGGAACTTATGGACATAGGGAATCCCAATATATCCGGATATATGGGAGTTGAAAAAAAACAGACATTTCAATTTTAAGAAGGAGGTTTTAAGATGAAGGAAAAAATTTTAAGTTCTTCTGAATTCAAAAGTCTTGTAAGAAGTAAGAATGCCATTTCCCTAATGCTTACTCTGGCTGAACTGGTGGTTTACTTTGGCTTTATTCTGCTTATAGCTTACAACAAAGAATTTCTCAGTCAGAAAATCTACGGACCTGTTACTGTAGGAATTCCGATTGGTATAGGTGTGATAATTGTCTCATGGATTTTTACAGGAATTTATGTGGCATGGTCAAACAAGAAGTATGACCAAAAAGTAACGGAGATTAAAGAAAAAATAGGAGGTGTATAATGCAAACAGTTTTAGGACAGCCAACTTTAACCGGTATATTTTTCTTTCTTTTGTTTGTATTAATAACTCTTTATATTACCTACTGGGCAGCTAAAAGAACAAGAACGACAACAGAGTTTTATGCTGCTGGAAGAAGCATTACAGGACTACAGAATGGGCTTGCTCTGGCTGGTGATTATATGTCTGCAGCATCCTTTTTAGGAATTGCTGGATTGGTTTCTCTTAAAGGATACGATGGCTTAATTTATGCAGTAGGCTGGCTTGTTGGATGGCCTATTGTTATGTTTCTCATTGCCGAACCATTAAGAAATCTTGGCAAATACACTTTTGCAGATGTTGTGGCTTACAGGCTTAAACAAAGACCAATCAGAACAGCAGCAGCCACAGGAGCTTTAATAACTGTGCTATTCTATCTTATTGCACAGATGGTTGGAGCAGGTTCATTAATAAAACTTATGTTCGGACTGCCTTATGAAGTTGCTATAATAATTGTAGGATGCCTGATGATAGCCTATGTTCTTTTTGGTGGAATGCTTGCAACCACCTGGGTTCAGATTATAAAAGCATGCCTGCTTCTTGGCGGTGCAACTTTACTGGTTTTACTAACCCTTTATAAGTTTGGCTTCAACTATGTGGACCTCTTTTCAACTGTTACTACACAGTATGGTGAAAAATTTGTTCAACCTGGTGGTTTGATAACAAATCCTCTTGATGCTATATCTCTTGGAATTGCCTTAATGTTTGGAACTGCAGGGCTTCCCCACATACTTATGAGATTTTACACTGTTCCAGATGCCAAGGAAGCAAGAAAGTCAGTATTCTACGCAACAGGATTTATTGGTTATTTCTATATTCTTACATTTACAATCGGTTTTGGAGCTGCAGCCTTGGTAGGACAGGAAATCATAAAGAAAATTGACAAGGGTGGTAATATGGCAGCTCCACTTTTAGCAGAAGCGCTTGGCGGTGAAATATTTCTTGGATTTTTAGCTGCTGTTGCCTTTGCAACAATTCTTGCAGTGGTTGCAGGTTTAACCTTAGCTGGAGCTTCAGCAGTATCCCATGACATCTATGTTGGAGTTATTAGAAGAGGAAAGGCAGATGAAAAACAGGAAGTAAAAGCAGCTAAAATTGCAACCCTCTGTCTTGGTATCCTTGCAATAGTTCTTGGTATAGTTTTTAAAGGACAGAATGTAGCCTTCATGGTAGGTTTAGCATTTGCAGTTGCTGCTTCTGCAAACTTTCCAGCATTGCTTATGTCTATTTTCTGGAGAAAGTTTACAACTCAGGGAGCTGTATGGAGCATTTATACAGGCCTGGTTTTGAGTGTAGTTTTGATTATTCTGAGTCCCACTGTATGGGTGGATATTTTGAAAAATCCTCAGGCAATATTTCCATTGAAAAATCCTGGAATAGTTTCTTTCTTTGCTTCTTTTGCTATGGGGATTATAGTATCACTTTTAACACAGGAAAAAGAAGCTGAAGCAAAGTTTGAATCTGAAAAAATAAGATCTTATATTGGAGTTGGAGCAGAATAAATGTTAAAATTGATAGAAAAAAAGGAGGTAAAGATATGACACAGGGAATTGATGTACTACTAAAAGAACAGAGGGCTTTCCCTCCACCCAAGGAGATTTCAGAAAAAGCCTATATTAAAAGCATGGCCGAATATGAGGCAATGTATAAGAGGTCATTGGAAGATCCTGAGGGATTCTGGGCTGAAATTGCAGAGCAGAATATTACATGGTATAAAAAATGGGACAAAGTATTAGATTATGACTTTGATAAGCCATATATTAAGTGGTTTATAAATGGAAAACTCAATGCTTCTTATAACTGCCTTGATCGTAATCTTGATTCTTTGAGAAACAAAGCAGCGATCATCTGGGAAGCTGATGATGGTGAAGTTAAAACTTATACTTACTGGCAACTTTACAGAGAAGTCAATAGATTTGCCAATGTTTTGAAAAAATTGGGAGTGAGAAAGGGTGATAGAGTGGCTGTTTATCTTCCCATGATACCTGAGCTTCCAATTACAATGCTTGCCTGTGCAAGAATTGGAGCAATTCATAGCGTTGTATTTGCCGGATTTTCAGCACAATCCCTGAGAGACAGAATAAATGACTGCGGAGCAAAACTTCTTATTACTGCGAATCAGGGATTAAGAGGAGGAAGAATTGTGCCTCTTAAGGCAAATGCTGATCAGGCTCTGGAAGGAACTCCATCAATAGAAAAAGTAGTTGTTGTGAAGAGAACACCCAATTTTGTTGATATGGATCCCAACAGAGACTTCTGGTGGCATGACCTCATTAATGATCCTGAAATAACTAATTATTGTGAACCAGAAGTAATGGATGCTGAAGACCCGCTCTTTATACTTTACACATCAGGTTCAACAGGAAAACCAAAGGGAGTGCTTCATACAACAGGCGGATACATGGTTTATGTAAATGTGACATTTAAATGGGTATTTGACTATAAACCTGAAGAAACATTTTTCTGCACAGCAGATATTGGCTGGGTAACAGGACACAGCTATATAGTTTACGGTCCACTGAGTGCAGGAGCTACATCACTCATGTTTGAAGGAGTACCAACTTATCCAAATCCAGGAAGATTCTGGGAAATAGTAGAAAAACACAGAGTTAATATATTTTATACAGCACCTACAGCGATCAGGGCTTTAATGAGAGAGGGAGAGCAATGGCCCTACAAATATGACCTTTCAAGTTTAAGAATTCTTGGTACAGTTGGTGAGCCAATTAATCCTGAGGCATGGATTTGGTATTACAAACATGTTGGTAAAGAGCGCTGTCCAATAGTTGATACATGGTGGCAGACAGAGACAGGTGGATTTATGATTACACCTTTGCCAGGAGCAATGACACTCAAACCAGGTTCTGCAACAAGACCTTTCTTTGGAGTTGTTCCAAGAGTGCTCAAAGAAGACGGTTCTCCTGCAGGAGTTAATGAAGGTGGATATCTTGTAATTGAAAAACCATGGCCAGGAATGCTGAGAGGCACATGGGGAGACCCTGAAAACAAAAGAATAAAAGAAGTTTATTTCTCTCGCTTCCCTGGGAAATACTTTACAGGAGATGGTGCAAGAGTAGATGAAGATGGAGATTATTGGCTCATGGGAAGAATTGATGATGTTATAAATGTCTCTGGACATAGAATTGGAACTGCTGAAGTTGAGTCTGCCTTAGTTGCCCATCCCGCAGTTGCAGAGGCAGCAGTCGTTGGTTTTCCTCATGAGATAAAAGGTGAAGGTATTTATGTTTATGTGGTTTTAAAAGAAGGATATGAGCCTTCAAAGGATCTGGAAAAATTATTGATTTCTCATATTAGACAGATGATAGGTCCTATAGCTACACCAGATAAAATCCAGTTTGCAGGAGGACTTCCAAAAACAAGAAGTGGTAAGATAATGAGAAGAATTTTAAGAAAAATAGCTTCTGGTGCTATTGAAGAGCTTGGAGATACCTCAACTCTTGCAGATCCATCTGTAGTAGAGGAATTGGTCATAGGAAGAAAATAATTCTTAAGGGTGAGGGCACCCCAAAAACTCGTAGAGTTTTTGGGGACCCGTGAGGTGCTCCTCACCCTTTTTTATATGTAGAGAAGATCTTGACTACTTAACAGAAACTTTATAAATTTTAACAAGTTTTTCTTTTCCCTTTACTGAAATCTCTCCCAGTTCTTCTACATCAACTGTACCAAAAAAACCAGCAGCAATTTTTTCCTTCAATTTTTTAAATGTAAATTCAGATATGATTATTTCAGAGTTAAACTCCTTATTTAAACCTTCAAGCCTGGATGCCAGATTTACACTATCACCAATTACAGTATAGTCCATCTTTTTACCTTCTGCGCCAATGTTGCCAACCAGAACTTCTCCAGTATTTATTCCAATGCCGATTTTTAATTGAGGTTTTCCTTTTTCATCCCATTTTTTACATAAACTCTGTAATTTTTTTATCATTTCTATGGCACACTGCAGTGCTCTTTCCTCATGATCATTCTGTGGCAATGGTGCTCCCCAGAAAACCATTATAGCATCACCCATGAACTTATCAAGTGTGCCCTCCCATTTAAAAATAATCTCAGCCATATGAGCAAAATATTCATTAAGCAGTTCAACAACCTTTTCAGGAGGAAGTTTTTCAGATAAAGTTGTAAATCCTCTGATGTCAGAGAACAATACAGTAACTTCTCTTCTTTCTCCACCAAGTTTTGCCATTGATGGATTTTTAATAAGTTCATTGACAACTTTTTCTGTCACATAGCTTGAGAATATCTTTTTTATTCTTCTCGCTTCTTTTTCTGAATATGCATACCTCATTGTAATTGTTGTAAGAAAATGAGCAAATAAACTTCCTGAAACATAGATAACAGAAAGCCACGTATTTTTAGTAAATAAATAAAAAGATACAATAAAAACTCCAGACAGCAAACTTAGTAAAACAATCAAACAGTATCCTGCTTTTAGTCTTTGATAGAGAAATATTGCTGAAAATAGTGAAACTAAAATCAATAAAATAACAACATAACTGGAAACAGGAAGAATGCTTTTGCCCTCTATAAGTGAAGCAATTACATTTGCATGTTTTTCCACCCCGGGCAAAGCTGAACTCATTGGAGTCACCCTTAAATCATATATTCCAACAGCAGTGGCACCAATGAGAACAATCCTTCCTTCAAGGTCCTCTTTTTTAACTTTGTTTTCAAGTATGTCAACAATTGAGATATGTCTAAAAGTTCCATTGCCTCCATAGTAAGGGATCAAAATTCTTCCCCATGGATCAGTAGGTATATATCTTTTGCCCAGATAAACTCCCTTTGTTGCATCAATTAGCTGCTTTTCCTGTGGAATACCAAGATACATTGCTGCTGTTTTAAGAGCAAGGGCTGGTATCATATATCCATAGTAGTTAATAAATAAAACTTCCCATCTTATTGTGCCGTCAGGATCAGGAAACATGTTTATATGCCCAAATCCTGCTGCTTGACGGGCAAGAATACTTTCAGGAACAAGAACACTTTTTGATGAAACAGGCTGATATCTGAAAAATCTTTCAGGATTTAAAATAGAAAAAGCTGAACGGGTCCCCAAAAACTCTACGAGTTTTTGGGGTGCCTCTGGGGTTATTTCAGTTTCTTTCGGTACATCTTCTACATCAAAAAAGAAAACAACAGGTAAAATGACATTACCTGCTCTGGATATGCTTTCAGCCAGGACAGGATCATTTTTTTCAGACTCACTGAATATGATGTCTATAGCAATAACTGTAGCTTCATACTCTGAGATTTTATCTATGAGCTTTGCTATTTTATCTCTACTCCAGGGCCATCTTCCCATTTTTTCAAGGGAAGCCTCATCTATTGCAGCAATAACTATGCTTTTCGGAGGATTTTCTTTGCCACGAACATGGAAAAATAAATCATATATTTTCATATCAATGACTTCAAGTGGTTGGGGTTTTATATAAAAAAGAAGCAGAAAAACGACAGCAATAAATAAAGTTGCTATGAGTTCTTTATTTTTAATCTTCATTAAATCTTTATTATTTCTCCTCCTTGAAGAATCTTTATTTTGTAATCAGAGCACTTTTTTAGTTCTTCTTCAATCTGCTTTCTGTAAAAGGGTTTTATATGGGTTATGAAAATTCTTTCAGGTTTATGATGGAAAATCTTTAAATCTTCAAAAACAAGCTCTGCAGTTAAATGCCCTGTTTTTATTGCAAGCTCTTTCATTTTATCTGGAAAAGAAACTTCAATGATTAATGCATTTAATTTTTTATCTGAAAGCTTTTTCCACGAAGTCTTTGCAGGTCCTGTATCTCCTGTATAAAAAAAAGCTTTACCATCTTTTTCAACAAGATAGCCAACTGATGGCACTGTATGACTCATTCTGTAAGCAGTTATTTTATATCCATCTATTAAAATTGGGCTTTCTTCTTTGATTATATTAAGTCTTAAAATGGAGTTCTGAACATTTGGAATAACTGTGAAATCTGGCCATAGTCTGTGATTGAGCAGATGTTTTTTTATGTCATCAAGAACTTCTTTTATGGAATAAATTTTTATGCTTTTTGCACTACCACTTACGATTAAATTATCAGCCAGAAAGGGAATGTCTCTTATATGATCAAGATGAGCATGGGTTATGAATATATGTTCTATTTTCTGCTGGCTTTTGAAATTTAAAGAACCTGTAATTCCTCCTGCATCAAAAAGTATTTTATTGTTTAAAAGAAAAGATGAAAGATGATAGCCTGGCAGATCTGAGCCAGAAGCTCCAAGTACTTTTATTCTCAAAGCTCACCTCACTTTATTTAGTGCTTTCAAAAATGCTTCAACTACAGCTGGATCAAATTGAGTTTTAGCCTTATTTTTCAATTCTTCTATTGCAGTTTCCACACTTAACCCTTTTCTGTATGGTCTGTCTGTTGTCATTGCATCAAATGCATCAGCCACTGCAATAATTCTTGCAATTAGGGGAATCTCCTGTTGTTTAAGTCCTTCAGGATATCCTCTACCATCAAATTTTTCATGATGATATTTTACTCCTGGAATAATATCTTTAAGCTGTTTTACATGTTGAAGTATTTCTGCTCCATAAATTACATGATTCTGAATTATTCTATACTCTTCATCTGTTAATCTTTCAGTCTTAAGTAAAATCGCGTCTCTTATACCAATCTTGCCTATATCATGAAGTATTGCTGCAAGTTTAAGTTTTTCAAGCTCTTCTTTACCAAGTCCCATCTCAACTCCTGTTGCAACAGAATAATCCATAACCCTTTTTGTATGACCTGCTGTATAGGGATCTCTTTTTTCAATTGTATCTGCAAGGGCAAAAACAATCTCATAAAAGGTCTGTTTAAGCTCTTCATAAAGTCTTGCATTTTCTATTGCCACTGCAACCTGACTGCTTAGTGCATTGAGTAACTCCATATCATACTCATTGAAAAACCCGTCTCTTTTATTTATTGCCTGAATCACTCCCAAAAGCCTGTCTTTAATCATTACAGGTAAACAGAGCATTGTTTTTGTAATGAATCCTGATTTTTCATCGCCTCCTTTGAAAAATCTTGGATCATTCTGAACATCATTTATAATGACTGCCTGTTTTTTCTCAGCAACCCATCCAGCAATACCCTGTCCCAGTTTAAGTCTTATTGTTTTTACTTTGTGTGCCTTTTCTCCCAGAGCAACATCAAAATAAAGCTCTTCCGATTCTCTATCAAAAAGCAAAAGACTTGCTGCATCACAATTAACAAGACTCATTATTGCTTCACAGGCTCTTTTTCTTATTTCTTCAATCTCAAGGGATGAATTAATTATGGCTGAAAACTCAAGAAGTGTCTTTAGATGTTCTGAAAAAATTTCTTTTTTCATTAATCCTTATATTTTTCTTTTATTTCAATTATTTTCTCAATATTTTTAAAGAAAACATCAACAATCTCTGGATCAAAGGCTTTTCCTTTCATAACTTCCATATAATTAACTGCCTTATCAATGCTCCATGATTCTCTATCACCTTTATCTGTTGTAAGGGTATCAAAGTTGTCAACAACACTTACGATTCTTGCCCATAAAGATATTTCTTTTCCCTTTTTACCAAAGGGATAACCCTTCCCGTCCCATCTTTCATGGTGTTCAAGAGCTATTATTGCTGCCATTTGAAGTAGTTCACTTTCTTCATCATAAAGAAGTTCATATCCAATTATTGGATGTTTTTTCATTATTTCCCACTCATCAGGCTCAAGCCTGCCAGATTTTTGAAGAATTCTGTCTGGAATTCCAATTTTCCCGATGTCATGCATTGTGGAGGCTAATATTAGTAATTCACATTTTTCCTCATCTATTCCAATTTTTTCTGCAATTAAACCGGAAATAACTCCTACTCTTAAAAAGTGGTGAGGAGTCTCAGGGTCTTTGTATTCTGCTGCTTTTGAAAGTTTTATAAGAGCTTTTTTATGCAGTTCTTTTATTTTTTCGTATAGCATCCTGGTCTCTATTGCTGCTGCAGCAAACTCTGCAATAAGCCTCATTAGCTTAATATCTGTATTGTTGAATTTTCCTGATTTGTTTATTGCCTGATATACACCGATTACCTTACCCTTGGAATCAAAAACTGGAACAGCAAGAATGTTTCTTGTTGTGTATCCTGAGACTCTGTCAATCTCTGGATTAAAAAATTTGCTTTTGTAAGCATTCTCTGTCACATAAGTTTTGCCTGTTTTTACCACATGCCCTGCAATCCCTGAACTCAATGGAATTCTGATTTCCTTTACTCCATGGGCAAATATGGTATAAAGCTCCTTTTTTGGTTCATCTATGATAAAGAGGCTGCAACGGTCAACTTCAATTATATCTTTGGCAAGATTAGAAAGAATCTCAATAAGATTATTCAGTCTCTTCTCTCTTGTTATCTTTGAAGCAGCTTTAAGTAAAACCTCAAGCTTGTCCATCAATCCTCCACAGTAACTCTTAAAACTTCCTCTATGCTCGTTGTTCCTGCCATTATTTTTCTTATTCCCGATTGTCTCAAAGTAAGCATACCCAGTTTCATAGCTTCCTTCTTAATTTCACTGGCAGAAGCACCTGTAAGAATCAATTCTCTAATCTCTTCTCTTATAGGCATCACCTCATAGACTGCTATTCTTCCACGATATCCTGTTTTATTGCACTCATTACATCCCTTTGCTTCATATATTTTTAGTCCATCAAGCCTGTCCTTAGGAAATCCAAGTTTCAATAAAGCATCTTTTGAGTACTTCTGTTCTTTTTTACAGTTCTCACATAGTTTTCTTACAAGCCTCTGGGCTACAATTAAAATCACTGAAGAGGAAATTAAAAAAGGCTCTATCCCCATGTTGACTAATCTTGTAATTGTACTTGGTGCATCGTTTGTATGAAGTGTGCTCAGAACAAGATGTCCTGTCAAAGCTGCTTTTACAGCAATCTCTGCAGTTTCAAAATCTCTTATCTCACCAACCATGATTATATCAGGATCCTGTCTTAAAAAAGACCTCAATACCTGAGCAAATGTCCTTCCTATTTCTTCCTGAACCTGAACCTGTGTGATCCTTGGAAGAGTGTATTCAACAGGATCCTCAACAGTCATAATATTTACCTCTGGTCTGTTTAGCTTCATTAAAGCTGAATATAGTGTAGTGGTTTTTCCAGAACCTGTAGGACCTGTGACAAGTATCATTCCATAGGGCTTTCTGAGAGCCTCAAGAAAAAATTCAAGAGATTCTTCTTCAAAGCCAAGACGGGTAAGGTCAAGCTGAAGAGAGCCTTTTTCAAGAATTCTTAAAACAATCTTTTCTCCGAATATTGATGGAAGTGTTGAAACCCTGAAATCAACCTCTCTTTTGCTGATTTTCATCTTTATTCTTCCATCCTGTGGAAGCCTTTTTTCGGATATATCCAGATTTGACATAATTTTTATTCTTGTAATAAGATTACTTTTTAATTTTGCTGGTAAAGTTAAAACATCATGAAGTACACCATCTATTCTGTATCTTACATATATGTTGTCTTCAAAAGGCTCTATGTGAATATCACTTGCTCTTTTTGAAATTGCATTCAAAATTATCTGATTAACAACTCTTACTAAAGGTCCTTCTGCTTCCGGACGAATTTCCTCCTGAGTCTCTACTAAAGAAGGCTCCTGAGCAACTATTTCAACAAGTTCATGAATATTCTGGGAAGCATAAATATCTGATTCTTCTTCTCCAAAAAATTGATCTATCAGAGTTTTAAAATCTGAATCTTTTCCTATGTAAAAAATTATTCTAAATCCACTTAAAAAAAACTTCAGTTGTTCCAGTGCTATTTCATTGGCAGGATCAGTTGTAAGAACCTTTACAATATTTCCTTCTCTATAAATTGGCAACATCTTATACTTTTTTATTACATCTTCTGGAAGAAGTTTAACTACCAAAGGATCAACTTTATGAGAATCCATTTTAAATACTGGAAATCCATAGAGTTCGCTCATAGACTGCACAAGCTCATCTTCTGTTATATACCCTAACTTTACCAGCGCAGCACCGATTTTTATACCTTCAATTTTTTGAAGTGCCTGAGCATCAATTAGCTGTTTCTCAGAAATTTTACCTTTTCTCAGAAGAAAAGCACCAAGCGGTATTCTTTCTGTTAAAGGTTTTGTTGGCATAATGCTACTATAGCATAGCATAAAAATCATGCTAAAGTGTATACTAATTTATTGATCAGCTTTAATAAAGGAGGAACAGTGGTAAGAGTCAGATTTGCACCAAGTCCTACTGGACATTTACATATTGGAGGAGCAAGAACCGCTCTTTTTAACTGGCTTTTTGCAAGGCATCATAATGGAAAATTTATTTTAAGAATTGAGGACACAGACAGATCTCGTTCTACAGAAGAGTATATTGAATCAATTATAGAAGCATTGAAATGGTTGGGACTCAATTGGGATGAAGGTCCTTTCAGACAGACTGATAGAATGGAAATTTACAGAGCTTATGCCCATAAACTTCTTGAAGAGAGAAAAGCCTATCGTTGCTACTGCACTCCAGAGGAGTTGGAAGAAAGAAGACAGAAGGCAATGAAAGAGGGAAAACCACCAAGATATGACCGACGCTGTAGAGACCTAAAAGAGGTTTTTGATAAACCCTTTGCAATAAGGTTTAAAATGCCTCTTGAAGGTGAAACAGTAGTTAAGGATCTTGTAAAAGGTCCTGTTATATTCAAAAACAGCGAACTTGAAGACCTTGTAATACTTAGAAGTGATGGAACTCCAACATACAACTTCTGCGTTGTTGTTGATGACTATGAAATGAGAATAACTCATGTAATAAGAGGAGAGGATCATCTTAATAACACGCCCAAGCAGATTCATATTTATAATGCCCTTGGAATGAATCCACCAGAGTTTGCCCATATCCCCATGATTCTCGGGAAAGACAGGTCTCGTTTAAGCAAGAGACATGGTGCAACAAGTGTACTTGCTTACAGAGATGAAGGATATCTTGCAGATGCAGTTGTAAACTTTCTTGCCCGTCTTGGATGGTCTCATGGAGATCAGGAAATTTTTACAAAGGAGGAATTGATAAACTATTTTAATTTAGAGCAGGTGGGAAAGGCAAATGCTGTTTTTGATTCAGAAAAACTTCTCTGGTTAAACAGTGAATACATAAAATTAACTTCAGAAGAAAAACTTTTTGAACTTGTTAAGCCGTTTTTAATTAAAGAAGGCTATATAAAACAAGATGAAACCGTTGATTTAAAATGGGTATGCAAAGCTATAAGATCCCTTAAAGAAAGATGCAGAACCCTTAAAGAACTTGCCCATGCAATGAGATACTATTTCCTTGAGTATGTTGAAATTGATCTAAAAGCAAAAGAAAAATACATAAATTCTGAAACCATTCCAATACTTAAAGAAGTTATGGAAAAACTTACTCAACTACAAGATTTTACACAGGATAAAATAGAAAAAATATTTATGGATATTGTTAACGAAAAAGGATTGAAACTTGGTCAGGTTGCACAGCCTGTTAGAGTAGCCATAACAGGCAATACTGTAAGCCCTGGAATATATGAAGTTCTGGAAATTGTTGGAAAGGAAAAAACTCTGAAAAGATTAAGGAGGTTACTGGATGGCTATTGATAAAGAATTACTTGAAATAATAGTCTGTCCAAAATGTAAGGGTGATCTTGTTTATGAAGAGGATAAAGAAAGGCTCGTTTGTAAAAACTGTTCTGTCTACTATCCAGTAAAAGAAGATATTCCAATTCTATTAATTGAAGAAGCTATTCCAGTTAAAAAGGAAAATAAGTTATAATTTTTTATGCCTGAGTTAGAGACAGAATTTCTATCAAAACAGCAAGTAGAAGCTCTTGTAAAAGAGTTAATAGCTGATTTTGTTCGTCAAAACGAGCAAAGAGCAAAGGAACTCTCTATTATTGAAAGAGTCATCAGGGTTGAAGAAGAGCTAAAAGCTCTTAAGGAAATAGAAAATGCAAGATTTGATGCCACGGAAAAAAGATTTGAAGCATTGCAGAGAGAGATGAATGCAAGATTTGATGCCACGGAAAAAAGATTTGAAGCATTGCAGAGAGAGATGAATGCAAGATTTGATGCTATGGAAAAGAGATTAACATTTATGCAGTGGTTTATGGGGATAGGATTTACCTTTATAAGCATTCTCATAGCAATATTTGGCTTAGCTGCAAAATAAATCACCTGAGCATCTTCAGCAATTCTTCATAAGATATAGTTTTTACTCCTAACTGCTTTGCTTTCGCAAGTTTACTTCCTGGCTCTTCACCTACCACAACATAGTCAGTATTTTTTGATACAGAAGATGAGACTTTCCCTCCTGCTTTTTCAATCATATCCTGAACTTCATATCTTGGCTTTGGAAGACTGCCTGTGATAACAAAGGTAAGTCCTTTAAGTGGTAATGGTTTTTCTTTTTCCTGATAATCTGGATTTTCTATGGTTAAGCCTAACCTTTTAAGTTCTTCTATTGCTTTAAGATTTTCTTCATTATTGAAAAACTGTTCAATTGCTCTTGCTGTTTTTTCTCCTATCTGAGGAATCTCAATGAGTTGTTCCATTTTAACAGAATAAATGTCTTCAAGTCTTTTAAAATTCTGGGCAAGAAGTTTAGCTGCATACTCACCAACCTGACTTATTCCAAGCGCATAAAGAAATCTTGCCAGAGTTGTCTTTTTGCTCCGTTCAACTGCCTCAATAAGCTTTTTTGATGAAAGCTCTGCAAAACCTGGAAGTCTTTTAATGTCTTCCTGTCTGAGTTTATATAAATCAACAAAACTTTTTATAAAACCTCTATCATGAAGAAGCTCAACTGTTTTATCTCCCAAGCCTTCTATATTCATTGCTCTACGGGAGGCAAAATGTTTGATCCGTTCTTCTACCTGCGCAGGACAGTTAAAGTTAATGCATTTTAAAGCAACTTCCCCTGGTTCTCTCACAGTTTTTGAACCACATACTGGACAGTGCTCAGGAATCTGAGGTAGGTGCTCCTTACCTGTTCTTCTATCAACAACAACACCAATTATATGAGGAATTACTTCTCCAGCCCTTTCCACAATTACATAATCTCCGATTCTTATATCCTTTCTTTTTACTTCATCCCAGTTATGAAGTGTTGATCTTGAAACTGTAACTCCACCAATTCTAACAGGTTCAAGGATTGCAACTGGTGTTATAACACCAGTCCTTCCAACACTTGCAATAATATCTTTCAGTTTTGTAATTCCCTGATGAGCAGGATATTTATAAGCAATTGCCCATCTTGGTTCACGGGTTTTTGCACCAAGCCGTCTTTGAAGTTCAAAACTATTAACCTTAACAACAGCTCCGTCTGTTTCAAAAGGATATGTTGCTCTCAACTGCTCAATTTCTTTGATTGCCTCTATGACTTCATCAATTCCTTTTGCTACCTTTACATAGGCAGGAACAGGAAATCTTGCTTTTTTTAGCCATTCAATAAACTCAGCCTGAGTTTTAAATTCTATACCTTCATAGTATCCTACACCATAACATGCCATATGAAGTCTTCTACTCGCTGTGATTGAGGGATCCAGTTGCCGCACTGAACCAGAAGCTGCGTTTCTTGGATTGGCAAAAACTGGCTCTCCTTTTTCCTCCCTTTCTCTATTTATTCTCTCAAATTCATCAATGTTCATATAAACTTCGCCACGAATATCAATCTCTTCTGGACACTGCACTCCTTCAATTTTAAGTGGAATTGACTTTATTGTCTTAATGTTCTGTGTTATATCCTCACCAACATAGCCATCTCCCCTGGTTGATGCTTTATATAAAAATCCATTTTTATAGGAAAGCTCTACTGCCAGTCCATCATATTTTGGCTCTACTGTGTATTCAACAGGCTCATTGCTTCCAAGAAGCCTTTTTACTCTTGAATCAAACTCTCTTAACTCCTCAATTGAAAAGGCATTATCAAGTGAAAGCATAGGTTCACGGTGTTTAAGTTTTTCAAACTTTTCAGACGGTGCTGCCCCTACTCTCTGAGTGGGTGAGTCAGGTAGAATATATCCCCATTTTTCTTCAAGCTCCTTAAGCCTTCTTAGCATCTGGTCATACTCTTCATCTGATATAACAGGACTATCAAGAACATAGTAACGGTAGTTATGATAGTTTATCTCCTTAACAAGCCTTTCTATCTGCATTTTTACATCCTCTGGAATCTCTCTCATTACATAACCTCTGATAAAAATTTTAATGCTTCTTCTGTTGCCTTTATTTTATTTGAGAGTCTATCACCTGTAAGATTGAGTTCCTTAACATAAACCCTTTCTGGTGTTGAAACAGCAATATAGATTAATCCCTTTGGCTTACCTTCCATTGTATCAGGACCAAGATTTCCTGTTGTAGCAATTGAATAGTCTGAGTGAGTAATTGACCTGACTGCTTTTGCCATTGCCTCTGCCATTTCTCTGGAAATAACTCCGTATTTAAAAGTTTCATCAGAAATTTTTAAAATTCTCTTTTTCATCTCTGTTGCATAAACTACAAAGCCTGCAACAAAAACTTTACTTGCCCCTGGAATGTCTGTTATTGAGGATGCAATTAGACCTCCTGTGCAGGATTCAGCAATTGAAAAGGTTTTTTGTTTTTCTGTGAATTTTTTAACAATATTAAAAGCGATGACATTTAAAGAATTCATAAAGAAATTATACCAGAAAATAAGGCATGATCATGAAAATTTAAAAGGAGGGGGATGCCCTCCTTTTAAAATATTGTTTTTTTATCAAGCGCCTTTTCGTTTTTCTCCAAGTTCTATGTAGCTTCCACCAAAGTAAGTGTAAATCAAATCTCCTGCATCAATAAGCTCTCTTATTGCTGCCTTTGTCTCAGCATCAGGAATACCCTGTTGTCTGAAATGTTTTATTACGTCTGCTTGTTTGTATTTCTTCTTTCCTGCTGATTGTTCAATTAGTTGATAGATTGCTTTTTTGAGTTCCTCTTTATCCATTTAAAATCACACTCCTTTCAGAGATATTAAAAGGAGGGCATATATCTGCCCTCCTTTCTTCATTATTTAACCCACTTAAACTGAGTTGCAGTTCTGAATGTCTTGAATGCATATGTCCAGTCGTCAATATGCTGGAATGTGAATGGTAAGCCGGTAACTGCGAAGAATTTCTCCCAGCCAATTCTTTCAATCCATTCACCCACTCTCTCATGCTTCTTTGCGCCAGCAATATAGGCATCAAAAATCTTCCTTGTCGCCTTTACTACTTCAGGCCATCTTGGTGGATTATTTGGTAGATAGGCAACGGCAAGCTTTGAGAACATTGGTGGCTTTCTCAAGTTACCAACCTTTCCACCAACCACTATTGCAACACCATCATTCTCTGGATCTGCAATAGGAAGTGCTGGACAGACTGAGAAACAGTTTCCACAGTACATGCACTTTTCTGGATTGATTTTTACTGATTTCTTTGCTGGATCCGGTGTTATTGCTGCTGTTGGACATGCAGCCATTGTTGTTGGAAGCTCACAGAGATTTTTGAAGTTTTCATGGTCAATTCTTGGAAGCTTTCTGTGAATTCCAACATAAGCTATATCTGAACAATGAACTGCACCACACATATTAGTACAGCAGGCAACAGCAAATCTAACTTTATTAGGAGTTTCTTTTGTAGTAAAGTAATCAGCAAATTCATCCATTATTACTTTAACTAAAGAAGAGGCATCAACAGCTGCTGAATGGCAGTGAATCCATCCCTGTGTATGCACAATATTACTTACTCTTGAGCCGATTCCACCAATCATAAATTTCTTTGCTGCAAGCTCATCCATTAATGGCTTTACTTTGCTTTCATCGGATACCAAAAACTCTATATTGTTTCTTGTAGTAAATCTTAAATAACCATCACAGTATTTCTCTGCGATCTCTGCGATTTCTCTCAGTGTATCAGTGCTCAGAAGTCTTGGGGATGCTACTCTTACTGTCCAGATTTTATCACCAGAATTAGCTATATGGACCATTAAACCAGGGCTTAATATTTCATGGGTTTTCCAGTCTCCATAGTTTTTCTGGATTACTGGTGGTAAAAAGTTTTTGTAATGAGGTGGTCCTATATCTGTTTTCCTTTGCTTTACATCTACTACATCAGGAATTACATAAGGCATAATTCTTACCTCCTTTTTTTATTGTTATTTTAAATATTCTTCCCATGGTTTCTTCTGAAGATCTTCTTCAGTCCAGAACCAGAATGGATCATTTCTTGGCTCTTTAACCATTTCAGGTGTTGGTTCAAGCCCGCAAACTTCAAGGAACTCTCTCATTCCACGACGGAGTATCAATTCTCCAATTCTTTCTCTGTTCTTTCCATATTCATTCCACCAATCCCACATCTTTCTGATAAGATCCTTTAGTTCCTCATAAGGTGGCTTCATTTCCATAAATGGAACAATTACCCAAGAAAGAGTTGCACCAATAACAAATGGTGCTTTTGCACCTATGAGAAGGGTTGCTCCTTTTTCTCCTGTTGGTTTTAATGCATGTGGCATCCTTGTAATGCAGTGCATACAACGTAAACAATCTGCATTGTTTATTGTAAGTGTATTACCATCCCAGCTTATACACTTTCCAGGGCACATATTTACAATTTCTTCCTGGATATTCATACCCTTCTTCACATAATCCTTGACTGCATCCTGATCAATTGCTATACTTCCTTTCCATGTTCCGATTATTGAAAGGTCTGCACGAGCTATTGAAGCATTGCAATCAACAGGACATCCCACTGTTTTAATCTTGAACTTATATGGGAACTGAGGTCTATGAAGTTCATCCTGGAACTCTTGAGTTAAATCATAGGTAATATCAAGTGTATCAATCATTGACCATTCACATCTTGCTGGACCAACACAGCAGCTTGGTGTTCTCAGTGCAGAGCCTGAACCACCAAGATCAAAACCGTTCAGACTCAATATTGTTGCAATTGGCTCAAGATTATCTGTTGTTGTACCAAGCAATACCATATCACCTGTTGAACCATGAAAGTTTGTTAATCCACTTCCATATTTGTCCCAGAGATCGCAGATAAATTTAATAGTTTCCGAAGTGTAAAAAAGTCCTGTTGGCTGGTTTATACGTACTGTGTGGAAGTGGGCAACACCAGGAAACTCATCAGCTAACTGGGAGTACCTTCCAATAACACCTCCTCCGTATCCTCTTACACCAACGATTCCACCATGCTTCCAGTAAGTTACCTTGTCTCTCAGGCTTTTTTCTAACTGACCAAGCTCATCAGCAGCCATTGGATTCTTGGCAGCTGCCTTTTTGATTTCCGTAACAAAGCTCGGGAAAGGACCTTTTTCAAGCTCATCCAATAAAGGTGTGTCATACTTCTTTGTCATAGTTTCCTCCTGCTTTAAGATTTTTTAAATTATACCATAAAAAATAGTGTCTATCAACAGTAAAACAGTTGTATTTTTTTCGTCAAATAAAAAAATTTTATGTCCACATTAAAGCTTTTAAATAAAAAATAAGCTAAAATATTTTAATGCGGATAAAAAGGATTGAACTTAACGGATTTAAATCTTTCCCTGAAAAAACCAGCATAGAGCTTAATGAAGGAATAACCTGCTTTGTTGGACCAAATGGAGCAGGAAAGAGCAATATTGTTGATGCCTTCAGATGGGTACTTGGCGAGCATAATCCCAGGATTCTTCGCGGTGAAAAAATGGAAGAAGTCATATTCCAGGGCTCTCAATCAAAAAAGGAAAAGGGTATTGCTGAAGTAACAATTCTATTAAAGTCTCTGAGAGAACCAGAAAATGGAGGAGAACCTGAGACAGAATTAATTGAAATAAAGAGAAGATTTTACAAAACAGGAGAATCCTACTTCATCATCAATGGTAAACAGGCAAGACTTAAAGACATAAAAGAAATACTCCTTTCACAGGGAGTTGATATAAGAACTTACTCAATAATTGATCAGATTAAAATTAATGAGATTTTATCAAAACCTTCACATAGAAAAGCTCTCATGGAAGAATGTGCTGGAATTTCATTGTACAAACTGAAAAAAAATGAATCAGAAGGAAAGCTTCAATCAGCTCTGGAAAATCTGCAAAGAATTGAAGACATTATCAGTGAGCTAAAAAAACAGTACTCTTTACTTGAAAAGCAGGCTAAAAAAGCTGAAAAGTACAAAAAAATCATGGAAGAATTAAAAAATCTTGAATTAAAACTCTCTAAAGCTGAAACTCTTATTCTTCTTGACAAAATTAAAAGACTTCAAGAAGATATTCAAATTCTTGAAAATAAACAGGCAGAATTAAAAGAAGAAAATGGAAAAATCATAGAGAGAATTAAGGCACAAAAAAATAAAATCTCCCATATTGAAACTATAATACAGGAAAGGGAAAAAGAGCTAAGGCAAAAGGAAATAGAAAAGACAAAAGCAGAAACTCAACAAACACTCATATTTCAGGAAGAAAGAAATAAGAAAGAATTAATAAACAAACTTAATGAAGAAAACTCTGCTTTAAAACTGGAGATAGAAAAATATCTGAATGATTTAAAAGTTACTTCTACTGAATATGAAGAAATTGAGGAAAATATTGCCAATCTTCAAAAAGAAATCCTTGAAAAAGAACAGGAAGCGATGAAGTTCTACAAAGAAATAAATGAAATTGAAAAAGAGCTTGAAAAAAGAAGAAAAATCCTTTTTAATCTTACCACTGAACTGGCAAATAAGAAAAACCATCATCAATCATTAAAAAAATCCTGTGAAAATGCTCAAAACAGATTAAACTCCCTTTATATCCGAAAAAAAGAAATAATGCAAAAGATAAATCAGATGGAAACAGAAATTCAAAAAATGCAGGAAAATATCAAAAAATTAAGAGAAAATCTGGAATCAGAACATAATGAAAACAACATTATTCAAAATCAACTTTCTCAAATAGAAAACCAGCTGGAAACAAAAACTCAGCTAATAATTGAAAAAAAGAAAAGAGAAGCAGTAATAAATGGAAAAATTGAAGCCATTTCATCAGAAATATGGCAGGAGGACAAAAACTACAAACTCTTCTTTGAATGCATTGATGTAGCAAGAGAAGTGGAAGAATTAATTGAAACTGTCCTGGAAGAAAAGCTTAAAGCATCAGTAGTAGAAGACATTGAAACAATTAAAGATTCTAAACATAGGGGATGGTTTTTCTTAAAAAGTGAAGAAACTTTGCATTTCACTCAGAATAACGATAAAGAACCTGAGAATAACAAAAAAATTAAAAACTTCATAAAAATAAAAGAACCTGGAATTCACGAAAATATTTTTGAAAATGTTTATATTGTAGAAAATCTTAAAGAAGCAATGGAAATAAGGAAAGAATTCCCTCATTACTGCTTTGTGACCAGAGAAGGTGAAGTGATTTATCCTGATGGATTTATAAAAACGGGCAAAACATTAAATCTTCTTAAAAAGAAAAGAATGCTTGAAGATTTGAACAGAGAAAAGGCTGAAATATCAAAGGAAATTGAATATTTACAACAGGAAATTGAAAAAATACAAGCTACAAAACAGGAGCTTAAAAGAGAAATTGAAAGCAAAAAACTCCAGATTTCTCAAATACAAAAGGAAATTTTCAAAGCTGAAGAAAAATATAAAACTCTTAACAGGGAAATGGAACAGACAAAGCAAAGAGCAAAATACATGGAAAATGAAGAAAAAGCTCTGCAAAATGAGATATTTCATAATACAAAGCTTATTGAAAAAACCCAATCTGAAATTGAGCAACTAAGTTTTGAAATTGAAGATTTAGAAACAAAGATTGATGAATTGAAAATTAAGCAAAGGGAGATATCCCTTAAAAATGAAAGCAGGAAAGAAGAGCTTTCTAATAAAAAAATCATGCTTTCCACATTAAAGGAAAGATATAATAATAAAAAACAGGAAATAAACAGACTAAATGAAGAGATTAAAAAAACTTCATTGAAAAAGCAGAAAAATGAAGAAGATATTAAACAGAGCCTGATAAGAATATCTCAGATTGAAAAGGAAAAAGCAGAGATATTTAAAAAAATTGAAATACTCGCTCTTCATACTCTCAATCTGAAAGAACAAAGAGAAAATCTTAATACAGAGCTTCAGAATGAAAAAAACTCTTTAACAGAGCTGGAAAAAAATTATCAGAGCATAAATGAAAAATTACAAAACATCACAGCAGAAATCGGAGAGAAAAAAACCATTGAAGGAGAGAAAAAATTGAAGCTTGAAAATCTATGGAATGAGATTTACAACATTTATGGCGTTGACATAATTAAAGAAAACATAGAACCAGCACAAGAAACGGAGACATTTAAAACACGCATAAATCAGCTTAAAAATCAGTTGAAAGAAGTTGGACCTGTTGATATTGAAATCTTGAAGGAATATGAAGATGTTAAGGAAAGATATAACTTTTTAATTACTCAGAAACAGGATATTATAACATCTATAGAAGAGTTACAGGAAGCAATAAAGCGAATTAACTCTCTCACAAGAAAGAAATTAAGAGAAACATTCAATCTTTTAAAAGACAGATTTAACAGCATTTTCAATGAAGTTTTTGAAGGAGGAAAAGCTGAAATTATTCTCACTGACGAAAACAATATTCTTGAGTCAGAAATAGAAATGCAGGTTCAACCCCCTGGTAAAAAAACAGGAAACATAAATCTCCTTTCAGGAGGGGAGAAAACACTTACTGCCTTAGCATTCATCTTTGCCTGTTTGAGTATTCGTCCATCTCCTGTATGCATACTTGATGAAGTGGACGCTCCGCTTGATGATGTAAATACGCTTAGACTGAGAAAACTGATAAAAGATTTAAGCAGGGACACACAATTTCTCATCATAACGCACAATAAGCTCATGATGGAAATTGCCGATTACATATATGGTGTTACAATGCAGGAGGAAGGTGTATCAACAGTAATTTCCATAGAATTAAAAGATGCAGAGGTATATGCATGAAAGATTTAAAATTGCTTGAAGGAATTGAAATATCAGATGAAAAAGAAGACCTTATATGCTATAGCTATGATGCTTCCTATGCAAAGGGAGTAATTCCAGAGTTTGTGGCATGGACAAAAAGCACTGAAGAAATTGTAAAAGTTGTAAAATGGGCAACAAATAGAGGATTAAAAATACTGCCAAGAGGTGCTGGAACAGGCATGGCAGGAGGTGCTATTCCTGTTAATTCAAGAACTATTGTAATCAGCCTTGAAAGAATGAGAGAAGTTCTGGAAATAAATCCAAAAAATTTTACTGCCACTGCTGAGCCAGGAGTTATAAACGGAGAGCTTCAGAAAGAACTTATGATTTATGGACTTTTTTATCCACCAGATCCTGCATCCCTTGATTACTGCACTATTGGAGGAAATGTGGCAACAAATGCTGGTGGACCAAGAGCAATAAAATATGGAGTTACAAGAAACTACTGTTTAGCTCTTGAGGTTGTTCTTTCAACTGGAGCTGTTCTTACCTTAGGTGGAAAAACTTTCAAGAGAGTTACAGGATATGAATTAAAAGAACTTTTCATTGGATCAGAGGGAACACTTGGAATAATTTCAAAGGTGACTGTCAGGGTCTTACCCCAACCAGAAGAAGTAATCACCCTTCTTATAAGTTTTGACTCAGTAGAGTCTGCTGGAGAAGCTGTGCCAAAAATCATTGGTTCAGGAATTATTCCAAGAACCCTTGAGTTTCTTGATAGCTCTTGTTTAAGTTTAATTGAAAAAAATTATGAACTCGGACTCCCCACAAATGTAGAAGCAATGCTTCTTGTTGAGCTTGATGGAGAGATAACTTCTATTAAAAGGCAGGGTGAAAAAATTGTTGACATTGTACGAAAACTCAATGGACAGGCTAAGATTGCCACAGATTACTACTCAAGGGAAAATTTATGGAAAGCTCGCAGAAGCATTTCACCATGTATTTTGAAGATGAAGGATAAAGAAAAGATAAACATTGATATTGCTGTTCCATTAGACTGTCTTTCAAAAACATTTGTAAAGTTAAATCAGCTTTCAAATGAATCAGATATTCCCATTATCTCCTTTGGACATGCTGGAGATGGCAATATTCATGTAAACATTCTTACGGAAAGGGATAATGAAGAGGAAAAAAAACAGGGCTTTGAAATTGTTAAAAAAATTTTTGAATTCACAGTGAGTATTGGTGGAGCTATTTCAGGAGAGCATGGAATTGGGATAACAAAAAAGCCCTATATGAATATTCAGTTAGAAAAAAAACAGATTGAGCTGATGCAGGCTATAAAAAGAGCTTTTGATCCTAAAGGATTTATGAATCCAGGAAAGATTTTCTAAATATCCGCTCAAGAATACCATCAAGCTCATCAAGGGAGTTGTAAAATATTTGTAGTTTACCTTTTTTGCCTTTATGTAAAATTTTAACTTTATAGCCAAGTTCTGAAGTAAGTTTGTTCTCAAGGTCTGCTATTTCTGGAAGAATCTTCTTAGGAGGTTTTTGTTTATCTATTTTTTTTACAAGCTCCTCAGTTTGTCTTACAGACAATGACTTTTTTATAATCATATTCGCAAGCTCTATCTGTTTTTGAGGGTCTTCAACTGACAGAATTGCCTTTGCATGTCCCATTGTTATTGTTCCGTTTTTAAGATACTGTCTTACTTCATCAGGAAGTTTAAGAATTCTTAAATAGTTTGCAATTGTAGCTCTGTCTTTCCCAACTCTTTTTGAAAGCTCCTCCTGTGTGATATTGAACTCTTTAAGAAGCCTTTCAAAAGCAGAAGCTGTTTCAACAGGATCAAGGTCTTCTCTCTGAATATTTTCAATCAAAGCAATTTCTATGGCTTCCAAAGTAGAAACATCTTTTATAACTGCTGGAATTTTTTCAAGCCCTGCAAGCTTTGCTGCTCTCCATCTTCTCTCTCCAGCAATTATTCTGAAACTTCCATCACCAACACGGGATACAACTATTGGCTGAATAATTCCTTTTTCTTTGATAGATTGGGCAAGCTCTTTTAAAGCTTCTTCATTAAAATCTGTTCTTGGTTGAGACTCACCTGGTATTATTCGCTCTATCTCAATTTCAAGAAGTGTTTCTTCTTTTTTTGGAATTAAAGCATCTAGTCCTTTACCGAGTGCTTTCTTCATTTAAAAACTCCATAGCAAAACTTAAATAACTCTGTGAACCTTTTGATTTTATATCATAAAAAACAGCAGGCTTTCCATGACTTGGAGCCTCTGCCAGCGTCACATTTCTTGGTATTATTGTATTATAAACTTTTTTACCAAAAAAGCGTCTTACCTCTTCAGCAACCTGTCTTGAAAGAGTATTTCTAACATCAAACATGGTAAGTAA
Source organism: Thermodesulfovibrio sp. TK110 (assembly GCF_054658355.1). Taxonomy (NCBI): domain Bacteria; kingdom Pseudomonadati; phylum Nitrospirota; class Thermodesulfovibrionia; order Thermodesulfovibrionales; family Thermodesulfovibrionaceae; genus Thermodesulfovibrio; species Thermodesulfovibrio sp. TK110. The sequence goes on along the minus strand of NZ_BAAHNB010000001.1, from coordinate 68,790 downwards.
AATGCCTTCAATTTCAAGCCCTGGATTTAGTTTGGCTTTTACAAGTTCCACTGTCCTCATAAGTAATCCAAGTCCTTCAAGAGCATAATACTCACATTGGACTGGAATTAAAAGTGAATTAGCTGCAACAAGGCAGTTAAGTGTTAATAATCCCAGGGATGGAGGTGCATCAATAAAAATGTAGTCAAAATCTGAAGTGATTGAAATTAAAGCATTTTTTAAGATAAACTCTCTGTCAGGTTTCTGAACAAGCTCTACTTCAACTCCCACAAGGTCTATTGTTGATGGAATTATCCAGAGATTTTCAAAGGCTGTGCTTAGTTTTGCCCTCTCTGCAGGATTTGAATTAATGTATAAGTCATAAAGGCTTAAATTAAGTTTCTGTCTTTCTATTCCTACCCCTGTAGTAAGATTTCCCTGAGGGTCTGAATCAACTAAAAGAACTTTTTTGCCCTCAATACTAAGACAGGCACCCAGATTTAAAGCTGTAGTAGTCTTTCCAACTCCGCCTTTCTGATTTGCTATTGCTATTATTTTACCCACTTTTTATTTTAACATTTGCCCTGTTTCTTTCATAAAATCTATCCATATGGGAAGAGCTGCTCTTGCACCTGCTTCCTTTGGTCCAATTGGTTTGTGATTATCCCTTCCTACCCATACACCAACCAGTAAGTTATCATCAAATCCAACAAACCATGCATCGGAAAAATCATTTGTTGTTCCGGTTTTTCCATAAACTTCTCTTCCAAGCTCATTTGCTCTCTGAGCAGTTCCTGAAAGAACAACTTCTCTTAATAACTCTCTCATCTGCTCAACAATTTCCTCTGGCAGTATTGTCTCCATCTCTGGTTTGTTTTCTTCAATTGTAACACCATTATGGTCAGTGATTTTTTCATAAAAAATGGGTTTTATTTTTTTGCCGGTGGCAAAAACTGAGTAGGCTGCTGTAAGCTCTATGGGTTTAACATCAGAGGCACCAAGCGCAGTTGATAGATAGGGATGAATTTTTGTGGTTAAACCACACTCCTTAGCAAACTCAACAACTTTTTTAATTCCTATCTGTGAGGCTAATCTAACAGTAGCTGAGTTTAAGGAAAGGGCAATTGCTTTGCGAAGTGGAACTTCACCATGATATTCGTTATTGTAGTTTCTTGGGCTCCAGTTTTTCCCTTGAACTGCTCCTGGAAAACTCACTGGAGCATCAAGAATTGTGTCATCAGGACTCCAGCCTTCCATTAGTGCAACAGCATAAACAAAGGGTTTAAAAGCACTTCCAGGCTGTCGCACAGAAAATACTCTGTTGTACTGGGTTTCCCAGAAATCATTTCCTCCTACCAGAGCTCTTACGTAACCTGTTTTTAGCTCAAGGGCAATTAATGCTGCCTGTACAGGAGGCTTTACTCTTTTATGAATCTCTGTTAATCCTTTTTTTACAGTTTCTTCTGCCTTTTTCTGGAGAACATAATCAATGGTTGAATAAATTCTTAATCCATCTTTATAAAGTCTCTCTCCATACCTTAACTCAAGCTCCTGTCTTAAAGTTTCAACAAAATAGGGAGCTTCAAATCGCCTCCAGTGAGGATGTTCTGGAAGAGGTTCTTTCACTGCTTCATTGTATTGCTCTTTAGAGATAAATCCTTCTTCAAGCATTTTCTGTAAAACAATGTTTCTTCTTTTTAGTGCTAAGTCAGGCTTTCTGAAAGGATTAAAGGCTGAAGGAGCCTTTGGTAAAGAGGCAAGTAATGCAATCTCAGCAATATTTAAATCTTTATAAGACTTTCCAAAATAAGCCTCTGCTGCTGCAGCTATTCCGTATGCTCTATTTCCAAAATAAGCTTGATTTAAGTAGAGTCCAAGTATTTCATCCTTTGTGTATTTTTTTTCAATCTGGATTGAAAGAATTGCTTCTTTTATCTTTCTCGCTAAACTCTTTTCAGGTTTTAAAAATAGCATCTTTGCAAGCTGCTGTGTGATTGTGCTTCCACCTTCAACTATACTGCCTGCTTTAATGTCTCTGTAAAGAGCACGTATTATACCAATAACATCAACTCCGGGATGCTTGTAAAATCTCACATCTTCTGCAGCAACAAAGGCTTTTTTTATAAGGTCAGGGATTTCATAATAGGGAACGAATTTTCTTCTCTCATAAAAAAATTCTGTCAGAACATGACCATCTGAAGAATATACAACTGATGCCTCAAATGGTCTATAGCCTTCTAAGGCTTTTACATCAGGCAGATCTGAAAAAATCCAGTATATATAGCCTGCAAATGCACCAATTAGAAAAAGAAAGAAAATAAAGACAGCATAAACTATTTTTGTTTTCATTGCTCAATAACTAATTCTTCCTCATAAACTTTCCCATCTTTTATCTTAAAACATTTTGCTTCAAATATAAGATTCTCTCCATCAGGATTAAGAGCAATTATCACATGGTAAACATCATAAAAAGACAGCTCTATGTCCTTAGTTGATGGATAGGCAAAACTACAGGGATGACTGTGGAATATGGCAATCATTTCAACTCCTTTATTTTTCATATCCTTTATTGCCTTTAGTTGCTCTTTTGGTTCCATAAAGTAGCTTAAAGAGGAAGCCTCTATATTTTTTATTTTATAAATTTCTGTTACAAGATTATTTTTTCCTGCAAGAATTCCGCAGGCTTCATAGGGAAAACAAGACTTACAGTGCTGTATCATTTCACAGAAGATTTCTTTTTTGATTTTCATTTGCAGATTTTACAGGATGGATTTTTTGAAAATTTAGTCTCTCTGAAGACTCCACTCATTGCATTGTAAATAATCATCCTGCCATGTAAAGGCTCTCCAAAACCAATTAAGATTTTTATTGCTTCTGCAGCCTGAATTGAACCAATCACTCCTGCTACTGGAGCTAAAATTCCTCTTTGGTTTTGTTCGTCCTCTGCTTCTTCAAAAATACACCTATAGCATGGTCCATAAGGAGGCAATATATCAAAAACCTGTCCTTCAAATTCTGATACTGCTCCTATTACAAGGGGTTTGTTTATCTTAAAACAGGCATCATTAAGAATTTTTCTTGTTTCAAAATTATCAGGACAGGCAACAACAACATCATAAAATTTTATATAATCCAGTGCATTCTCTTTGTTAATCTCATCTGGATAAGGAAGTATCTCAATCTCACTGTTAATTTTTTTAAGAGTTATCACTGCTGAGATCACCTTTGGCATGTCAATATGTTCTTCATTGTGAAGAATCTGACGCTGAAGATTGCTTAGCTGCACTATGTCAGGATCAATAACTCCAATATAACCAGTGCCAGAGCATGCAAGCCAGTAAGCTACTACACTTCCAAGTCCACCTGCACCGATTATCAAAACCTTTGATTCTTTAAGTTTTCTTTGCCCTTCAATACCAATAGGAGGCAGTATAATCTGGCGATCATATCTCAATAAATTTATCTCCTTATTCTTTAATTTACCAGTGCTTAGCTCAAGAGTGAAATCCACTAAGCTTCTTCTCCCTCAACTCTAATGAATACACTCTTGTCAGAAACAACTGGCAATTTATCAATCTTTTCCAGTGCTTGAAGAACATTTTTTTCCTTTGCCTTATGTGTCAAAATTACAAGAGGAACAGCACCTGCCTTTGATCTTCCTTTCTGAATTACTGAAGCAATACTTATGTTGTGTTCTCCAAAAACTCCTGAAATCTTTGAAAGAACTCCCGGACGATCCAGTGCAGTAAACCTAAAATAATACATGCTCTCTATTTCTTCCATTGGTTTAATACTGTATTTTTCTGAAAAATCAAGAGGCATTGTATTAACACCTTTTGCTATATCCACAATATCTGCCACAACAGCACTTCCAGTTGGCATGCTTCCTGCACCTCTTCCATAGTAAAGAGTTGCCCCAACACTGTCTCCTTCCACGTAAATAGCATTAAAAACACCATCAACCTTAGAAATCAGATAATGCTCTGGGACCATTGTGGGATGAACCCTAAGCTCAATTTCTCCATCAAGAATTTTCGCTATTGCAAGAAGTTTGATTTTATATCCGAATTCTCTTGCAAAGGCTATATCCTGTGTAGTTATCTTTGTAATACCTTCACAGTATACCCTATCAAAGCTAAATGGAATTCCATAGGCTAATGAAGCAAGTATTGTTATTTTATGAGCAGAGTCAATTCCTTCAATATCAAGAGTGGGATCTGCTTCAGCAAACCCGAGAGTTTGTGCCTCTCTTAAAGCATCCTGAAAATCAATTCCTTCATCAGTCATCTTTGAAAGAATAAAATTAGTTGTTCCATTAATTATTCCATAAATAGCAAGCATCTTGTTTGCCACAAGTCCTTCTTTCATTATCTTTATAATTGGAATCCCTCCTCCAACAGAGGCTTCAAAACCAATTTTTAATCCTCTCTGCAAGGCTTCTCTGAATATTTCATTCCCATATTCTGCTAATAAAGCCTTATTTGCTGTCACAACATTTTTTCCATTTTTTAAAGCTTCCATAATGAATTCTTTTGCTACAGTAGTGCCACCTACAACTTCAACAACTATATCAATTTCAGGGTCTTTTATGATTTCTCCTGCATCTGTAGTTAAAAGCTCTCTTGGCAAAGATATCTCTCTTGGTGTTTCAATATCCCTGTCAGCAACTTTTTTTAAAACCAGATCTATACCTGTCCTTTTTTTAATTAAATCTCTTTGATTAAGAAGTATCTTTACCGTTCCTGTGCCAACAGTGCCAAAACCAATAATGCCAACTTTAACCTGCTTCATTCTGCCTCCTTATCCAACTTTTCTAATTTTCTTTATCTGAGGTATAAGATTTAATGCTCTTTTAATCCCCTTGCATGCCTGTCTTATTCTGTGTTCATTCTCAACAAGAGCAAATCGGACAAAACCTTCTCCTCCTTCACCAAAACCTATACCTGGAGATACTGCAACCTTTGCCTCATTTATTAAAAACTTGGCAAACTCTAATGAACCCATCTTTTTAAAAGGCTCTGGAATCTCAGCCCATACGAACATTGTTGCCTTTGGAGGTTCAACTTTCCAGCCTGCCTGATTTAATCCTCTGATGAGAACATTTCTTCTTCTCTCATAGGTCTTTCTTATTTCTTCAACGCAGTCCTGAGGTCCCCTTAATGCCACAATTGAAGCAATCTGAATTGGCTGAAACATTCCATAATCAAGATAGCTCTTTATCTTTGTAAGTGCTCCAACAATCTCTTTATTGCCCACACAAAAACCAACTCTCCATCCAGCCATTGAGTAACTTTTAGTCATTGAGAAAAACTCTACTCCCACATCCTTTGCGCCAGGAACCTGAAGAAAGCTTGGAGCTTTATAATCATCAAAAACCAGATCTGCATAGGCAAAATCGTGTATAACCATAATGTTGTTTTCTTTAGCAAAATCAACAACCTTTCTGAAAAAGTTAAGATCTTCCACTACTGCTGTTGTTGGATTGTGAGGAAAATTAATTATCAAAATCTTTGGTCTTGGCCAGGAATTTTTATAAGCTCTTTCAAGCTCTTCAAAAAAATCCATACATGGGCAAATGTTAAAAGTTCTGACATCTCCACCTGCAATAATTGCTCCATAAGGATGAATTGGATAGGCAGGAGAAGGAGTAAGCACCACATCACCCGGTTGAACTGCTGCTAAAAGTAGATGGCTCAAGCCCTCTTTTGAGCCAATTGTAACAACTGCTTCTGTCTCAGGATCTATATCAACATCAAATCTTCTTTTATACCACTCTGATATAGCACATCTAAGTTGTGTTATGCCTCTTGATGCTGAATATCTGTGATTCTTCGGAAGTTTTGCTGCTTCACAGAGTTTTTCAACAATATGCTTAGGAGTTGGTAAATCAGGATTTCCCATTCCGAGGTCTATAATATCTTCACCTTTCCTTCTTAACTCAGTTTTTAACTGATTTACAACTGCAAATACATAAGGAGGCAGTCTTTTAATTCTTGGAAAATCAAACATTTTATCCCTCCGTTTTTATTTAATAATTTGCATTTTTTATTATTTCTGTCAATGTTTCTTTTGTGTAAACATCCTCCATCTGCCATACTTGAGCAATGTTGTAAGCATTATCAACAATTTTTGAAATATCAGACTCCTCTATTCCTGCATCCTTTAAGCTAATCGGTGCACCAATTTTTTTAAACCAAGCTTTAAGCTCTGAAATTCCTTCATCAGTAGTTTCTCTATTAAATATCTCTCTGGCAAATCTCTCAAACTGAGCAGGATTTTTATCTTTGTACCATTTCATCCATGCTGGAATAACAATGCTAAGGCAGGCACCATGGGCAAGGTCATAAATACCGCCCAATGCATGAGCAATCATATGATTTGGAAAGCTTCCTTCTTTTATACCTAACTTTGCAAGACCATTTAAAGCAAGAGTTGCAGCCCACATAAACTCTGCACGGGCATTGTAATTGTCAGGTTCTTTAAGAATGTTCTCTGTAGTATCCATTACTGTTTTAATTAATCCTTCAATAAATCTATTTTGAATCATCGGGCAGTAAGAACCGCTGAAATAGTACTCTATTACATGGGCAATAGCATCTACTGCTGCATAAGCCTGATACGTGGCAGAAACACTGAAAGTTAATTCAGGATTGAGAATTGAAACCCTGGGATATATATACCTTGAGGAGATTGAGAGTTTCTCTCTGGTTTCTTCATTGGTGATTACAGCATTTTCATTCATTTCAGTTCCTGTTGCAGCAAGAGTCAAAATCGTGTAAACAGGCAGTGCTCCTTTTATCTCATCCTGCCTTTTAAAAAATCTCCATACATCCTTTTTGTTTTTAGCACCTACTGCAATTGTTTTACCTTCGTCAATAACAGAACCTCCACCAACTGCAACTATGGCATCTACTTTTTCTGCTTTAGCTTTCTCAATTCCCTCTCTTGTATGACTGAGCACAGGATTTGGCTTTACTCCACTGTGTTCAATGAATTCAATTCCGTTTTCCTTCAATGCCCTGACAACTCTTTCATAAAGCCCGATTTTTTTAATTGAGTTCTTACCATAAACAAAGAGAACCTTTTTAATTCTGTCTTTCTTAAGAATTTCACCAATTTTATTCTCAGTTGCTCTGCCAAACACTATTCTTGTTGGATTAAAAAATTCAAAGTTTTCCATATCTACCCTCCTTTATTGCTTTATAAGCTTCATAAGCTCTTGTAGAGCTTCTTATCAATGGAGCACTTAAAACAACTTTTATACCTTCTTTTAAAGCAAAATCAGCAATTTCATCAAATAGTTCCATTTTTTTATATTCTACTACAGGTAGAGCTTTTTTTGAAGGCTGAAGATACTGTCCCACTGTAATGATATCACAACCAGCATTTTTTAAATCCTTTATTGTCTGAAAGACTTCCTTCATGCTTTCACCAACTCCAACCATAAATCCTGATTTTGTAATTATCCGTGAATTTAGCGTTTTTACCAACTCCAGAATTTTTAATGAAAGATTGTAATTACCAGATCTCACGCTACCATAAAGAGATGGCACTGTTTCAATATTATGAGCAAAAACTACAATATCAGAATTTAAAACTTTTTTTATGGAATTTATATTACCCTGAAAATCTGGAACAAGAACTTCTACCAATACTTCAGGATTGTTTTTTTTAACTTCTTCCACAGTTACTGCAAAATGATCTGCTCCACCATCTTTTAGGTCATCTCTTGTTGGTGATGTTATAACAACATATTTTATTCCCAGTTCTTTAACTGCCTGAGAAACTCTGAAAGGCTCTTCCGGATCAATTTTTTCAGGAATTCCTTTCTCTGCATTACAGAATTTACATCCTCTTGTGCAAACATTACCGAGAATCATAAAAGTAACAATTGAGTCTTTATAACAAATACTTCTGTTTGGACACCTCAATGTCTCACAGACAGTGTTAAGCTTACGATTTTTTAAAAAATTCTGCGTTTTTTTGATTCCTTTAAGTTGGGTTTTAACCCATTCTGGAAGAGACATAGGAAAAGTGTATGGAAGGGACCCCGTGTAGGGGTCCCCTAGGTTGTCAGATTTTTTCTACATTAACTGCTTTAGGTCCACGATCTCCTTCAACAACATCAAATTTCACTCTGTCGCCCTGTTTCAGGGTCTTAAATCCATCACCCTTAATTGAGGTGTAATGGACAAAGACATCTCCACCACCGTCCTGCTGAATGAACCCGAATCCCTTTGACTCATTAAACCACTTAACACGTCCTTCAAAAGCCATACTTCTTAAAACCTCCTTTTAATCTCCCCACCAATGGCAGGTACTAAAGGCTTGCAAAATGCAAAGCTAACTCTTTTATAACATGCTCTATCGTAAAAAGTAAAGAAAAATTTTTACATGTTGTTTTAACAGGGATTTAGAAGAGGGATTTTAATGAATAAATTCTGTATAAATAAAAATGCCTGGCAGCGACCTACTTTCCCATGACCTCGCGGTCATAGTATCATCGGCCCTGGAGGGCTTAACTTCCGTGTTCGGAATGGGAACGGGTGTTTCCCCTCCGGTATAGCCACCAGACGATTTTTATAATAGCACAGACTCTATGAAAAATGCAAGCTAAAAATTATCTAAAAATTTTCTCGGTTTACCAGCACCCTGAGGTGGACCCACAAGTCCGTCTTCTTCAAGTAAATCCATTATTCTTGCTGCCCTGTTATAGCCTATTTTAAATTTTCTCTGAATAAGAGAAATTGAGATTTCTCCAACCTGACGAGCGTATTCAATAACTTCCTCATAAAGCTCATCCTTTTGTGTTCCATTTGTTTTACTATTTTCCTTTTTATCATGAGGAATTTGAATTGATTCAAAAAGGGAGTAATCAGGAGTCCCCTGACTACGAAGATATTCTGCCACTGATTTTACTTCCTCCTCACTTACATAGGCACCGTGAACCCTAACTATCTTCACACCTGAAACCATAAAAAGCATATCACCCATTCCAAGAAGCTTCTCTGCACCTTGTGTATCCAGTATTGTTCTGGAATCCACCCTTGATGTAACCTGAAAGGCAATTCTTGCAGGAAAGTTTGCTTTTATTATGCCTGTTATTACATCAACACTTGGTCTCTGAGTTGCCACAACAAGATGAATCCCTGAGGCTCTTGCCATCTGAGCAATGCGGATCACAGCCTGTTCAACCTCTGAGGGTGCTGTAAACATAAGGTCTGCAAACTCATCAATGAATACAACAATGTAAGGAAGTTTTTCATCAACTGGCACTGACTGGTTAAAGCTTTCTATGTTACGGTAACCATGAGACGCAAAAAGTTTGTATCTACGCTCCATTTCAACAATAACCTTCTTTAATGCCTCTGATGCTTCTTTGGGGTCTGTGATAACAGGTGAGAACAAATGAGGAATGTTTTCATAAGTGGAAAGTTCAAGAAGTTTTGGGTCAATGAGCAGAAGCCTTACATCATGAGGGGTTGCCTTCATTAGAAGGCTTAAAATCATTGTATTCAGGCATACACTTTTACCAGAACCAGTTGCTCCTGCAACAAGAAGATGAGGCATCTTTGCAAGGTCAGTTATAACAGGATTTCCATATATATCTTTTCCAAGAGCAAGGGTAAGATAAGATGAAGACTGTTGAAACTTTTCTGAAGCAATAATCTCACCAAGCCTTACAATCTGCCTTTTTTTATTAGGAACTTCAATGCCTATTGCTGACCTTCCTGGAATTGGATATATTCTTATACTCTGAGCTTTAAGTGAAAGAGCGAGTTCATCGCTAAGCGTTATGATTTTACTGAGTTTTATTCCACTTGCTGGTTCAAACTCATACATTGTTACAACAGGACCTGGATGAACTTCTTTTATTGTTCCATGAATGCCAAACTCTGCAAATCTTGCCTCAATGCTCTGTGCAGATACTATTATTTCATCCTTTGAAATAGTTTCCTCTGCTTTTTCAATCTTAAGTAAAGAGATTGGTGGAATTAAAAAGCCTTTTTGCTCTGCCTCTATTTTTTGTCTTTCATCTATTTCTCTGATTTTTGAAATTTTAAGAGAAGTTTTTACTGGTTCTTCTGGTTTGGATACAGTGAGCAGTTTCATTTCCCTCTGAGCAGTAGATTCTTCAGTAGTTTCTGGCTTTTTTCTTATTATTATCTTTGGTTTAATTAAAATAACTGAGGCTACGAAAACAGAAATCCAGAGAATATAAGTTCCTGTAAGTGATAAAAATCTTTCGCTTCCGTGAAAAGCTATCCATGAAAATCCCTCAGGAATTTTTTTATAAATTTCAATGAATTTTCTTCCAGGTTCAAGCATAACAGATAATGAAAAAAGAAGAATCAGAAAACAGGGTATTTTATTCATGGCAAATGGTTTTCCCATAAACCTTCTTATTCCAAACAAAGCAAGCAAAGGAGGAATTAAAAAACCTCCAGCTCCAAATATAGTGAGCAAAAAATCCGAAAAATAAGAACCCACCACTCCTCCATAGTTTGAAGGAGCTGATTTTGTATAGGTTAATAAAGAGGGATCAAGAAAATTGTAACTAATAAGGCTTACAGAAACATAAACTGCAGAAGCTATTAATAAAACTCCTTTAAGTATGTCTGAAGCTCCTAAACTGTGAGAGAATGCTTTATCTGTTTCAGTTTTGCCCAATGAAGTAATTTTTTTAGATTTTCTATATATCGGTTTTACATGCATCAGCTTCTAAGAAAATATAACAGAAAAATCACTCCTGCTAAAACCCATCTGTAATAAATAAAGAGATTGAGAGGATACTTTTTAAGAAAATTAAGAAGAAACTTGATTGCCACAATGCCTGTAATTGCTGCTGAAATTAGTCCTGTAAGAAAAAGTGAATAGTCATGAGAGTAATTTAACTTTAATGATTTATGAAAATCAAGAAATGCAGCACCTGCAATTGCAGGAGTGGATAACAAAAAGGAAAACTTTGCAGCATAATCTCTCTTTAAGCCTCTGAATAAACCTGCGGTGATTGTTATTCCAGAACGGGAAACTCCAGGAATCAAAGCTATTGCTTGAGCTCCACCAATAACCAATGCATCATAAAATGTTACAGAGTCTTTCTGCCTTTTTCCTGTCTTTTCTGCGTAAAGCATTAAAAATCCTACAGCTACAAGGGTAAAAACAATGATTAAAGGATTTCTCAAAGAACTCTCTATCAAATCATGGAAAGCAACACCTGCCAGTCCAGCAGGAATTGTTCCAATTATGAGATAGAAAAGCATTTTTCTATCCCTGAAAAATATATCTATCCAGTCTTTCCAGAAGCAGAGAAGAAGTGAGATTAAAGTGCCCACATGAACAGCAATGTCAAAGCTTAAAGAGTTCAATTCTCCGGACCATCCAAAAATCCATGGTGTAATCACAAGATGAGCAGTGCTGCTTACTGGTAAAAACTCAGTAACTCCCTGAATAACTCCAAGAATGACAGCTTTAATAACTTCCTGCACGGTTTCCTCCTACTTTTAAAGTTTTTCTTAAAGGCTTCCCATATTGATGAGGATCAACTCTAAGGCGTTTTTTCTATTGCATATTATTTTTCTCATCAATATTTGGCAGGTCATGCAATTTAACAATTTTTTGTAACACAATTGTTACACCAAAGTCAATTTTTATTGATGTCTTAAATATTGCAATGTTTTATTAACTTTATCGGCAATTTCAGGAAGAACAAGGACTCAAACCATCAAATAAAAAGCCTCCATGAAGGCACCTGAAATTTTCTGAAAGGCTCGAGATATTCAAGCCTTGCAAGATCTGAAAGGTCTCTTTCAAGATAGGTATATTGATAATCTTTCAGCCACTTTTTCTTCTCTTTTTCTCTTTCAATATGAATTAAAGCAGGCATACCTCCCCATTTAAGTATATAATCCTCAATGTCTTTGAGCCTTAGAGCCTCCTCCTCAAATAAAACCGAAGGTATTGAATCTAAAACTTTCAAGGGTTTCTCTTATTTTTTTAATTGTTATCTGGCTTGAGCCAAGCAAAACCTGAAAGGAAATTTTACCCTCATCATAAGCATACTTAATCTTTTCAAATATGGATGCTTCTTTTTGCGCTTCGTCTATAACAGCCTCACCAATATCTCTGTGCCAGTTTAAAGCTGATATCTCCCTCAGCGCTTCTCTATTTTCAAAGAGATCAAGATTTATGTATCTGAGTTCTGGATATTTTATTTTTGCAAGAGTGGTTTTTCCTGTTTGTCTTGCACCTGTAATTAAAACAATCCTTTTACCCGAAGCTTTGTCAGGAAGCAGATTGGTTAGACAACGATTATACAGCTTTTTTCGCTCATTATTTTAAATTTTACAGCAAAATTTAAGATATCGTCAATGATATTTTAAACCTTTCTCATCCTCAATCTAAGCGAATTACTTACCACTGAGACTGAACTTAAGGACATTGCAAGAGATGCAAGCATTGGATTAAGAAGTGGTCCACCAAATAAATATAAAACTCCTGCTGCTACGGGAATACCAATTACATTGTAAATAAATGCCCAGAAAAGGTTTTCCTTAATTGTTTTAAGAGTGAGTTTACTCAATTTTATTAAAGATGGCACGCTTTTTAATCCGCCTCTCATAAGTGTTACATCTGCTGTATGTATTGCTATATCTGTTCCTCCTCCCATTGCAATACCTATATTTGCCTCAGCAAGAGCTGGAGCATCATTTATTCCATCTCCTATCATTCCAACGATTTTTCTTTCTTCAACTCTGTATTTCCTTACAATTTTTGCCTTTTCATCAGGAAGCAAGCCTGCGAAGTAATGGTCTATTTCCAGCTTTTCAGCAATAGCTCGGGCTGTAAGGGGATTGTCTCCTGTAAGAATAACTATTTCAATGCCCATTTTTTTAAGTTCCTTTATTGTTTCAGGAGTTTCTTCTCTTATGGGATCAGTGATATAAAAAACTGCGTTAACTTTGCCATCCACTGAGGCATAAACTGTTGTTGATGTATCTGGACTGGTTTCTGGTAAAGGGATTTTGTTTTTTTCTATCAATTTACCGCTTCCAATTAAAATATTTCTTTCAATACCCTTTGAATCCCTTACTTTTGCCCTCACTCCTCCGCCTGCAATTACCTGAAACTCTACTGGTTCATCTAAGTTAACTCCTTCTCTCATGCAATGCCTTAAAATTGCTCTGGCAAGAGGATGTTCAGAGTATTTTTCAGCACTGCCAACAACTCTTAAGACTTCTTCTTTTGACATTTCAAAATACTGAGCGTGTTTCACTTCCGGTTTTCCCTGAGTGAGTGTGCCTGTTTTATCTGTAAATAGAATCTGCATCTTGTTTACCTCTTCAAGTTTCTCAACATTTCTCAGAAGTATTCCCATTGATGCCACCATACCTGTGGCAACCATAATTGCAGTTGGTGTTGCAAGTCCCAATGCGCAGGGACAGGCAATTATAAGCACAGCAATAGCATTACTTAAAGCCATTGATGTATCTTTGCCAAAAATCATCCACAATGCAAAAGTTATGATTGCCACTGATAAAACAGCAGGGACAAATATTGCTGAGATTTTATCTGCAAGCCTCTGAATAGGAGGTTTTCCTGTCTGTGCTTCCTGTATGAGTTTAATTATCTGACTGAGCAAAGACTCTTTTCCCACTGCTTTTGCTTCAACTTTTATTACACCTGAAAGAACTATTGTGCCACCTATTACTTTATCGCCAATATTTTTATCCACTGGTATGGGTTCTCCAGTTATCATTGATTCATCTATGGAACATGAACCTTCCATGATAACGCCATCAACAGGAATTTTTTCTGATTGTCTAACCACTACCAGATCACCGATCTTTACTTCATCAATTGGTATCTCCATTTCTTTGCCATCCCTTAATACCAGTGCAGTCTTTGGTTGCATCTGAATTAGTTTTTGAATGGCATCAGATGTTTTTGTTTTTGCTCTTTCTTCAAGGGTTCTTCCAAAAATTATAAGAGTTATTATTACAGCAGAGGTTTCAAAGTAAAGATGCTTACCTTCATGCCCGAAAAGTAGCATTGCAACGCTATAAAAATAGGCAGCATTTGTTCCAAGACTTACAAGGCTGTTCATGTTTGTTGTGCCATGTCTGAGAGCAGTGAATGCAAGTCTGTGAAATCTCCATCCAGTAATGAATTGAACAGCAGTGGTAAGAATAAGCTGAACAAAGCCTTCCCTTAAAAAAGTTATATGAAACATACTTCCAAGAAAAACAGGCAATGTAAAGATAACGCTTATAATGAGATCTCTTTTTAGTTTTTCAAACTCCTTCTTCTTTTCTTCAAAAGCAGATACGGTATCAGCATATTTTTTTGCCTTTATACCAAGAGATTTTATAATGGATAAAATCTTTCCCTCATCAGTGATTGTAGGAATGTATGATAAAACAGCATTTTTATTTACCACATCTGTTTTTATATCCAGTATTCCTTCAATCTGAGATAGTTTTTCTTCAATCAGTCTTGCAGTATCACTGTCAAGCTCTGTTACCTGTAAATAAAGACTATTCTGTCCTATGTCATATCCTGTTGCTCTTACAATGCTGATTAATCTGTGAATATCAACCCCTTCAGTTACTTCAATCTTTGCTTTTTCAGTAAGAAGATTTACCTCTGCGCTGATGACTCCCTCAACTCTGCTTAATGCTCTACTTACAGCCTGAGCACAGGCAGCACATGTCATTCCCTTGATTGGTATTTCCACTGTTTTTTTCATAAAATTTCTCTTTGCCTTAAAACTTCAAAAGCAAACACACTCACTGCAACAGAAACATTTAACGAGTTTACTTTACCTTTCATTGGAATTTTGACGATTTCATCACATAAAGAAAGAACTGTCTGCCTTATTCCTTTTCCTTCAGAACCAATCACTAAAGCCATTGGCTGGGTAAAATCACTTCTGCAGTAAAGCTTTTCTGCTTTTGCCTCAGCACCGTAGATTTTGATATTATGTTCTTTTAAAGCCTTTATTGCATACTTAATGTTGTTGATTTCTACAAGATTGACATGCCAGAGAGCTCCAGCTGATGCTTTCCATGCAGATGGAACCAATCCTGCAGAGCGTCTTTCCTGATAAATTATTGCATGAATTCCTGCTGCATCGGCAACTCTTGAGATACTTCCAAAATTTTGAGGATCTTCAATCAAATCAAGAATCAAGAAAAAGGCAGGTTCCTGTTTTTGTGAAGGTATTCTAAGAGCTTCCTCAAGGGGGATTGTTCTTTTCGGTTTAACTCTGGCAAGGATTCCCTGGTGAACTCCCTGTGCATTTTTTTCAATAAAGCTTTCATCTACCAATCTAACAGGAATTGAGTTTTTCTCAGCAAGTTCAACTATTTCCTTAAGCTTGGAAGTTCTGTTTTTTGATATATAAATTTCCATCAGTGCTTCTGGTATTTTAAAAGCTTCACGAACAGGATTTACACCATAGATAATCAAATTTTTACTTTCCATGCTGTTCTGTCAGGTTTATCTTCAAGAATAATTCCTTTTGAGAGAAGTTCCTGCCTGATACTGTCAGCCTTTTGCCAATCCTTGTTTTTTCTTGCCAGAGTTCTCTCCTCAATCAGTCTATTAATTTCTTCTTCTGAAACTTCTATTCTTTTAATTTTAAGCAAGTCTCTGTACCACTTAATTGGCTCCCTTTGAAATAAATTTAAGATGCTGCCAAGTTCTCTAATGGTTTTTTTTGAATTAAAAAGCAACTCTACTTCTTCTTTACTTGATGGTTTCTTATCCATAAAGCGATTGAGTTCTTTAATAAATTCAAATATTATGCCTAAAGCTTTTGCTGTATTGAAGTCCTCATCCATTGCTTTTTCAAACTCTGGTTTAAGATTTTGAAGTTCTGAACTGATTTTGCTTAAATCTAAACTACCCTTATCTTTTCCATCAACTTTTTCAAAATCTTCAATTCTCATTATTGTGCTGTAAACTCTATCAAGGGTTGCTTCAGCCTCTTTAACATATTCATGGGAAAACTCTATGGGACTTCGGTAATGACTTGAGAGAAGAAAAAGCCTTAAAGCTTCAGCATCATAAATTTCAAGCAAATCTCTGATATTGAGAACATTTCCAAGTGATTTTGACATCTTTTCTTTGTTTATCGTTACAAAGCCATTGTGAATCCAGTATTTTGCAAATGTTTTTCCTGTGAATGCCTCTGACTGGGCAATTTCATTTTCATGGTGAGGAAATATTAAATCCGCACCACCTCCATGAATATCAAAGGTTTCACCGAGATATTTTATTGACATGGCAGAGCATTCAATATGCCAGCCAGGTCTACCTTTTCCCCACGGTGATTCCCACCAAGGTTCTCCAGGTTTTGATGCCTTCCATAAAGCAAAATCAAGAGGGCTCTTTTTTCTTTCATCAACCAGGACTCTGGCACCACTCATAAGCTCATCAATCTTTTTCTTTGAAAGCTTCCCGTAAGAAGGAATTTTTTCAACGGAAAAATAAACGCTCTTTGAATCACCTTCATCTACTGCATAAGCATATCCCTTTTCAATTAAATTTTGAATTATTTCTATCATCTCTTTTATATGTTCTGTTGCCTTTGGTTCAATATCTGCCCTTGATATTCCTAAGCGATCCATATCTTTATAGTATTCTTCAGTATATTTTTCTGCAATTTCTTTCCAGCTTACGCCTTCTTTATTAGCTCTGTTTATGATTTTGTCATCAATGTCAGTAAAATTTCTTACGAACTTTACATCATAACCTTTGTATCTCAGATATCTCACAATTACATCAAAAACAACAGCACTTCTTGCATGACCAATGTGACAGAGGTCATAAACAGTAACTCCACAGGCATAAATACCCACCTTTCTGTCATTAAGAGGCTCAAATTCTTCAACTCTTTCAGTAAGAGTGTTAAAAACTTTCATCTTATCCTCCAGGCTTTATTTTAACTTAACTCTTTAAATCTTTCCCAATCAGTATGGGGTAAAAAGAGTGCAGAAACATATTCATCCATGAATTTTTTAGAGCGGGAAAGGTCAATGTATGTCATTTTTTGAGCAATTTCATTCGCCTCCTTCCACAGATGTTTGCTTAGAAGACATAAAACAGCACCTGTTAAGGATGTGTTACCTAAAAAAATAAATCTTTCTTCTGCAAGATTGGGCAACATCCCTATTTTTATAGCTTTTTTTACATCAAGAAACTCTCCAAATCCTCCTGCAATATATACCTTTTTCAGTTCTTTTTCATTTATTCCTAACTCCTGCAGAAGGGTTGAAATTCCAGCATAAATAGCAGCCTTTGCTCTTATAATGTTGTCAATGTCTGATTGAGTTATGTAACAGTCCGATGAAATAATAAATTTTGCTTCCCCATCCTTGAACTTTGAACTTTGAACTTTGAATTTTGAACTTTGAATCACCTGCAGGGCATTTGAATCATTGCAGGGCAACTGTTCTGAGAATATATGCTGAGATTTTTCAACAAGAAGCTTACCTTTCTGGTCAATAACTCCATTACTGAAAAGCTCAGCGAGAATGTCTATCATTCCGCTTCCGCATATTCCCTGTGGTTTTACATTACCTATAACTTTAATCTCAAAACTATCACTTTCTCTATAATACTTAAAAGACTCCACAGCTCCTTCAGTTGCCCGCATTCCACAGCTTATTCCACTTCCTTCAAAGCATGGACCTGCAGAGGTTGATGCAGTAACAAGAAACTCTTTGTTTCCAATAACAATTTCACCGTTTGTTCCTATATCAATGAATAATGAGAGTTCTTCATTTTTGTAAAGCCCAGAGGCAAGAACTCCTGCGACAATGTCTCCTCCAACATAACCAGCAACAGATGGAATAGTGTAAACAGGTATTTGATCATCCAGTAAAAGCTTTGCTTCAGACGCTCTCCATACTGGATAGTGACTGAAAACAGGAGTGTAAGGCTCCTGTCTTATATATGATGGATTAATTCCCCAGAAAAGATGACACATTGTAGTGTTACCAGATAAAATAACACAGGAGATTTTGCCTTCCCTGCTTCTTACTGAAACTGTATTTATAAGAGCATTAATATCGTCAACAATACATTTTCTTAAAACATTAAGTCCATGAGGATTTTCCTCTGCGTAAACAATTCTTGTAATTACATCATCTCCGTAATTAATCTGGGAGTTGTAACAGCTGACTACATCCATAATTTTACCTTGCTCAAGCGCAATCAGAGCCATTGCCACAGTTGTAGTTCCAATATCAATGGCTATTCCATAGAGTCTTTCTGAATGAAAACCAATAATTTCATCTTCTAATAATGCTAAAGTTATATTCCACTGGTTTTCTCTTAAAAAATCTGGAAGCTGAGAAGCAAGTTTTCTTGATATTGATAAACTTCTACGAGCTGCAATTTTTAAATTTTCAAAATCTGCCAAAGATTCCTGCGGCTCTATTTTTAAATGAAGTTTCCTAACAAGGGGACTCAACAGAGATGGCTGAGTTTTAAAAATATTTTCAATAAGTTCTGCTTTGGCAAGGGCTATTCTTTCAGAAACTGTGATTAACTGAGCAGGCAATTCAATTAAGATATCGCTTTGAGGAAAACTCTGGCATGCAAGAACAAATCCCTCAGTCTTATCAGCTTCTGATATACCTAAAAAGGAGTTAGAACTGATACTGCCTTCTAAAACTTTAATTTTACATCTTCCACAAATGCCTTTACCTCCGCAGGATGCAGGAATATATATACCCTGTTTCTGTAAAAGCTGCAAAAGACTGTCTTTATTGCTCTCTGATTCACTACGATTTATTCTTATTTTAGACATGATTTAAAATTATATCATGAAAGCTCTTGTTTATCGCATGGGAGGATTGGGAGACAGCCTCCTTATTTATCCAGTTCTTGAAATTCTTACAAAAAAAGGATATGAGGTGACTGTATGGGGAAATCCTGAGTATTTCAGAATTGCTGAAAAAACAGGCTTTTGTAAGAAGGCGACATTTTATAAGCCAAAAGAAGAGTTCGCCCTGAAGATAATTTTTTCGCAAAACAGAGAAATCTGTGGCACCCCAAAAAGTCATAGAGTTTTTGGGGATCCGTGGGGTACCCCAAAAGGCACACGACTTTTTGGGGACCTGTTAAGCAGTGATAGTTCAATCTATATTAATCCAGTTCCTGAGGAGCAAATCTGGATTGTGGAATACTACTTGAAAGAACTTGGACTGCAAAATGAAAAGTTTTCTAAAACTCTTCCATTAGCCCTTCAGCCTTCGGTTATTCAAGGTTCAAAGAAGCCCTGTGGGCTATTCAAGGTTCAAGGTTTAAAGTTCAAAGTTCAAGATTCAAAGCTCTGCATTGTGCATCCTGGAAGTGGCTCGAAAAAGAAAAATCCTGATTTGAGCTTTTTCTTCAAGCTTGAGCAAATTCTAAAAGATTATGGTTTTGAAATCCTTTATCTTCTTGGACCTGCTGAAGTAGAATTAATAAAGATATTTAAAAACTCAATTTACATAGAAGAGCCTCTGGAAATTGCAAAAACTCTTATTAAAGCAAATTTATACATAGGGCTTGATAGCGGAGTTAGCCACTTAAGCAGTTATCTTGGCATTCCTTCAATTGTTATATTTGGTCCCACAAACCCTGAAATTTGGCATCCCATTGGTGAAAGTTATAAAATTATTCATTATGAAGGCTGCAAAGCCTGTTTCCCCAGTACATGTGAAGATAGAAGATGTCTCAATCCAGATTTTTTACTCTCAAAGCTCTGCAAATATATCAAAAAGCTTGAAATTTCTGAGACTCAGATAATGAGCATGGAGAATTAAAAGGTAACCCTTTGAATTAAGGCTGTAAAGCTTTTCAGGCTGAAGTCTGGATAGATATTCAACATTTGCTATTAAAATATTGCGAAACTGCATTTTACCAAGTTTTGTATCAATATCAAGATTCAATGTTTTCAATAATCCTCCCTCAAATAGCTCTTTTGAACATTCCTCTGCATCATGAAAATCCCTTGCAAGCTCTGTAAGTCCCTGTTTTATTTCTGAAAAAAATTCTGTCTCATTGCCTTCATCATCAAAAACTCTTTCTCCATCATCAGAGGAATAAACTTCATCAAAAATAATTGTGTAGTCCTCTACTTCTTTGAGAACTCCAAATGGATAATGTTTGCAAATATTTGGTACAGTGTCAATCTTCCATGTTCCATTGTTTTTTAAAAATACATTTTTACCATTAATTCCTATAACAGCAAAGGGGAAAACAACTTTATCCTGCACTCCAAACATAACTGGATAATACATTGTGGCAGATAAAATTTCCGAGTAAGTAAGCGGCACAACTTCAACATTCTCCATAAATGAGTAATTTTCAGGCATTTTTACCTTTAAGTATCTATGAACCGCGCTATCTAAAGCAACAGCTTTTCTAAATGCTTTCATTATTGCTTTCATTTTAACCTCCCTGTGGAAAATTTCTAAATTATAGCATAAAGTTCAAAAAATATTGACAGCAAATTCTTGAGATGATATAGTTAAACTATGTGGGGTCCCCAAAAACTCGTAGAGTTTTTGGGGTGCCCTATATCCATAAATAAACCTTAAAAAAGGAGTAAAGGATGAATAAAATTTTAATGAAAGGAAATGAAGCTGTTGCAGAGGCTGCAATAAGAGCAGGATTAAAATTTTATGCAGGATACCCAATAACTCCTCAAAATGAAATCCCTGAATATTTATCAAAAAGACTACCAGAAGCAGGAGGAGTATTTATTCAGGCAGAAAGCGAGATCGCTGCAATAAACATGATTTATGGTGCCAGTGCGTGCGGAGTTAGAGTAATGACATCATCAAGTTCTCCTGGAATAAGTCTTAAACAGGAAGCAATATCATATCTTGCAGGTGCTGAGTTGCCAGCAGTAATTGTAAATATGATGCGAGGGGGTCCAGGGCTTGGAAATATATCTGGAAGTCAGGCTGACTACTTTCAGGCTGTAAAAGGTGGTGGACATGGAGATTATCGTTTAATTGTATATGCTCCCTTTAGTGTTCAGGAGCTGTGGGATTATACAATACTTGCCTTTGAAAAAGCTGATGAATGGAGAAATCCTGTAATGATTCTTGGAGACGGAGTAATTGCCCAGATGATGGAGCCTGTTATCCAGAGAGTTCCAGAAATAAAAAGTTTTGATAAATCTTCATGGGCTTTAACTGGAGCAAAAGGAAGACCCTCCCGTTTTATAAGAACTCTTTTTATGGGTGAAGGAGAGCTTGAAAAACACAACTGGAAGCTACAGGAAAAATATAAGCAGTGGAAAGAAAAGGAAGTAAGATATGAGACTTACTTTATTGATGATGCAGAGGTTGTGGTTGTGGCATTCGGCTCTGCCGCAAGAATCTCAATTTCAGCAATAAGAAAGTTAAGAGGACAAGGAGTTAAAATTGGACTTTTAAGACCTGTTACACTCTTTCCATTTCCTGAAGAACCAATAAGACAGCTTGCCCAGGAAATTGAAAGATTCATTGTTGTTGAGTTTAATGCAGGACAGATGGTTGAAGATGTAAAACTTTCTGTGAATGGCATGGCTGAAGTTTATTTATATGGTAGACCTGGTGGAAACATTGTAACAGCAGAAGATGTCTATGAGGCTCTTGTTAAACATACAGCTACTAAAAAAGTTTTCGCAGTTGGATGAAGGTTATTTTATGCTTACCATTAAAGATAAAAGTGAGCTTCAAAGATTTATTAAAAAACTCCGTAAAAGATCAACATCTGAGCCTGAAATTGAAGAAAATGTCAAAAAAATCCTCAATGAAGTTAGGGAAAAAGGAGATAAGGCTTTAATTAAATATACAAAGTTATTTGACAAACACAGCCTTCCCCTTAAAATTGAACCTGATGAAATCAAAAAAAAGGCAAAAGAAGTCTCAAAGGAAGTAATTGATGCTTTGAGATTTGCTTCAGAAAGAATTCGTAAATTTCATGAACATCAACTTGAAAACTCCTGGCAGTATGAAGAGGAAGATATCATTCTTGGTCAGCTAATAAGACCTATTGAAAGAGTTGGAGCATATGTACCAGGAGGTAAAGCTTCATATCCATCAACAGTTCTTATGAATATTATTCCTGCTCAAGTTGCAGGAGTTAGAGAAATTACAGTATGTGTTCCCACGCCTTATGGAGAGTTAAATCCCACTGTATGTGCTGCTTTGCATCTTCTTGGAATAAAGGAAGTATACAGAATTGGTGGAGCACAGGCAATAGGAGCTATGGCTTATGGAACTCAGACAATCAAAAAAGTGGATAAAGTTGTAGGACCTGGAAACATATATGTGGCAACAGCTAAAAAGCTTGTTTTCGGTGAAGTGGACATAGACATGATTGCAGGACCAAGTGAAATTCTCATTATTGCTGACAGCTCAGCAATCCCAGCCTTTGTAGCTTCTGATATGCTCAGTCAGGCTGAACACGATGAGATGGCATGCAGTATTCTTATTACAAATTCGGAAAAACTTTCAGAGGCAGTAAAAAATGAAATAGCTTCACAGCTTAAATCTTTACCAAAGGCAAAGGTAGCTAAAAAATCTCTTAAAAACTTTGGAGCGATCATAGTTGTTAATTCTCTGGATGAAGCATGTGATGTTGCCAATGAAATTGCGCCAGAACATCTTGAGGTTATGACAGAAAATCCTGAAAAACTGCTCCCTTTTTTAAAAAATGCTGGAGCAATATTCTTAGGACAATGGACTCCTGAACCCATTGGAGACTATGTGGCAGGACCAAATCATACTCTTCCAACATCTGGAACAGCAAGATTTTTCTCACCCTTAGGAGTTTATGATTTTTTAAAAAGAAGTTCTATTATAAAGCTTGGAAAAAAAGGATTCAATAAACTCGCTTCATATGTTGATGTGCTTGCAAGCCTTGAAGGACTGCAAGCACATGCCAATACAGTGAGAGTAAGAAAAACTACTTAACAGATGCTATAAACTGTTCAATTTTTAGAGATGGAGCAATTTTTGATACTTTTGTAAGAATCAGTTTCTTTTCTTCTTCATTTTTTGCTTCTTTAAATTTTTCTCTGAGTTTTCTTAGTTTTTCTCTGCGAAGCCTTCTTTTTCTCAGTTCTCTGTCAACAAGTCTTTTTGACATAACCTCCTCCTCTGTTAGGAATTCAAATAATCAAGAAGTCTGCTGATTATTAGATATCCTCCACAGGGTGTCTGGCTTTTATTAACAAAGAAATCACATCCATCTTCTCTGAAATCGCATTTATCACATATAAAAGATAAACTCTGGACTGGCACTGCCTCATTATTTAAATGAAATATCTCAATAATTTCATCTAACTCATGTGATGTAATGTATTGCTTAAGATAAAAGTATCCTCCGCATAATTCAATTTCTTTGCCTGGTTTATAGTAGTTGCAGAATTTTTTACAGATCAAAGAAGTATAAACTTCTTCTTTCATTTTGTAACCTCACTAAGCCAGCTTAGATAGCTTTCAGAGCCTTTTTTTATCTTTAATCCTATAATCTCAGGCACAGAATAGGAATGAAGTGATTTTACTCTTTTTTCAAGCTCTTCAAAAAGTTCAGAGCGTGTTTTAACTATCATTAAAACTTCTGGCTCATCTTCAATTTTGCCCTGCCAGGAATAAATTGAACGAATATCTTTAATGATATTTATGCAACCTGCAAGTTTTTCTTCAACAAGAGTTTTTGCTATTTTTACTGCTTCCTCTTCATTGGGTGCGGTTATCAAAACCACCATATAATCCATAGTTTAATTATAAAAAAATTTGCAAAAAAATTGGTATAATTGAAAAAAAATAACGGAGGTGTATTATGCCATACTATGTAATTTTAAGCACACTTACAGATGAAGGAAGAGAGACTTTAAAAGAAAAACCTGAAAGAATTCTTGAAGTAAACAAAGAAATTGAGAAGATGGGAGTCAAGATAGTTGCACAGTATGCTGTTCTTGGTCCTTATGATTTTGTAAATATTGTTGAAGCCCCAGATAACATAACTGTAATGAAAATGTCTGTTGAGCTTGGCTCAAGAGGTACGGTTCAACTTATGACAATGCCTGCTATTGGTGTGGAGGAGTTGATTCAAAATCTGAAAGCATAAGATGAAAAAGGAGACTGAAACTACAGAAACATTGAAAGAACAAAAAGAATATCCAGAGCCTGTTAAGAAGGCTATATTTACTGCCAGACAGGCAATGGAAAAAGCTCCAGAAATAGAAGGAGTCTCAACAGGAATTGAAGGGCTTGATGAACTTTTTTATATAGTTGCTTCAAAAGATGGCAAGCTTATTAATCAGCCTCTTGGAGGGATTCCAGCCTATTCTGTTTTTAATATAACAGGAGTTTCAGATACAGGAAAATCATTAATGGTTGAACAGTTTGCTGTAGAACAGGCAAGAAAGGGATATAAAGTAGCCTTTATAACTGTTGAGGCTCCTGCCAATTTTCTTGTTGCAGGGCTTAGACTCAGAGCGCAGGCAATGGGATATAATTTTGAGAAACTTGAGGACAACATAATTTTGATTGATGCTGCTTCCTATGGAAGCTTAAGAGATAATATTCCTGAACTCCTTTCCACACTTGCCTATGTAATTCAAAACTATAAAGTTAAATTTACAGTAATTGATTCTGTTACAGGACTCTTTGAAAACAAAGAAATGCTTGCAAGAGTTGTGGTAAGACAGATTTTCAATTTTCTAAAAAAATGGTACCAAACAGCACTTCTTGTATCACAAAAAAGAAGCGGACATGAAGAACTCACTGCAGAAGCTGCAGGAGGATATGCTGTGGGACACATTGTTGATGGAACAATGGTTTTAGCTAAAGAACTTATTGATTCTGCATACAAAGTGAAACTTTATAAAAAAGAAATCGGAGATATTGTGAGACTTTTCAGAATTGATGGTTGCAGACTCTCAGGTCATGATACAAAAACTCATTTTCTTGAAATAACAGAAACAGGACTTGTAAAAATCCTTGAAGCTATTGGGAGGTAAAAAATGGTTATTGAAGTTACACCTCAAAAAGATGAGTCTTCTCGTGTAGAGGAGATTACACAAAAGGTTTTTTTCAAAACAATTGAGCTTCTTGGAGGAATTAGAAAACTTGCTGAATACAGAAGCCTTACATGGCTTCCTGCTTTAGCAAGAGCTTCTTATGCAATTGTGCTTAAAGAAAAATTTTTTAAAACCGAAGAAGAAATAGCCAGCCGAGTGGGAATTACAAAAAGTACAGTAAGAATGATACTTCGTGCAGACCCTGAAATAGCTTTAAAGAAGATTAAAGAATTAGAGGAGGATTCAGGTGAAACTAAGAAGGAACTTAAAGTTCATACGGCAGGAGCAATTGCTCGTCTTGCTTATAAGGAAATAAAAGAGACAACTTCAGGGCAGTAAAGAATTTTTATTTTAGAATTTTTTGGAATGCGAAGCTTTTTTTCTGAGACTTCAATAAACTCTGAAGCAGAAAAATAGCAGCCTTTTTTAATTTTAAGCCAGCAATCATCTTCTATGTAGTCTCTTTTCAATCTCTCAATATCAACAAGTCTTCCATCCAAGCATCCCCATAGTCTGCTTTTTCCTTTTTCATTTAAAAGATGAGAAGTATTTTTTATAACCATCTCATGTTCTGGAAAGGTATCTTTTATGTTTATGCGGTCTTTTCTTAAAATTACATAGCTAAATTTAAGATAGTTCACCTGTAATCCCATAGCGCTTAAAAATGAGAGATACTCTGGAGGAATCCATCTTCTTTCTTCATAACACCAGTTGTCTGCTCTAAGAGCAGAACAGGGAAAGTTATTTACACATGGACTGTAAGGATAAAGTTTAAGCTCCTCAATCAGGCTGTCTCTGAGTTTATGAAGCCTTGTTGAACTTCTTTTAGTTGCAGGTTCAATAATAATGAGAGTAAAATTTTCATTACGATAAATGAAATACTTTATGAACTTTATGAAATCTTCCTGGTTTATTCCCTGTTTATCAAATATTTCTCCCAGAGAGTTTGAAAAAATCATTATGTCAGGTTTTAATTCTTTCAATTCAATATAAGTTTTTACATCAGATGCATTAGCTTTTAAAAATCCATAATTTACAGACAAATTATAAGGTTTAAAGCTTTCAATCATTTCTCTTGCAAAATTTATAGCCTGCTCTTCAAACTCAACACCTTCATATCTGATATAGCTTGTTGAAATCATTCGCTCCTTAAATAGCTTAAAAACTGGCAGAACTGCTGGAGAGGGACCACACCCTATGTCAACTATTTTTAGATCTTTTTTATGGGAAATTGAAGAATGTCTGAAAAGTTCCTTAAGAATGCTATATGCTTTTGATAAATTAACGGGAACAAAATACGCAAGATAACCTTTTAAAAAATCCTCATATTTCATGTAATCTATGGATCTTTTAAAATCTGAAAAAGTAAAAAGTTCAGAAGCTTTTAGAATCAAATTTTTAAGTTGCTGCTTTGCAGGAATTTTCCCCCTAAAAATCTGTTTTAAAAGAAATTCAGACCAGTCCTTCACTTTTAAAAATATTTAGGGGAGAGAAAATCTCTCCCCTAAAATAAAATTTCCAGAGATTACTTCACTGCTTCTTTCAGGGATTTTCCTGCTGTAAATTTAGGAACTTTTGTTGCAGGAATCTTAATTTCCTGTCCTGTTCTTGGATTTCTTCCCTTTCTTGCTTTTCTCTTTGAAACATAAAAGCTGCCAAATCCTACTAATGTAACCTTGTCACCCTTTTTAAGAGCTTCCTTAATAGCATCAATTGTGGCATCCAGTGCCTTTGCTGCCTCTGCCTTTGTAAGCTCTGCCTTTGCTGCAATTTTGCTTACCAATTCTGCCTTTGTCATAGTTCATACCTCCTCTTTTTATTGATAAATTAAGGATTTGATGTAAACAATACCAAATTTTTCATATAATGTCAAGTATTTTTTATAATAAAAATATGAAATTTAATTTTTTGCATATTTCAGACCTTCATTTAGGCTTAAAAATCAAGGAAATAGACAGACTTAAATACTGCAAGCAAGCACTGTTAAAAGCATTTAAAATCATCAAAGATCAAAATCTTGATGCTATGATAGTGGCAGGAGATTTTTTTGAAAACAATAAAATTTACAGGGAAGACATAGAGTTTTTAAATGAAGTCTTTGAATTAATTTATCCAAAGCCTATTATTATTTCACCAGGAAATCATGACTTTTTATTAGCACCTGACTGTCCATATGATGAGAGAATTCTTAATATTCTCAGATTTAAAGCATGGCAGGAAAATGTAAAAATATTTAAAAAACCTGAATTCTCATTTTTCCCCTTTGATAATGTTAATATTTATGGCAAGCCCTGTCTTAACAGACAGACAAGAGCTTTTGATAAATCAATAAGTATTAATCCAGCAAAGATTAATATAGCAGTTATTCACGCATCAAGAGTTAACTTTAATCCTGAAGGCAAAGAAATCTGGCATCCCTTTGAAGACAGCGATATTTTAAAATCAGGTTTTGATTACATTGCTTTAGGACACTATCATAATTACTCAGAAATATCTGATGAATCAGGAATAAAAGCAGCATATTCAGGCAGTATGGTGCCAGCCTCACTTTATGAGTATGGTAAAAGAGGCGGACTTATTGTTGAAATTATCAAGGAAAACAATAAAACAAAAATTGAAACAGAATTTGTAGGGTTAAGTGATTTTTCAATCAAAAAAATTGAGATTTCAGCATCTCAAAATATTGAAAAAATTAAAAATATCATATCCGCCGAAATCACAGCGAGTGATGCTCCTCAGGATACCCTTTTTATTTTGAAAATCAAAGGCATGGGAGATCTAAATATAACCTATTTAAAAGAGCTTTTTTCTGAATATAAAATTTTATTTGATAGTTCTGAGTTTACAAAATTTGATATTGAAAAATTAAAGAAAATTTCACCAGAAACGACAATTGGTATCTTTATTAATGAAATGCTAAAAATGAGAGAACTGGCAGATGATGAAGAAAAACAAATTCTTGAAGATGCTTTAATATATGGACTTGATGCTTTTGCTGGTAAACAAATAACACCAAAATTTTATGATTAAGATAAAAAAAATACTCATAGAAAATGTAGGGATATACAGAAACAAAGAATTTATCTTTGAACATCCCTGCTGTTTGATTGTGGACAGAAACGAAGCTGGCAAATCTCTTCTTGCAAACTCTATACTTGAAGCTCTATATCCTCTAAGAAGCGCTCATCCTTTAAACAACGGAAAAATTACAATAGAGATTGAATCAGAGAACGATTTCTATCAGGTTATTAGAACTCCCAATGGATACAGAGTATTAAAAAATGGAAATCCTGTCAAATTTGAAACTAAAAATAAAGGAAGAATTATAAAAAAATCACCAGGAGAGATTATTTTCAATCTTTCACGGGAAATTTTTATCAATACTTGTTTTTTAACTCAAAAGGCAGGAATAAATACTAAGGAGCTTTATTCAATTACATCTTTTTTAGAAAAGGCTATTGATACAGGTTTTCAGGATGCTTCAGCATCTGTAGCCTTAGCGAAAATAAAAGAAGCACTCCATGAAAGCATTCATGCTGGAGTACTGTTTCCTTTTACTACAAAGGGCAAGCTGGATACAGCAATAGAAAAATGGAAAAAAGAAATCTATGAATACGAAGAAAAAAAGTCATATTTAAAAAGTTTGATAGAAAGGCAAGCGGAAATTATTGAAAAATATGCCCAAACAATGCATGAATTGGAAAAAATCAATAATAAACTAATAAAGATTGACAGTAATTATGCTAAATGGAAAATCCTTAGAGATAATTTTTACAGGGAAGAGATTGAAAAACTTGAAAAAAGAAATCAGGAATTAAAGGAATTTGAAAAATTCGTTGATTTTTTAGAGTGTTTTGAAAATCTAAACTCTGAGGAGCAACAATTTATAATTAGTTATGAAAATGAAATACAGACATTGCTACAGAGTTTAAACTCAAAAGAGCAAAGGCAAAGGGAGATAAAAAATTTATCAAAAAAAATATATTTACTGCTCATTATAATAGCCTTATTAAGCGTTATAGCAGGATTCATAAACAAAATATTTTACTCTGGAGTTATCTTTTGTATTCCTGTGCTTTTTTATAAACTTAAACTTTACAATGAAAACAAAAAATTAAACAACGAAATAAAGGAGTTACAACTGCGAAAAAACAACCTTTCTGAGCATATACAGCAGCTTATCTCTAAATTTTCTATAAAGGACATGCAGGAATTCTTCAGTATTTTTAAAAAAATTGATATGCACAGAAGAGAAATTAAAGAATTTATAGAAAATACTAAAAAGATTGAGGAATTCAAGAAAAATCTTCTTTCCAATGAAGAAATAAACTTTTATAAATCCAGAATTTTTATTGATGAGGAAATAAACTATGAAGATATTGAAAAATATGAACAAAAAAAAGATGAGTTTCTCAAAGCTAAAGAGGATTTAAAAGACAAAATTCATCAACTTCAAAGGGATTACGAAAAAATTATTCAATACAGAAAAGAAATTGAAGAATTAGATGAAAAGATAGAGACTAAGACAAAATACCTGGTAACTCTGGAAAAATTTAAAAAAGCCTTACAAAAATCATTTGAAGTAATTGAAAAAATCACAAAAAAACATCATGAAGTCTGGGCTGAAAGACTAAACATATCAGCTTCAGAGCTTCTAAGTAAAATAACAGGGAGAAAAGTAAAAATCTCTTTCAATAAAGACCTTTCCTTTAATATAAAACTGCCAGAAATTGAATATAGTTTATCTGAAAAAGAAATTGAAACTAAACTAAGCGGAGGAATGGTGGAACAGATATACCTTACTGTGAGACTTATTCTTGCTCAGGCTTTAAGTAACAATATAAAAATTCCTTTGATACTGGATGAACCGTTTGCACACTCTGATGATGAAAGATTTGTAAAAGGGATGAAATATTTAATACAGGATATTGCAGCATCAAATCAAGTAATTATACTGAGCTGTCATCAAAATAGATTAAATCTTCTTAAGAACTTAGAAGCTCATTTTAAGCTTATTTCAGTCAGTACCGAATGTGTTTCCAAAAACTCGTAGAGTTTTTGGGGTGCCCCGAAGCCTGAAACTTTACTAAATCTTTAATTTTATGTTAACTTTTAAAGTTAATCCTTTTAAGAAAGGTGGTGAAACTATGGGAATCTCTCCAGAAAGAAAAAAAGAGATTATTGAAAGTTTTAAAATGCATCCAACTGATACAGGCTCACCAGAGGTGCAGATTGCCTTAATGACTGAAAGAATTAACTATTTAACCGAGCATTTTAAAATTCACAAGAAAGATCATCATTCAAGAAGAGGACTTATTAAACTGGTAGCCCAAAGAAGAAAACTTTTAAATTATCTCAAAAAAATTGATAGAGAAAGATATAGCAAGCTCATTGAAAGGCTTAACATCAGAAAATAAATTAAAGATGAGGTAGAATGTGGAAGTAGAAATTGAAATTAAAGGTAAAAAACTTATTCTTGAAACAGGGATCTTTGCAAAACAAACAAATGGTTCTGTTTTAGTAAAATATGGTGATACATATGTATTATGCACTGTAGTTACTGAAAAAACTCCCAAAGAAGGGCTGGATTTTATCCCGCTTACAATTGATTATCAGGAAAAAGCTTACTCTGCAGGCAAAATTCCAGGAGGCTTTTTTAAAAGAGAGGGTAAGCCAACAGACAGAGAAATTCTTGTTTCCCGTTTAATTGATAGACCAATAAGACCCCTTTTCCCTGAAGGATTTAATTATGAAACTCAGGGAATTGCTTCTGTCCTTTCCTATGGAGATGAAAACATTGCCGATATTTTGAGTATAATCGGAATTTCAGCAAGCCTTACTATCTCTGATATCCCATTTAATGGGCCTGTTGGAGCAGTGAGAGTTGGGCTAATTGGAGATGATTTCATTTTAAATCCTGACAATGAAGAATCTGAAAAAAGCTGTCTTAATCTTGTAGTTGCAGGCACAGAGGAAGCTGTTACCATGGTTGAAGGTGAAGCTCAAGAATGCTCTGAAGAAACTCTATTGGAAGCTTTAAAGTTTGCTCACACGCATATTAAAGAAATAATAGCTTTGCAGAAAAAATTTGCTCTTTTAACAGGAAAACCAAAAAGAGAATTTATTATTAAAGAAGAGGAAAATCTCAAAGAAGCTATTTTAAATATCATTTCAGGAAAAATTGAAAAAGCCTTGTTTCTTCAAAAAAAACTTGAAAGACAGCAGGCAGTTGAGGAACTACTTAATGAATGCATTCAAAATTTAACTACAGAAGAGATAGAAACTCTACAAATTAGCAAAACCTTTGATAAAGTAGTGAAAAAGATTATGCGTCAAACAATTGTTAAAAAAGGATTGAGAGTAGATGGTAGAAAGCCAGATGAAATAAGGCCTATTACATGTATGGTTGGAATACTACCAAGAGTTCATGGCTCTGCTTTATTTACAAGAGGAGAAACACAGGCACTTGTGGCAACAACTCTTGGTACTTCAGAAGACGAACAAAAGGTTGATTCTCTTGAAGGTGAAGTATTTAAAACATTCATGCTTCATTATAACTTTTTACCATTCAGCGTTGGAGAAGTTAAGCCTCTGCGAGCACCTGGTAGAAGAGAAATCGGACATGGTTATCTTGCAGAAAGAGCCTTACAGCATGTAATTCCTTCCAGGGATGAATTTCCATATACCATAAGAGTTGTATCAGATATTCTTGAATCAAATGGCTCATCATCAATGGCAACAGTGTGCGGAGCAAGTCTTTCTTTGATGGATGCTGGGGTTCCAATAAAAGCTCATGTAGCAGGAGTTGCCATGGGACTCATTAAAGAGGATGATAAAGTTATAATACTTACTGACATTCTCGGAATGGAAGACCATTATGGTGATATGGATTTCAAAGTAGCAGGAACTGAAAAAGGTATAACAGCCTTTCAGATGGATGTAAAAATTCCAGGCATAGATTATGAAATATTTAAAAAAGCCTTAAAACAGGCAAAACAGGCAAGATTATTTATACTCAAAAAAATGTATGAAACCATCAATGAGCCCAAGGAGCTTTCCCCATATGCTCCAAGAATATATAAAATACAGGTTAAACCTGAAAAAATAAGAGACATCATAGGCACAGGAGGAAGGGTAATTAAGGGCATTATAGAAGAAACAGGTGTAAAAATAGATATTGAAGATAAAGAAGGAATTATTAAAATTGCATCTTCCCGAGAAGCTTCAGCTCTACGAGCCATAGAAATCATCAGAGGAATTACACAGGAGGCAGAACTGGGAAGAATTTACATGGGTAAAGTAACAAGAATAGCAGACTTTGGAGCTTTTGTTGAAATAATGCCAGGAGTTGAAGGATTACTGCATATATCTCAGATTGCTGATAAAAGAATTCATAAGGTATCTGAAGTATTAAAAGTAGGAGATCAGATTCCTGTCAAAGTAATTGAAATTGACGACCTTGGAAGAGTTCGCCTGAGCAGAAAGGAAGCTTTAAAAGAAATTGAAGGTAGAAGCATCGCAAAAAATTAATCTCAATGATTAAAAAAACTTATCTGTCCTCCAATATCCCTGTATTAATGAATAAAATGAATGGCTATAGATCTTTTGTTCTTGGAATCTGGATAAAGCATGGTTCAAGGCATGAACCTTATTCAAAAAATGGATTATCCCATTTTATAGAACATCTCTTTTTTCAGGGAACTCCAAAGAGAAATGCTCACAAAATATCTCTTGAGATTGATACTCTTGGAGGAGACATAAATGCTTTTACCTCAAGAGAGTTTACTTCAATTTATATAAAAGTTCTTGATACTTACATGTCGCAAGCCATAGAACTAATTGGAGATATTTATTCAAATCCTCTTTTCCCTGAGGAAGAAATAGAAAAAGAACGTTCTGTTATTCTTGATGAACTTAGAACAATAAATGATACACCAGATGAGCTTATTCATGATCTTTTTATGGAAAACTCCTTTTTGGGTGGTTTAGGGCAACCAATTCTTGGCAGAGAGGAAGCAGTATTGGCAATAACCAGAAAAGACATCATTGAACGCTATAATGAGTGTTATGGAAACTCTATTATAAGCTGTGCAGGAAGTTTTGATGAAAAAAAATTAATTGAAACTCTTGAGAAAAACATCAAACCCAGGACATCTAAGAAATCAGTGATAGATGGAAATTCCATTTTTTCTCCATCTCTTAAAATCCATGAAAAAGACTTAAATGAAATACATTTATGCATGGGGACTGAGACCTTTCCATTCAAAAGTCCCCAGAGGTATTCTTTAATTCTGCTTAACTGTATTATTGGTGGAAGTGTTAGTTCAAGATTATTTCAGGAAATAAGAGAAAAAAGAGGATGGGTTTATAACATTTATTCTTTCACTTCTTTCTATCATGATACTGGTTTATTTGGAGTTTATACTGCCTGTGAACCTAAAAAAATAAACATAATAGTGGAAACAATCTTTAAAATATTTAAAAAAATTCCTGAAAACTTAAAAAAAGAAGAATTTGAAAGGGCAAAGACTCAAACAATATCACAAATCATTTTTTCTCAGGAGTCTCCGAGCTCAGTAATGCATAATTTAGCCTCTGAAGAGCTATATCTTGGACAGCATTATACTATTCAGGAGCAGATAAAACAAATTGAAGCAGTCTCTTTTAATGAAGTGAGGGATATGGCATCAATTTTAGAAGAAAAAGATTTTTCAATAACTCTTCTTGGACCTGTTACTGAAAAAGAACTCTGTTTTGAAAATTAAAAATTAAGGGGCGGTTTAAGCCGCCCCTGTAGGGGTCCCCAAAAAATCTACAATTTTTTTGGGACTCCTTTATGCTGCTTCTTCCTGCCTGACAGGCTCTTCTCTCAATGAGGCTTTTGCAAAAACCATTGCAGTTGCTCTGTAAACCATATGTGCCATCTTTGAATGAGGAGCATATGCAAAAAGAACAAATACAAATACAAGATGAGCAATGTACGAGGCGTATCCAAGTGTTTCTACTTCAGCAAGTCTTAACAATTCAGCAAGGAATCCTGTAACTCCTACTCCAGCAATTATTGTAATAAGTAGCCAGTCAAAGTAACTTCCAAGTCCCTGTTTTGCTGCATTCTTACTTCTGTTTACAATAACAAGGAATATTCCGATAATAAGAGCTATTCCACTTATATTTCCGATAATTTTCACAATGTTTGTTTGAGGATAAGGAGACTCCCATCTCAGTACCCATTCATAAAAAGCAGCTATACTAGTTGTTATGGCAAGTCCAATAAAGGCATAAAGAACAAGAATATGAGCTGTATACCTTCCTTTATTCACTCCGCAAAGCTGGAATTTCTTATGCAGGAGTATATCTTTAATGGTTTCCCATATGCATCCATATATATCCTTACGTTTAATCTCTGTTCCTTGTGCAAGATCAAGCCAGTATCGCTTAACTCCATTATAAAAGCAAATTATTGCAAAAGCTGCCAGCGCCATAAATGGAACATCAATCCATGGAACAGCAGGTAAAAATGCCACATAAGAGATCTCTCCATTTTCGCCTCTTGGAATCTCTACTCCAGTGAAGTAACCCAAAACAGCCATCTCACCAAGGAAGAAAAGCAGTGGAATAAGAAAGATAAGCAAGATATACCTGGGATCTGCTACCCATTTGGCAAGGAATTTAGGTGGTGAATAATGCTGTATCATAAGTTTTCTTACAGCACCTAAAACCTCACCAGGTTTTGCTCCTCTTGGGCAGTAGGCTGTGCAATCACCACAATGGTGACATAGCCATATATCAGGATTCTGGAAAAGTTTTTCCTTAATGCCCCACTGAGCATAAAGCATTTCTTTTCTTGGAAAAGGTGCTTTATCAGGTGAGAGCTGACATACAACAGTGCATGTGGAGCACTGATAACACTTTTTTAAAGATTCTCCACCAGCCTTTATAATCTCTTTTGCAAACTGTAAATCTGGTTTTACAGGTTTCTCCATCTCTTTCCTCCTTAGAAGCCCTTAAATGGATTAGGACCGATTTGTCTAATTTTTTCCATAAATTCATTAACTATATCAGGAATTCTCCAGTACTCATCAATTGCTACCTCATACATCTGCACTCTATCTGATTCAAGTTGAAGTCTATCAAGGGTCTCCTGAACCTTACCAAGTCTGTATTTAGCAAGCTCACTGCCTTTTGCAAAATGACATTGATAGTTTTCACCAAATTTGCATCCAAGCAGTAGCATTCCATCAACACCTCTTGAAAGAGCATCAGCAATCCAGACAAGGTTCATAGAACCAAGGCATCTCAATTGAATAAATCTTAATGCAGGATCAAGTTTAAGTCTGTGAAGTGCTGCTGTTTCTGTTGCAGGAAATGCATCATTTTCACAGCAGAGCACAATAATACGAGGTCTTTCATCTTCACTTGGTACAGAAACATTCTTCAGCATTGAACCTATCATATCTACGCTGTAGTCCTTGAATGAAACTATTCTTTCTGGACAGGCACCCATACAGGTTCCACATCTGCGACATCTGTTTGGTTTATAAAATGGAATACCTTTTTCATCCTCATCAATTGCACCAAAGGGGCATTCTTCTGTGCAGCGTTTGCATGCTGTGCATTTTGAAAGATTTGGTTCAGGATAAGAAGTATCCCATGCTCTTGGATGAACAGCCATTCCTTTTGCAACATGTTCAATGCATTGAATTGCTTTTAATGCTGCACCTCTTGCGTCTTCCTGAGCTTCAGCCATATTCATAGGCTGGCGAACTGGACCAACTGCGTAAATTCCTGTTCTACGGGTTTCATACTGGAAACATATAAAGTTAGAATCAACAAAACCGAATCCTCCTTCAAGGAAAGGAAGTTCAGGTCCCTGACGATATCCAAGATTCAGTATAAATTCTGGTTTTTTGGTTGTCTCAATATATTTTGCCTTTGCTTCATCACCTTTTGCAGCAGCCTCTGCAAGACCAATAAGATATTCCTGTGGTTCTTTTGTTGTTGGAACCATACCAGTAGCTAAAACTACCATCTCTGTTTCTATCTGAGCTTCCGTCCCAAGTAAAGAGTCTTTCACAGTAACAATTAATTTATCCCATTCTTCTCTAATTTCTGTAACTTCTCCCTTTGCAAGCATAACTCCAGGTGTGTTCTGAGCTTCTTTGTAATAATATTCAAGCTTTCCTGGCGTGCGAATATCTTTGTAAATAACCATTGCTATGGCATCAGGATTACCATCTGTAACATATCTTGCCTGTTTAAGTGTTGTAGCACAGCACATTCCTGAACAGTAGGGAATATGCTCAGGATCTCTCTGTCCTGCACACTGAACAAAAAGAACAGAGTTAACAACTTTGTGATCAGAAGGTCTCTTGATTACTCCATTATTAACTCTTGCAATTTCTTCAAACTCAAAATTAGTCACCACATCCTTGAATTTGCCATATCCATATTTCTTGGCAAGTTTTTTAGCATCATAGGGTTTCCATCCCGTTGCTTGAATTATTGCACCGATTTTAATTGTTTGAGTAGCTTCTCCAGTAGCAATGGTTACATCAAAATCACCTGGTTGTCCATCAATTCTCTCAATTTTTGACGATGTATAAACCTTTATTTTTGGATTTGATGTAACTGAGCTTATAAGTGGTTCAAGATTAACGTCTCCAAGAACCCCTTTTGTGAAATCATCTGTTGGCACTCTTTTGTAAAGTTTTCTTGCAAAACCTCCAAGCTCTGGCTCTTTCTCAACGATAACAACATCATATCCTGCACGAGCTGCTTCCAGTGCAGCTGTCATACCTGAAATTCCACCACCCACCACCAAAATTGATTTACTGATTTCAATAATATAGGGTTCAGGTATTTCACCTTTTTGAGCCTTTATAACTCCCATTTTAATGTAGTCTTCTGCTGCAAGCTGTTTCTCAGCATTATCTTCAATGGTCCATACAGCAAGCTCCCTTACCGGAACTCTCTCAACAAAACAACCCGGAAAACTAAATTCATAGGTTTTAACTCTTGGTGAGCATCCTCCTATAACTATGCTGTTTACTCCCTGCTCAGCAATGTCCTTTTTAATTAATTCAACTCCTTCACTGCTACATAAAACATCACTGACTGCTACCACTGGAACTCTTAATGCATTTTTTGCTATATTTTGAATTTTTTCAACATCAACTGCTTCACCTATACCACAGCCTTTGCAGATATATAGTCCTATTTTCTTTTCCATAAATTACCTCCTTACTCCAGTCTGAATTGCCTTAAGGGCTGCAGCTGTGGCATCCTTTCCACAACCTGCTACATCCATTGGAGCTTTTGCACACCCCGTAGCGTAGATTCCATCTGCATCAATAACAAATCCATCTATTGCGTACTTGAGCCCTGGTACTTTTATTTCAAAGCCCTCTGGCTGCATTCCTGTGGCAAGAACTACCATATCTACTTTTTTTCTTATTTTTTCTCCACTGAGCATATCTTCTGCAGTCACCACAACATCATCTGAATCCTTATCCTGCTGGACTTCGGCAACCTTACCTTTAACAAGATTAACTCCTGTTTGTTCTTTAACTTGATTGAAAAATTTCTCATATCTGCCTGGAGTTCTTATATCAATGTAAAAGATTGTAACCTCAGCATCAGGATTCTGCTCTTTAATATAGAGAGTATGCTTCAATGATGCAAGACAGCAGATGTATGAGCAGAAAGGAAGATGATTTTCATCTCTACTTCCTGCACACTGAACAAAGGCAACGCTCTGCACAGGTTTCCCATCTGAAGGTCTGAGAATCTGCCCTTGAGTTGGACCATTTTTAGAGGCAAGTCTTTCAAGCATCATATTTGTTATTACATTTTTAACCTTGCCAAATCCGAGATTGTCTATCTTTGTTGCATCATAAGGCTTCCAGCCTGTTGCAACAACTATTGAGTTAACTCTACACTCTACAGTTTGAGGTTGCATATTAAGGTCTATTGCGTTGTATTTACAGGCATCCACACATGGAGCAGGACAATCCTTCGGGCAGCTATTTCTATCAACAACATATCTTAAAGGGAAAGCCTGTTCAAATGGCAGATAAATAGCTTTAGTCTTGTTCAAACCAAAATTGAAATCACTATCTCTTTCCTGAGGACAAGCTTCTGCACAGGCATTGCAGGCTGTACAGTTTTCATTAACATAACGGGGATTCAATTTGATTGTTACTGTATAATCTCCAGGTCCACCAGTAATGGATGTAACCTCTGCCATAGTATAGAATGTAACTAAGGGATTAACTTTTATACGCCTAAAATTGATCTCAAGACCACACATTGGTGGGCAGATTTTTGGAAAGTATTTATTCAACTGGGCAACTCTTCCGCCAAGATAGGGATTTCTTTCAACTATTATAACTTCTGCTCCTGTCTCAGCTGCTTCTATGCCAGCAGTTAAACCACTGAATCCTCCACCAATTACCAAGATGCGGTTTGTTTCAGCACTCATCGGTAGCCTCCTTTAAATAAATTCTTAAACACAAAAATTCGTAATACAGTTTTGTCTGCATTACGAATTTTATAATCATCTCTTTTCAATGTTTAAAAATTAAAGGGAGGGGAATTACCCCTCCCGAACCTAACTCTGTATTAGTCTGGGAATATCTGGACGTATGGGACTTTCTTAAGTGTAAATGTATCGGTTGCTGGATCATAAACTGAGTTGACAAAGGCACGCCAGTTGTTGTCATCAACAAAGTCAAAGTCTCCTCTATAGTAGTATCCAGGATATCTGGATTCTTCTCTGAAGAGGATGTGTCTTGCATGAGCTTCAAGTGAGAGTGTTCTGTGTACATTTTCCCAGCAACGGAGAAGCTCATGAAGATTAGAAGCTGCCAATCTTGATGCATCTTCCTTAAGAACCTGAAGTTTATTGAGACCCTCTTCAATCATTGTCTTTGATGTCATATACCATGTTCCAACTCCACCAAAGTACTCGTCAGCAATCTTCTGAAGTCTTGCCTGATACATATCAGGTTTGATATAGTATGGATTAACTTTTGGATCTGTTGAATAGGTCTTATATTTCTCATAAAGCTCAAATGGCAGATACAGCTCTGCTGCCAGAGCATTCGGATCTTCTGCTATTGTTGGTGTATATCCTGAATTATCAAGTATGAAGGCAATTGCTGCTTTTGCAGCAATTCTTCCCTCTGCATGTGAGCCTGAGGAGAACTTATGTCCTGAGGCACCAACAATATCACCAGCCATGAAGAGTCCATTAACTGTGCTCATTCTGTTATAACCCCAGAACCACTCTGCAGGTGTACCAGGAATATCACCAGGTCCGCTTACCCAGAAGCCTGCGCAACCTGCATGAGAACCAAGGAGATAAGGCTCTGTTGGCATAATCTCAGATGGAACCTTATCAGGCTCTACATTATAGGCTGCCCACAAACCTGCCTGACCAATACACATGTCAAGGAAGTCTTCCCATGCTTCAGCCTCAAGGTGTTTGAGTCTCTTTGCATCCATCTGCTTTGCAAGTTCCTGCATTGCAGTGTGTGTATTCATAAGAATTGGTCCTCTACCCTGCTTCATAGCCTGCATCATCAGATGGTTTCTTATGGCAGTTCCTAAAGCCTCAGCCCATTTTCCATATTTCTTTACAGCATCCTGAAATTCTGGAGTATCCTTAGCGCAGTAATCATTTCCAAGAGAATCACTTGCTTTTGCTTTAAAGAAGAGGAACCATGCACCAACAGGACCATATCCATCCTTAAATCTTGCAGGAACGAATCTATTTTCCATCATTGTCAACTCAGCACCAACAGTAATACCAAGGTAATACCCGGAACCAGAGTTCCATACTGGATACCATGCTCTACCCATTCCTTCTCTGGTTGATCTTGGTCTAAAGACATTAACCGCACCACCACAGGCTGCAAGAATAGCCTTTGCTTTAAAGAGATATATCTTATTTTCTCTTACGCTAAAGCCTATTGCACCTGCTACTCTGTTGGGCTCTTTTGCATCCTTAAGAAGTTTCACTATAAATACTCTCTCATAGATATTCTGAGCCTGTCCAGTTGCCTTTCTATTGAACTCCAGAGCAGCCTTTGCAGCTTCTGCAACTATTACTTTATAAGATTCTCCATTGATCATGATCTGCCATTTACCAGAACGGCATGGTACTCCACCATCTTTGAGCTTTGGTTTGCCCTGATCTCTTGCCTGGAATCCATCTAATGACCAACCATCATCGCTCTTTTTCCATATTGGAAGACCCCACTCCTCAAACATATGAACACTATCATCAACATGCCTTCCAAGGTCATAAACAAGGTCTTCCCTGATAATTCCCATCAGGTCAGCACGGACATATTTTACATAGTCAACAACCTTGTTTTCGCCAATGTAGGTGTTAATGGCGCTGAGACCCATTGCAACTGCACCAGAACGATCCATTGCTGCTTTGTCAACAAGTGTTACCTTAATTCCTTTTGGTGTTGCCCATCTGCAACCCTCAAATGCAGCACCACATGCAGCCATTCCACCACCGATGATTAGAAAATCAGTATCTACCTCTACAACATCAGGTCTCTGACAGTATGAAAATGTGCAAGTCTCTTTTTCCATGTTATCCCTCCTTTACTTTATTTTTTACTCTTTTCTGGCTTCATAATTAAAGTAGCCAGGCTGTTTAATCTTTGAATAATCAGGTTCAGGTAATCCTGCATAAATGTTGTCTGCATTCCAATAACCTTCAGGTGTAAGTCTGATAGGGAATTTGAATCTCTTAATGGAGCCATTTCTGAATTTAATTGTCCACATAATTGCATCCTGACCTCTCATAGGAATAACGCTTGCACCGAGAGGACAGAAATCTGCATAGCCTCTTACCTCAATTGCCTGCTGAGGGCAGATTTTTACACAGTTATAGCACTCCCAGCACTGATCAGGCTCTTGGTTGTAAGCCTTCATCTTTTCTCTGTCCAGTGTCATAAGGTCATTTGGACAGATGTACTGACATGCAGTTTTGTCCTGTGCTTTGCAGCCATCACACTTTTCCTGAATTACAAAACTTGGCATAGCTTAACCTCCTTTTTTGTTTTTTATTATGCTGGTTTTTGCACTGGATTCTTTTGTAATTCCAGCACCTCACTTATATCAATATCAGGAACTGGAAGCTCTCTGTCTTCCTTTGCAATTTCCTCTTTAATTGAAGGAATCTCAGCAACAGCAGCCTCTATTACCTCTGGACCTAAGGATTTTTTCTCTACAATCTTTTTGAAAACAAGCCTTTTAAATGCAGCAGGAGTTTCCTCAATAAAGCCTCTTGCATCAAATCTTGCTTTGGAGAACTGATCAATAACTTTTTGACCAAGTTCATCAGAAACCTCAATTACAAGCCTTTTCAATGCTCCACCAAAAATTGGCTCAACTTTTTCCTCTAAGGGCGTTCCCTTTATAGCTGCCAATCTTTTTTCATCAATTATTACGCCAAAATACTTAGCCATTATTCACCTCCTTTATTTTTTTAAGTGAGCTGGAAGTTCCATGTGAGGGAGATCAACCTCTAATCTCTCCTCTCTTTCTTTCAGATACTTCTCATTGTTAAATGGATATCCGAATTCCTTCCACCATTTTACAACAACTTTGTAAACTTCAGGCCTATAAATCTGAGGCGGTGGTGTTACACCTTCGTTTATAAGTCCTCTGATAAAGCTTCCAGAGTATCTTGAATATATACCTTTATGATTACAATTACCAGAATAGGCAAACTCAAGGCATTTTGGACAATACCAGAACTCTGCGATGTTCTGAGGCCTTATATAGAATCCACCTTCCACTGCATAAGGTGGAGCATCAAAGCCAAAGCTTGGAATTCCCTTTGACCATAGTATTTGAGTTGCATAAATGTCATAGTATTCACCAAGTGCTGCATGGTCTCTTCCAAACATGTGGAAAGAAATTCCCATGTTCTGTCTGATTACTGCATGAATAAGTGATTCAATTGGGTTTCCATATCTCATATCCCAGAGTGTAAATGTTACAAGATGACGCTCAGGCTTTATGTAGCCTGCAAGATGAAGCATTTCATGTCCTTCAACTATTGCTTCATCAGGGAAGTCTCCTATTCTTTTTGCACCAACTATAGCATTAACAACAATGCCATGAGAAGGCTCTATATCACCTATATATGCTGCATTTTTCATTAATGCTTCATGCCCAGTATGAGGAACATTTCTTGTCTGATGTGCTATAACAGTAGTCCATCCTCTTTTCTCAAATTCTTCTCTTGATCTTTTTGGTGGATACCAGAATCTGTCAAAAGGTGGTCTGATTTTTGGTTCGTTAATAATTGTATATTTTCCTGCAAGAATAATTGGATTCAAGGAGCAGTAAATGTTATATCCTGTATGTTTCTGATCAAAAGGAACCTTAACAACCTCAGGGTTTTTCTCTGGTGTTCCAAAGGTTCTTACTGCCACATCACCTGGCACGATCTCATATACTTCTTCAATCTCAAGAATTGCGAAAGGCTCACCCTTAAGTCTCAAAAGAAGCCAATCACCTGCTCCTACATTAAGCTTTTTAAAATCTTCTTCTGAGATGTCAAAGAGAATTGGATAAGGGAAAACCCAGCCACTTAAAAGCCTTCTTTTTTCAAGAACACTCTCAAGCTCAGCCTTTGTCATTGATCCTTCAACAGGGCTAAAAAATCCATAACATACTGACATGATTTCTCTGTAAACATTTCTTACAGGATTACCCTTAAAAAGGGTTGGTTTAATGTCATAAA
This sequence comes from Thermodesulfovibrio sp. TK110, assembly GCF_054658355.1. Taxonomy (NCBI): domain Bacteria; kingdom Pseudomonadati; phylum Nitrospirota; class Thermodesulfovibrionia; order Thermodesulfovibrionales; family Thermodesulfovibrionaceae; genus Thermodesulfovibrio; species Thermodesulfovibrio sp. TK110. The sequence continues at coordinate 25,954 of NZ_BAAHNB010000001.1, read as the reverse complement.
CAGCAGAACATTTTTCCATTAATTTTCTTGCCATCTGAGGGTCACGAACAACCCTTTCAACAAGTTTCCCACCATGTGGCGGTGGCAGTGTTTTAATTCTTACATCTGGCATACCTTTTCCTCCTTATTTGATTTTTTCTAAGATTGCACAGATACTGTTAAATATCTCATCTATGCTACCTGTGCCTGAAACGCTTTTAAGAATTCCTTTCTTTGAGTAATAATCAATCAATGGTTCTGTTTGAGCCCTGTAAACTTCAAGTCTTTTTCTTATTGTTTCTTCCTTATCATCATCCCTCTGGAAAAGCTCACCCCCACATTTGTCACATTTACCTTCTACTTTTGAAGGAGAATAATAAATATTGTACATCTGACCACAGACTTTACAGGTTCTTCTTCCTGTAAGTCTTTTCATCAGGTCCTCAAAAGGAACATCAAGATTAAGTGCAAGGTCTAAAGGCATATTCATCTCAAAAAGCATTTTATCAAGAGCCTCAGCCTGAGCAACATTTCTTGGGAAACCATCAAGAATAAAACCTTTTTTACAATCATCCTGAGACAGTCTTTCCTTTACCATTCCGAGAACTACACTGTCAGGAACAAGTTCTCCCCTGTCCATGTATGACTTTGCTTCTTTTCCAAGCGGAGTTCCTGCTGCAACTGCTGCTCTTAGGAGATCACCTGTGGAGATCTGAGGAATACCATATTTTTCTACCAATCTTTTTGCTTGAGTTCCTTTTCCTGCTCCTGGAGCACCTAAGAATACTAATCTCACCTTTTCCTCCTTTTGGTGTTAAAATTAACTTTTGGTTTATAATTTAACCTATTATTGCTTAAAAAGCAACTTAAATTTTATAATTTTGTAATAAGTTTTACTTATAAATTTGTCGGCAAATTTATCAAAAATTCTTTTAATTTGTCAAGTGCTTTTTTGCGATGACTTATTCTATCCTTTTCATCTGGTGGCATCTGAGCAAAAGTTATTGAAAATCCCTCAGGTATGAATACAGGATCGTATCCAAAACCATAGCTTCCCTTTGGAGTTTCTGTTATTTTACCTTTCACATAGCCCCAGAATAAATATTCTCTGCCATCAGGAAAAACCAATGCAATACAACATACAAATCTTGCACTTCTCTTCTCTAAGGGCACTCCTTCTAACTCTTTCAAAAGTTTTTTTATATTATCCTCATCACTGGCATTATCTCCTGCATATCTTGCTGACCTTACACCTGGAGCACCTCCTAATGCATCAACTTCCAGACCTGAATCATCAGCTAAAGCAGGCATTCCTATTTGCTTACATACATATCTTGCCTTTTTCAATGCATTTTCTTGAAAAGTTAAACCATCTTCCACAACTTCTTCAATGTGGGGAAAATTATTGACAGAAAGTATTTCAATGCTAAGTCCTTCAAGAATCCTTTTTAATTCTTCTATCTTTTTTTTGTTTCTTGAAGCAATTACAATCTGCATTTGACAAATCCTATTTCCTTAGGGTATATTAAACTTATCGCGGGGTGGAGCAGTCTGGTAGCTCGTCGGGCTCATAACCCGAAGGTCAGAGGTTCAAATCCTCTCCCCGCAATTTAATCAAATAAAGCATCTACAAAATCTTTAGGATTAAACTCTTTTAACTCGTCAACTCCTTCGCCTAAACCTATAAGCTTAATGGGTATACCTATTTCTTTTTTTATGGCAAAAATAACTCCTCCCTTTGCTGTTCCGTCCAGTTTTGTAACTACAACACCTGTTAATCCAACAGCATCATTAAATAAAGCTGCCTGTCTTACAGCATTCTGTCCAGTGGTGGCATCTAAAATAAGCAAAGTTTCATGAGGAGCTTCTGGAATAGATTTTTTCATAACTCTATTTATTTTCTTTAACTCTTCCATTAATGGCTGCTTGGTATGAACTCTTCCTGCTGTATCTATAATTACTATATCTTTCTTTTTTGCCTTAGCATGCTCCACTGCATCAAAAACAACAGCAGCCGGATCAGCGCCACTTTTATGTTTGATAATATCTGCTCCTACCCTTTTTGCCCATATTTCAAGCTGTTCTATGGCTGCAGCTCTAAAGGTATCTGCAGCTGCAAAAACAACAGTTTTACCTTCCTGAACAAATTTATAACCGAGCTTTCCTATTGTAGTGGTTTTCCCAACTCCATTTACTCCTACAACAAGAATAACTGATGGAATGCTTTTCAAATCTAATTTATTATTGTTTTTAAGTAAATTTACAAGCTCTTCTTTAAGAATTATTTTGACATCAGAAAAATCTCTAATATTGCCTTCTTTAACTTTTTTTCTCAATATACCTGCTATCTCTTCCGTTGCTTTAACCCCCACATCTGAGGAAATAAGAATTTCTTCAATCTCTTCTATAGTTGATTCATCTATTTTTCCTCCTACAGGGATTACTGCTTCTATCTTTTCAACAATATGTTGCTTTGTCTTGCTTAATTTTTCCTTGAGCTTATCAAATAAACCCATTAAGCTCTCCTGAACTCTACAAGGAGCTCATTTTTTTTCTTTGTAAGACGATATTTGAGAGGCTTCTTAAGGGTTATATTGAGTATAATTTTATTATCTTTTTCAGATACAGTAACTTCTTTTATAAAATCTGACTCAATTTTTACAGGAGCTTCCAACTTATTTTTAACAGGGTAAACTTCTAATGAAACTGACATCAATTTCCCTTCTTTTTTTGTTTTTGGATAATATCCACCGTATTTATCCATATTTGGAATAAAAAGAGTCAATGTAGAACTGTTTTTTGTTTCAACAAGAGAAATATTTTTAAGTTCTAAAACCTGACCTTTGGTGACAATTCTTTTTTTAGCTTTTTCTTTTTTTTCAACTATTTTTTTCTTTGGTTTTTCTACTTTCTTTTCTTCAGTAATTTTAATTTCTCTGGAAGGAACTTCTTTTTCTTCTGTTGTTGCAAAAATATTAAATTTTTCTGCTTTATCATACATCACTTCTACAGTAGCAACTCCATTAATAAATTCTGAAGGAGGAACTCTATCAGGAGTAATAGTGCCTGAACCTGATGATTTTAATATAACTGTACTGCCATACAAATTGTAATTGGACATAACTTTGTCAAGATGATTATAGGCTACAATTTTTATTTTGAATCTCTGTCCTGCAATAATTGTCTCAGGTGAGATTACTTCAAATCTCTTTACTTTCGGAGGCACAACTTTTACAATACCACTTTCTCCTCTTATTGAATTATCATTAGCAACTTTAACTACTATTTTTATATCCTCAGCCCTGTCATAACGAAGACTTATTTTTGCCTTACCATCTGAAAAGGCATAAGATGATAACTCAGAAGGAAAGATATAACCTTTACCATGTGCTTCTATTATTATTTTTTCCTTCTGGGTGGCAAAGTCTTGAACAAAATTATTGAATTTGTCAATGGCAAATATGGTTATATCAAAAGGTTCATCAACAACAGCAGTTTCAGGTGCATTAACAATAAAGGAGTTTACCGGACCATTTAAAACTTTAATTTTTTCACTTTTACCTGTAATTTTTCTATTTAACAAATCTGCTTCAATGTGGAAAGTTCCAATTTTTTCTGAATAAAGTTTTAGTTTTACATTACAGCTTTCAGGTATATACTGAACTTCTTTTATCTGAGGAGAAACATCACCTTTAAAAAATAAGTTCAAATCCTTAGGTTCAAAATCCTTACAAACAACATTACCAAAACGATCTTTTCCTGAAATCCACACTTCAAAATCACTACCAGTTTTTACTGAAGGAGGAACTTTTATATTAAGCTCAAATATCTCTGCTGGCAGAATCTTAATCTTTTTTTCAATGACAGGAAAAGGGCTATTAATTTCATAAAGAGAGAGCACAACTTCTTCTGCTTTTTCATCCTTAAACTTAATTGCCAAGCCTGATTGAGTTATTTCATTTGACTTAAACTGAGAAGGCGATATCACAGCTGAACCTGTGACAGTTAATTTATACTCTTTAAGGCTTTCAGCAGGCATAGTAACATGATTACCAAATGCATCAACTGCTACAATGAATATTTTATATTCACTCCCAGCTTTAAATACATCTGGGGCATCAATCTGAAAATGGTCAAAAGTTCCTGGTTTAGCAATAATTTCTGCATGAATTAATGATATAGAGTAGAAAAACAATAAAAAAACAATAAAATTCAACCAACAACTTACTCTTAAAATTTTATTACCCATTTTACCCTCCTCTGTAATTTCTATTTTTCCCATTTTGCTTTATCAACAAATTTTATTGTATCCTATCATAATTGTTTATATTAAAAAGAGGCAAGTGCTAATATATTATAGAATATTTAAAATAATAATGGAACAATAAGAATGGTTAATAATCAACTAAAATATGGCAATATTTTCTTTAGAGGAATTGCTAAATTAATTGATTTGCTCTTCATTATAGTTCTCTGGAAATTTTTTCATGAAGGAGGATTTTTTATTGGGATTTTTTATTTGTTAATAAGTGATGGTTTATTCAAAGGTTGCAGCATTGGGAAAAAATTTTTAAGACTGAGAGTTATTAACATAGAGAGACAGAGCAAGGCAGATTTCAGAGACTCTATAATTAGAAATTTACCTGTAGCTTTATCAGCATTTTTTTTACTTATACCAATTTTGGGCTGGTTAATTTGTATCGCATTGTTTGCCTTTGAGTTTACTCTCATTGTGGGAGATCCAGATTCCAGAAGATTGGGTGATTACCTTGCTAAAACTTCAGTCATAGAAGAATAAATCTGAAATATTTTAAAATAATTTAAAATCTAATGCAGGGAGGACAAATGCTTCTTCAAAAATTAGTGGGAAAATTTTCTAATGATCTGGCAATTGACCTTGGAACAGCAAATACTCTGGTTTATGTAAAAGGTAAGGGCATTGTATGTGACGAACCATCAGTTGTGGTAGTGAGAAGAGACAATAAAAAAGTTATTGCTGTTGGCACAGAGGCAAAAGAAATGATGGGTAAAACTCCAGCCAATATCATCGCAATAAAACCTCTTAAAGATGGTGTTATAGCAGATTTTGATGCAACAGGAGAGATGCTTAAGTATTTCATTACAAAAGCTCATAATAGAAAATGTTTTATCTCTCCAAGAATTATTATTGGAGTGCCTTCAGGAATAACTCAGGTTGAACAGAGAGCTGTTAAAGATGCTGCAATTGCTTCAGGTGCCAGAGAAGTTTATCTCATAGAAGAACCTATGGCTGCTGCAATAGGAGTTGGGCTTCCTGTTGGAGAACCTTCTGGTAATATGATAGTTGACATTGGTGGAGGGACTACAGATGTTGCTGTGATTTCTCTTGATGGAATTGTATGTTCAAAGGCAGTAAAAGTTGGTGGTGATAAAATGGATGAAGCAATAATTGCTTACATTAAAAGAAAATATAACCTGATGATAGGAGAAAGAACTGCTGAGCTAATAAAAATAAACATTGGCAGTGCTTATCCTATGAATTCTGACAAATCAATGGAGATCAAAGGAAGAGACTTAATAACAGGAATTCCAAAAGCAATAACCGTCACTGAAGAAGAAATAAGAGAAGCTTTACAAGAACCAGTCACAATTATTCTTGATACAATAAAAGTTACCCTGGAAAATACACCTCCTGAACTTGCTTCTGATATAGCAGATAAAGGAATAGTTCTGGCAGGTGGAGGAGCTTTATTGAGAGGGTTAGATATTCTTATAAAAGAACATACTGGAGTGCCTGTAATAATTCCTGATGATCCTCTGAGAGCAGTTGTTAAAGGATGTGGTGCAATGCTTGATAAGCTTGACCTTCTCAGAAGAGTTTCTCTTAATGTTAATTTATGATAAAAAAAATCACTGTTTTAATTGTAACCGGTATATGTTTGGTCTCTTTTTTTCTTATAAGCTACCAATCCAAGGGATTGATACGCTTTAATAAATTTGATCTTTCTCCTTTAGTATTACCTTTACAATATTTAAAAAACTTATTTTCCGAAGTTTTCTATTTCAAAGAAGAAAACAGAAAATTAAAAGAGCAGCTATATCAAATGATTTTAGAACAGAAATCTTCCTATGAACTTATAGAGGAAAACAAAAGATTAAAGGAACTTTTAAACTTAAAAGAAAAAAAGAAAGAAGTTGTAACCATAGCAAAGGTAATTCGTGCTGGTTCTAATAGATTTCTTAAGACTCTATGGATAGATAAAGGAAGTGCTCAGGGTATAAAAGCAGGTATGCCAGCAATAACACTTAATGGATTAGCAGGAAAAGTCATCTTTACATCTTCAAACTTCGCAGAAATACTTTTATTAACGGACCCTGACTTTTCTGTTGCTGTCAGAGTTGAAAGAACTCGCTCAGAAGGTATAGTAAGCGGTACAGGGACAAACCTTTGTATTCTCAAATATATACCCTTAGAAGAAGATATCATGGTTGGAGACAGATTAATTACATCTGGAACAGATGGCATTTTTCCTGAAGGAATTAAAGTGGGAGTTGTAAAGAAAGTAGAGAGAAAAAAAGGATTCTTTCAACATATTGAAGTTATTCCATATCAGTCAGATTCAAAAATTGAAGAAGTCGCGATAATTAAAAGCTTGATATGAAAGATTTAATTAAATGGGGCATATTCGTATTTTTCACTTTTTTTATTGAACAAACTTTTACAATTGACAGCATAAGTTTTAATTTCTCATTTTTACTGATTTATCTTTTTGTTATACATTACTTTTTCCCTGAGATAGAACAAAAAAAAATTGCACCTTCAGAAATTTTACCTGTTTTATTTTTTGTAACTGTTGGAGTAATAGAGGACATGTTTCAGGGAATAATTGGTCCTGCAATCATATCCAAAACAATTACTGGTGTTATTTTAATAATCCTGGTTAGGCAACTGTTTTTTCACTGGACAGAAATTTTTAAAGCCTTGGTTATCTTTATTTTCACCATAATGGACGAGATTATTTACAGTTTGATTGTGGTATATTTTTTTAATTTCAATTTGAATCCACAACTTTTTAAAATTTTTTTTATAAGAGGGCTTATTAATATTCCCCTTGGCTTGATTTTAAGCTGGAGAAAACCATGAAAAAAAAGGATTACATATTTGCTGTTATAATTTTCTTAGTATTCATTATAATTCTGTTGAGACTCTGGCAACTTCAGATACTTAACACAGAGAAATATAAAAAACTTGCTGAACAAAATAGAATCAGAATAATAAAAATTCCTGCTCCACGAGGAATTATTTATGATAGAAACGGCATTCCTCTGGTTGAAAATATCCCTTCTTTTGCTGCTTTAATTTCTCCTGAATATGCAGATAAAGTGGATGTAAACTTATTATCTAAAATTTTAAACATTCCTCCGGATGAACTACAAAGTAAGCTTAAAACAAAAACTGAAAGCATTTATATACCCATAAAAATAAAAGATGACCTCACATTCAAAGAAATTGCTATGCTTGAAACAAGACGTTCAGAAATACCCGGACTGATAATAGAAACAGAGATAAAAAGACACTATCCATTTGGCCCTGCCACAGCTCATTTAATAGGATATCTTGGTAAAATTACAGACCAACAAATAAAAAATAATCCCCAATATAAAACTCTGCCATCTTATTTTCTGGTTGGGCAGACAGGACTGGAAAAATTATTTGATGAAAGACTGATGGGCATCCCTGGAGAAAAAATTGTAGAAGTGGATGCTCTTGGTAGAGAACTAAGGCTTATAAAGGAATCACCGCCTGTAAAAGGAGAAGATATTTATTTAACAATTGACGCTCTACTGCAGGATGCAGCTTACAAATCTTTTGAAACTCTAACAGGGGCTTTTGTTGCGATAAAACCTGATACTGGAGAAATATTAGCATTACTGAGCTCTCCATCCTTTGATCCCAATAAATTTGTGGAAGGTGTTACAGAACAATACTGGAATGAATTAATAAATAATCAGAAGAATCCTTTACTTAATAGAGCAATTCAGGGATTGTATGCACCTGGCTCAACATTTAAGATAATTACTGCACTGGCTGGTCTTGAGGAAGGAGTCATAACCCCGGATAAAATACTCGTAAACTGCACTGGCGGTATAAGTCTTGGACAATGGACATTTGGTTGCTGGAAAAAAGAAGGACATGGACCTGTTAATCTTAGAAGAGCTCTTGTTGAGTCCTGTGATGTTTATTTTTATGAAGTTGGTAGAATTCTTGGGATAAAAAAAATACATAAATATGCTACTTTGTTGGGCTTGGGTACTGCTACAGGATTTAGTTCAGATGAAAAATCAGGGTTAGTTCCTGATGATGAATGGAAAAAAAATGTAAAGAAAGCTTCCTGGTTTTTAGGTGATACCTTTAACACTGCTATTGGGCAGGGATTTCTAAAAGTCACCCCCTTACAGATGGCAAGAGTTATGGCTATAATAGCAAATGGAGGGATCAAAGTTACTCCCTATATAATGAGAGGTGATGAGCCAAAAAAAGAAAATCTGAATCTTGATCCTAAAAATCTTGAGATAATTAAAGAGGCATTATCAGGAGTAGTAAATGAACCAGCAGGCACAGCTTCAGGCGCTCGTTCTTATATTATAAAGTTTGGTGGTAAAACAGGAACAGTTCAGGTAATTAGCAAAAAGTTGAAAGAGAAGGTATCATATAAAAATGTTGAACATCATGCATGGTTTGTTGGATTTGCTCCCGTAGATAATCCTGAAATGGCTTTTTCTGTAATTGTTGAACATGGAGGAAGCGGAGGAGCAGTGGCAGCACCTGTGGCAAGAAATATACTTGAAGGATACATACTTAAAAAGAGGCAACTGAATGTTAAAAATTGATAGAAGACTGATTAGCTATTTTGACTGGATTACTTTTGCTGTAGTTGTTTTCATATGTATCCTTGGAATACTAACAATTTATAGTGCTACAAGGCCACCTCTTGATGAAGGAGAACAACCTCCTTTTTATGTAAAACAATTAATATGGCTTGCAATAGCCATATTAACTTTGATTGCCTTTGTAACCTTTGACTATATAAAGCTAAAAAATTTCTGGCTAATCTTTTACATAATTGGAATTTTACTTCTTATTATTGTTCTTTTTACTGGTAAAACAGCAATGGGTGCAAAAAGATGGATAAGTCTTGGCTTTTTTTCATTTCAACCTTCAGAAATATTTAAAATAATCTTTATTATAAGCATTTCAGCCTTTCTGGAAGACAAACAATCTCCTCTATCAGTAAAGGATACACTGAAGACATTACTTATTTTTGGAATGATACCGTTTTTGCTTATTATTAAGCAGCCTGACCTTGGAACAGCTGTGATGCTTTTTGCAATCACATTTATAATGATTATTTATAAAGGGCTTCCTATAAGATTGTTAATACTACTTCTTTCTTTATTTATTATTTCAATATTCTTTTTATGGGAAATTTTGTGGGAAGGACTGAAGGAATATCAAAAAAATAGACTAATTGCTTTTATTGATCCGAGTATAGATCCGAAAGGAATTGGTTACAATATCATGCAATCAGTAATTACAGTAGGCTCTGGCGGACTATTTGGCAAAGGATTTCTTGAAGGCACACAGGGTCCTTTAAAATTTCTTCCAGAAAGACATACTGACTTTATCTTCCCCATTTTTGCAGAAGAATGGGGATTTATAGGTTGCTTTATAGTTTTAGCACTTTATTTTACTGTTTTTATCAGATGCTGGAAAACCTCTATAATTGCCAAAGATAACTTTGGGAAACTTCTCTCAATAGGTTTTACTTCAATTTTTGTCTTATACTTTTTTATAAATGTTGGCATGACTCTTGGAATTATGCCAGTAGTAGGAATTCCTTTACCATTTATGAGTTATGGTGGAACAACTCTGGTTGCTAATTTTATAGGAATTGCTTTAGTAATAAATGTTAGAATGAGAAGATTTGAATTATTTTATCCATAGGAGGTTTAGTCATGAAAATTATTGAAGGAAAACTTGATGCTCATGGGCTAAAATTTGGAATTGTTGTAAGCAGATTCAATGAATTTATTACTTCACGACTTCTTGAAGGTGCTATTGATGCTTTGATAAGGCACGGAGCATGCGAGACAGACATTGAGATTGTGAGAGTGCCTGGTTCTTTTGAAATTCCTATAATTACAAAAAAATTAGCTCAATCAGGCAAATTCAATGCAATCATCTGCCTTGGCAGTTTAATTAGAGGCGCAACCCCTCATTTTGATTACATTGCAGCTGAAGTCTCAAAGGGAATTGCCCTTGTTGGATTAGAAACTGGTATTCCAGTTTCATTTGGAATAATTACAGCAGATACCATTGAACAGGCAATAGAAAGAGCTGGTTCAAAATCAGGGAATAAAGGCTGGGATGCAGCCATGGTAGCCATTGAGATGGCAAAAGTTATGGAACAGTTGAAATAGCTTTAAAAACAGACAAAAATGAAGAGAAGAAAAGCAAGGGAGTATGTTTTACAATTTCTTTATGCCTGTGAAATGAATGAAAATACAAAGAAAATGTGTGATTACAATCTATTACAGGAAGAAATTGAAAAGTTTTGGGAAAGAAATAATGAAGAGCAGGATAATAGTATAAAAACCTTTGCAAATCAGTTAATAGAAGGAACTATTGAACATATTGATGTTATTGATAAAACAATTCAAAAATATACTGAAAAATGGAATTTAGAAAGAATTATTCCAATTGATAAAAATATTTTGAGATTTTCAATTTATGAAATATTGTTTCGTCAGGATATCCCCTATCAGGTCACAATAAATGAAGCAGTAGAGATTGCAAAAAAATACTCAACAAAAGAAAGCACTTCTTTTATTAATGGAATTCTTGATAGAGTGGCAAAAGAAGAACTCTCTCGTTCTGAATAGGTTTCTCTGTTTTCTTGACAAATTCTTAAAAATTATAGTAGTTTAAAGAGAGTGGGCGGATAGCTCAGATGGGAGAGCGCAGCCCTTACAAGGCTGAGGTCACAGGTTCGATACCTGTTCCGCCCATGTGGGTAATTGGGGTGGTAGTTCAGCCCGGTTAGAACGCTTGCCTGTCACGCAAGAGGCCGCGGGTTCAAGTCCCGTCCACCCCGCCAATAATATCAACTCTCCAGACACTTTTCAGGTTGACATTTTAAAACAAAATGTGGTAAAAATGTGGGCAAAAAAATAAGTTAGGGTGTAAATAAGCATGGCAGTTTATAAGAGAGGAAAATCATGGTATATTGACATAAGGATTGGTGGAGTAAGGATACATAGAAAGGCTGCAGATACAAAATCGGAAGCAAAGCGTATAGAGGAAGAATTAAAAACCAAATGGAGACTAAAAAAACTTCATGCAAGTGAAATTAAAGATGAACCTGTACCATTTGAGGTTGTGACTGAGATGTATCTGGATTATTGCAGTAAAGTTAAGGCAAAAAAAACTAACGAACTTGAAAGAATTAGTATAAATAAACATATACTTCCCTTTTTTCAAAACAAATATATAAATGACATAACAACGGAAGATTTAATTGAATATCAAGGTTTAAAAAAAAATCAAGGATTAAGCAACAGAACTGTAAATATTCACATATCTATTGTAAGAAAGATTATCAATTTTGCAGTTGATAAAGGAATTATTGTTCGGTCTTCTATAAAAAAATATCCAATGCTTAAAGAGCCAAAAAAACAACATGCCTTTTTAACTCCATCTGAAGTTAAGGCGTTGATAGACAATATAACTTGTGCTTTAACAAAAAAAAGAGTTTTATTTGGTGTTCTTACTGGGATGCGCCCTGCTGAGCTTGCTTATCTCGCATGGAACGATGTTGATTTTTATACCAAAACAGTAAAAGTGCAAGGCAAGGCTGGTTGGAAACCAAAAACAAGTGAAGAGCGAATTATTCCTCTTTGTGAAGATGCTATAAACATTTTGAAAGAGCTTTATAAAAATAGAAAATCACAATGGGTTTTTTCTAACACAGATAAGCCTGTTATTTCAATAAAAAAATCTCTTCGTGCTGCAGCAAAAAAAGCAGGCATACAAAAAAGGGTATCTCCAAACATGATAAGACATACTTTTGCAACAACTGCACTTCTTGCAGGTGCAAGCATTATGGAAGTTAAAGAAGTTATGGGTCACAGTCAAATAAAAACAACTGCAAGATATTTGCATGCATTGCAAGAACATCTTAAAAAAGCAGTAGAAAAAGTAAGTGATTTACTAAAAACAAGTGGTTTTTGTAAAAGCCTTTTTTAGCCACTTAAATTCATCAGGGTATATTTTACTATTTATCTTTACCTAAAAACGCCTTAAAAGCCATTCTAAGCAATCTAAGTAATGAAAAAATATGTATAGGTTCTACATGTTTTACCATAGAGGAGAAAAAATTTTATTTTTAACAAATATTATCTTTAACTCTTTAATATAATGTTCATTATATTAAAAAATATCCTTAAACAAGTATTTATGAGTAGTCATGTGTGTATAGTTAAAATTAATAGACATCAGAGGAGAAAGGTGGAAGTGGTTACTGTGTGTTTCTTAGATATTAAGATGGTTGATATAAAAGAAATAATTGCGCTTTCAGTTTACAAAACTGATTATATCTATCCACAACTAAAAGATACTGTAAAGTGTGTTTTGTATGATATTATTTTTTCAAAGACAGTGCTTGAAGGCAAGGCATCTGCAAGAATAAGCTATTCTGATTTTGCTTTTCTTTCTGGGTGTTCTCTTACGACTATTAAAACTGCGTTAAAAGAGATGCTTGCAGATGGATATATAAAGATTGTAGGAGCGTATTATTCAAGAATTGCCAATGAATATGCTTTAAACATTAAAATACCTGAAAATTTAACACCAATTTCAAATGTACAGCGTGTCCCGCAGAAAGTAGTAAAGTCAACTTTACATAGAAATGATGTATCTAAAAAGTATGAACTTACACAAGAAGGTCATGCGATAGTAAACGCAATAAAGTCATCTATGAGTCAACATGAAAGGAAGCTTTATGAAAAGAAAGCAATTGATGAGTTAATCATAGAAAACACAGAAATAACAGAGCAAGCAATAGAAAACAAAATAACAGAAATTATTGTAAGAAACTTTAGCAATGAAAAAAGAAAAAAATATGTTGTCTCATCTGAGTAATCTTATTCTTGCAATAATTGCATCAGCAGATAAAGAATTATATTTAAATGAAATTGCAAATAAAATTTCTATTACAAAAGAAGAATTACTTATTCATATCCAGGAAATTAAAGAGTATTTAAACCCTACATGTCTTGATATATCTATAACAGAAAACTCTGCTATGCTAATTATTAAGCCTGATTATGCAAAAAACATTCCTGATGAATATAGAAAGAAAAAACAACTTAGCGCACAAGCATTTGAAGTGCTTGCAATAATTTGTGCAAAACAGCCTTGCACAAAACAGGAAATAGACAGTGCAAGAGGTGGCATAGACAGCGAAAAAGTTCTTGAGAACCTAATAAATGCTGGTTTGGTAAAAAAGCTTTGCAGTCTTAGTATTCCTGGAGCTCCAGCGCTTTATTCAATTACAGAGCAATGCATTCACATGGCTGGGTTTAAAAGTTATGATGAAATGGTAAGCGTGCTTTTTGAAATAAAAAAAGCCTGAAGTAGTGACAGGTTTAAACCCATCACTGCTTCAGGCTTTTTTTATTTCCTTATTCTACTATGTAATCAATATCTTCGCTTTTCTCTACAGGTGCAGGTGGATGTTGTGTTTGTCTTCTTGGTTTTTCAAGTGAATATGGCAAAGCAACACTAATGTGTCTCATTAACTCTGCGAAATATAAAAAATCTGCCTTGTTAAAAGGAACATTAATTTTTTTCTCTGATCCATTCTCTTCTCTTTTAAAGACTATCGCAAAACCTGTTTTTTCATTTCTTTGCCACTTTTCAAATATTAAAGTAGCAATTCTTTCCTGTCCATTTTTGTCTGTTTTGTGAATCAACTTGTGTTGATTAAGATTTCCCTTAACCATTGTGTTACAAATCAACATAATATTAAATGCTTCCTTTACATCAACCATAAAAATTCCTTGTTCATTTCCATTTCCATTTCCAAAAGTAAAAAACCTTAGAAAGATTTTTCCTTCACCTCCCTGTACCGCAGTTGTAATTTCCATTCCTGAGTTTTTTGAATAAAATGTGTAAAACATAAAAAACCTCCTTTAAATTATTATTTTATGCACCAAAGGTGCTATTATTTGAAATTTGAATATTGAATATTGAATAAAATTAAAGGAATGAAATGAATGGATAGAAAAAGGTAGGAAAAAAGATATAGGACAACCTCACAAGTGAGGTTGTCCTATTAACTATTAAACAATCAAAAATAATTCATCAATGTTTCAATATCATTCTTCATTTCCCAAAAGACAATTTCCTTATTTTGAAATTTCTTTACTGTGGTAGCTACCACTAATCCATTGTTTGCAACTCTAACATCATATCCAATCATTTCTACAACCTTAATGAAATCAAACACGTTAATGTTTTTTTGTAACATCTCTTGATATGAAATAAAAATCTTCATATAAACCTCCTTTAAAAAGATTTTTTGGCTTTGGCAGGATTGCCATACCTCTCCAAAAGAGAGTCACCTATTGGTGAGAAATTATATTCTAAAGTTATAAAACTTCTAAAAGTTTGTCAAGTGCTAAATTTTGATAGTCATCTTGACAATATGAAGTTCACTAAGTTATTTTTATATTATCTTTATAAAAAAGGAAGGAGTGATAACAATGGTAAAAGAACTTACAAAAGAAGAACAAGAAAAATTAATAAGAATGCAGAAAGATATAATAAGAGCTCTGCAGATGGCTGGTGCCTCAGAAGATGTGGCTAAAGAAATCATAAAAAATGCAAAAGTGCTAACAGATGACAACAAAGAAGTAACATTTCAATAAAAAAAGCCAGAAAAACAATATTGTTTTTCTGGCTTTTAGATTCTTTAATTCCTTGAAAAACCAAAACTCAGTTTTTTTATCTCCTCAATATCGGTTTCTGTTCCATTTTTTTCAATAACATCAAAAAGCTGTTCTACAGGTAATTTTTTGTATATACTGTCACTGATTAGAAAGAAATAACTAAATTTGTTGTTAATAGTTATTTTTTTGTCTTTTTTTGACTTTATTACTATATACCCCATTTACTCCTCCTTATTTAAGTTTATAGTCCTTATTAACAAAAAAAGTTCGTGTTTTGTAACACGGTTTACAAATTTGCAAACCGTGTTAAACCCATTGAATTCAAAAACCTTTAAGCTTGCCACATTTTCTTTAACCACTGTTGCAGATACAAGAGGAGTATCTATAATGTTTAGTAACATCCTGATTATTATCTTCCCTACCCCCTTTCCTCTTTCATTGTGTTTCACACAGATACTTCTTATTTCTGTGGTGTGCCAGGCTATTTTGTATAGCCCAGCAACACCGATAAGATTGTTGTTATTATAGAAACCAAAACACTTAATCTTGTTTGGTAATGTGCTACTATAATTGTTGTCTTTTAAAAAAAGTATCATTTCATTTTTAGAAAGGCTCTTCATCTCTAATTCCATTTTTTACTCCCCCATTATCTTCATTATCACTGTTATCACTGCCGAAGAACCTTTCTCTGAAACTTAGCTCGTACTCAAGTTCAACCAGCTTAGATTCAATCTCAATTCTGTCTTCCTCAGGAATTGTTCTTTCATTGTAATATAAATCTGTAAGTCGCTCCATCACAGACTGTAATTGTCTTGTTGTAAGTTCTTCAACATTAAGCTCAAGCAAGTGCCTGTACTTAGAATTATTTGATATGATTGAATATTGTTTATTGTGTTTATTATTAGGTATTTGTCTCCAATATGTTCCATCCCATACCCAGTCTGCATACGAACCAGAAATTTTCTTCTTTGTCTTCTTTGGTTTACTTTTGAGCTCCCTAACTACTTCATAGCAAACTTTCTTTTCTTTTCCTTTGAAAGTAATTTTGTATAATTTAAAAACCTGAACCTCATGATATTGAATCTTTTCTGTCTTCAAACCTGCAATATGACTTGCTTTCTTGAACATTTCCAAAGTAGATGCATAAAAAATAGAATTTCGGTAAAAAATTAAATTTAACGGTCTTGCATCATTTCTCCATAAATATAAACCATCAGGAGACAAAAGCGTAAAGGCAAAATCTCCATCCGATGAGACCTCATAAGTTACTTTCTCAATAGCATCTTCAAGTGATACTCCTTGCCTTAATAAAGCTGTGATACTTCTCAAAAAAAGCTCTGAATCAACCTTGGCATCAGAGAGTTTATTAGCTCCAAACTGCTGTGCAATTTCTTTCATTTTGCCACCAAGAACTCCATTATGTGCCAGCCAATACCATGTATTGTTAGCTTGTGATCCAAAAGGATGAGCGTTTCTGTCACTTTGCTCTCCTGTAGTTTTGTATCTAACATGCCCCATGATAATTTTATGCCCTTTTTCGTTCCACAAAAAATCTGCAAAACCTTGTGCAATGTAATGCAACCCTCTTAATCCTTTCTTTTGAATTTTAAATCCTCTTTTATCTGCAACCAAAATCCCTGTTCCATGAGGGTTGCTGGCTTCTTCTGATAATATTAGCCCTCTTAAAATTCTTATAATTTCCTCATTAACATTGCCTATAAAGCCAAACAATCTACACATAAAACCCTCCTTTTAAAGAATTAGGCACACCAAAATGGTGTGCCTTTTTGTTAATACGAAAACAATTCTCTTTCAACTTCTTTTGTAATAATCAATTTTCTCGCAAGAGATATAGAATGAATACATTTGTGACCATTTCTTAAAAAACTTCTGCAGTTGCACCAAATCTCTCCATTATCTTTAACCGTACACTTATACCTTTGTTCAGAGCAAGATGAGTCATCAACAGAGACAGAGATATACTCTCTCGGAGAAGGAACAGTAACAGTATAAGTATTTTCAGACTCCTGAACAATATTTTCCCATGCAATTATTTTTCTTCTCAGAATGCCATTTGTGGTTCTTAGAATTGATGCAAGATTGTTGATATGATTTGTAGGTAATGCAGAATCTCTTTCGCTAAGAGCCAGTTCAGGATTATAATAAATACTCTCTAATTTCTCGTTTCTGTATCGCTTTATAAGATCAACATCAAGCTGAGGTAGTGAAAATTCCTGATCTGTTGAGAAAAGGTTATATCTCTCTAAAAGGAACTGTCTTGCCTGAGCAACCAGTGGAATTGCATTTTTGGTAATTCCTAACTTATCAAGAACTTCTTCTACTGTAGGGTTTTCAGAAAAGTCTGAATATTTCAACCCTTCTTTTACTTTTTGAATTAATTTTAAACAAAAGATCACCCAGTTTATAACTTTTGTTGAGTTCAGAGTGCCATGATGTAATCTAAACTCAACTGTTTTGTACTCCTGAAATGCCCTCAGGTTAAGAGCATAATATCTTTGATCTCTGTTTATTCCCAAATCTGCAAAACCTGCAAGCACTTTCCCGACAAAATGCTGACTTTTTCTTAATGAAATGCAATATCGGTTTTCTCTTCTACTTGGAGCAACAAAATAAAAAACTACTGGCTCAATTTTTGTCCACACCAGTAACAGCCTTTTTAAATCATCAAGAGTGTAATTCCACGCATCCACATGAACATGAAAGCCACACGAACTATTAACAGCACCACCTATCTTATTCCACGTAGATAATACTTCTTTGATTGCATTAAATCCTTCATTACCAAACAGTTTTGGGCTCGTGACCTCAACGCTTTGATATTCTCTTTGTTCTTCATTGCTCATATTCCTCCTTACTGAGCCATCGTCACCAAGCTTCCAAAGCTCATTGCCCATTTCATGGTTATACCCTGTAAGCAGGGTCTTAAACCCTTTCTCTTTAAGCTTTTCATTAAGCTCTGTTCTACTTTTAACCAACCCTTCCAGCTCTACACCGAATGAATACAAAGGCAATAATTCATACTTAGGGTTTTCCTTAATAAGAGAAACAAAATCTTTGTATTTAACACCTATCTTGCTTAAAATATCATTAATAATCCAATATGCTTGTTCCTTGCTAAGTTGCTCATGAGGAGTGATACCAAGTTTTTTCATCAGCACCTTTTGCCACTCCGTTATTTTCTTAAAGTTTGTCTTTAATGTTGCTTCCCTAAATGATGATGAATTGATGTAAGACCTAATATGTTTGCAAGTTACGATTCCTCTGTCTAACTTAACTCCTCTTTGAAACAGGAAAGATAAACAATTGCAACCCAGAGAGCCATCAGAAAGACCATAAATTGTGTATTTACCATTATAATTTTGGCTCTCTACCACAGTTAAAATTGTCCTCTGTGAATTGTATCCTCTGTTAGGCGCAACTTTAATTACTATTCCACAATTAGGACATTCATATGTGTTTTCTGTGATTACTATTCCACAATTAGGACATTCATTAGGACATTCATTAGGACATTCATATGTGTTTTCTGTGATTACTCCACCATCAATAAAAACATCATCAACAAATAACTCACTAATTAATGTTGTCATAATATCCCTCCTTATAATTGTTTTTTTTAAGTTAAATAAAAGATAAAAGAAGTGGTTTTGGTTTGAATTTAAGAGATAAGATTAAATGGCGAGATTAATTTACTCTTCAATATGCTTATCAGAATACCTATCAGAAACTACTATGAACTTTTCTTCTACATCTGCATCTTCACCAATACAAATAGGCAAATAATCACACCACGCACATGATACTCCTGGATTTTTGTAAAAATGTTCTTCTTCAATGTCTTTCCAAACCTTTAACACAATTTTTTTAAAGTTTTCTAAATCTTCAACTGTTCTTGTTGCAAATAAATACTGAATCTCAGGACTTTTCTTTTTGATAAATACTCCAAAACCTACACGCTCTGGAGTCTTCTCGGTTTCTGCAAGAACATAAGCATAAGCTGTTAATTGCAAATCCAACTTTACCTTGTGTTCTGAATATCTTGCGTTAGCAGTTTTCCAGTCAAGTAACATATCCTTTCCCACAAAATCAATCGTGCTCCAAAAAGGAACCTTTCCCTCAATTTCAATATACCTCTGTTCTTCAACAGAGATATACTCTCTTGGAGTATCAGGATGATTTTTCCATTTTTTAAGAATTTCTTCACCCATCTTCAGTAATATGGTATGTGTGTCTCCATTAGAGTACTCATACTCTGTTTCCTGTTCAGCTTGCCATATGTTTCTAAATGTTGTCTCAGGTGAAATCCCTTCAATAAAAAATTTCTCAATGCTGGCATGAATTGTTGTTCCAAAAGCAATGCTTGCCTTCGGAACTTTTCTCCTTAACTTTTTAATGTGCGATAAATAAAATTTGTAAGGACAACTTAAATAGGTTTTTAATGCAGTTGCAGTTAAATACATAAAACACCCCCTTTTTTTATTTTTGGATTTAATTAAAATTAATGGATTTAACAATGATTATTTGTGTTTGTGGTAGTATTTATGGCAGGATTGCCATACCTCTCCAAAAGAGAGTCACCTATTGGTGAGAAATTATATTCTAAAGTTATAAAACTTCTAAAAGTTTGTCAAGTGCTAAATTTTGACACACAAGAGGATTTACCCTCTTGTGTGTCATTTAGTTTGTCTTACACTTTTATGTCGTCTTCATCGCCATCACTACCATAAGCAAGTTCCATCTTTTTGTCAACTTTTGTGTCCTTATCCATCTCTTGTTTTGGCATAAGCTCTCTCGGTGGAACATAAGGAATCCCTGCTTTTTCACAAATTTTCTGCGCAGCGTCATTTAGCCTTCTTACTGCCTCAAAATACTCTTGTAGAAGTTCCGAAACTTCATCAGCATTAAACCTAAATAACAAGCCCTGCCTGAGAATTCTAATGCCCCTGTCTGCATTCCTTGCAATTCTTAATGCAACTTTTGTGTCAACAGTCGTAGCACGAACTACCCATGAAGTTGCCTCTTTTGCAAGGCTTACTTTTCTTTCCACAATCCTTTGCGTTCTGTCTTCTGCCATGTTTTTTTACCCCCTTTCTTGTTTTTTAGTCTTCAAGTTCTTCTTCGCCATAAAGCCACTCAATAAGAATGTTTTTTATTACCCTTCTCCATGAAATAACTACAAAGAGAAAGCTCGTAAAAACAACAAAATATGATGCAGGAATAAACACCTTTCTAAATTCAGTTAAAAATGTTCTTACAGAATCGCTTGAATCAATATGCACTATTGCTTTAATTATTTGCCCTTTATCAAAAAAAAATGCAATTTTGTCAATTGTTTCTGGTGTAAGCTTTACATAAATATAATGAAACAACAAAAAAATAAGAAACGCTTTTATGAAGGACCCAACTGTTAAGCTAAACAATAAACTCTTAATTTTACTTCTTGTTATTGAATATTTTTTTCTCCAAAATTTCCCTACTTTGCTAATAAAAATTGCATAACCAATTGAAAAGCCTATAGATAGAAAAAAAATATATATTTCATCCACAATGCTTGTAGAATAACTGCCAAAAACAGGAATGATCTTCTCAAAAACCCCCATCATAATAGGGCTCATTAGCGCAGTAAATAACCCAGACACTAAAGATGCTTTAATCCCTACTTCAACAAATTTTACCCATTGCTTTGTCGTAAAAAACTCAGAATCTATTGTTTGACCTGACGATTCACTTGCAGCAGTATATTCAATGTTGCTTATCGCTTCAAAAAGATTCGTAACTTTTTCTGTTGCCTGATTTGTCACATATATTGGTGAATCTTTATGGCTCATTACTTACCCCCAAAAAAACCAAAAAGCCTGGCAAATATCCATCCATAAGCAAAAAGAAATGCAAACAAATAAAACCATATTCCTGCTAAAAGTTGATCTCTTCTTATCCAGAACCACAAAGAAAAACCAAGACAAATAAATCCTAACGCTCTTGCAAGCCACCCATTTAAAAAAGTGTTAAATAGAACACTAAAAAAATTTACATAGCTTCCACCAAAATATTTTGATACATCAAAAAAATCTACAATATTCATTTTCCTCCTCTTATAATAAGAGATATCATAGTAACCAAATTATTCCCAAAAGCCAGACGCATCTATTTTTATATCATTGTTGTTTTGAAGTTTTTGAACTTTAAAGCTTTCATTAACCCTCTCTGTCTCTTCAAGTTTTTCTTTGATAAATCTTACAAGTGCATCTTCTCCACTTTTTATATATACCTGTTGAAGTTCCACAGGAGACACTTTTTGAAGAAGTAATCCAAATAAAGTCTCTATAACAATTCTATTAATTCCTTTAAGAAGAGAATATGCTCTGTAAATTTCTTCATTTTTAATTGATACTATTATTTTTCTATCTTTGCCCTGCAACATAATAGCCTCTTGCTTGAGAAAACTCTGGCTCGTTGGGTATATATACTTTGCTTCCTAAAACTTTACTCTCTAAATAATATGCCCCACCGCCAGCAAGAATAATAAACTCAACATCTTTATAAAAATCTTTTAACTCCTGCTTTATCTTTGAAAATAAAATCTCAGAGTAATTTAAAATTGCCTCAGTTTTATAATTTTTTAAATCTATCTTTTCTGTCTCAAAATGCATATATCCCTTTTCAAAAACTTCAAGTAATCTTGCTGCAGACCAGTTCTTCACTATAGCAAACCTTTCAGGTAAAATTGCTCTCATAAACTCAACAGCTTTTATTACTCCATACCCTTCAAGCGTTATAGCTATCTTCTTTTTCCATGTATTATCAACTCTCTCTGCCACAAGACAGTCAACAGTATTATATCCAGCATCTATTACCATAGTATCTCCACTTATTTTTTCTGTGCTTACTACATCATATAGAATTCCAAGTCCTTGAGGTAAAACAATTACTTCAGAACTCATTGCAACGCTTTTAAGGCTTTCTTGAAACTTTAAAGCATAAAACTTACAATTAGGTGGTAAACCAGATACAATAATGTCAAACCCACCAAACTTGTCCAGAATATGCTTTAAAAAAGCAGGTGCATACCTTATCAGTTCCTCAACTGTCGCAATCTCTATTCTAAAAGAAGAATACTTCGTATCTCTGCCTAACACATACTCTCTGCCTGCTATATTTACTTTTTCTACTTCCATATTTGCATCTTCAGACACATAAGCAATCTGCGTTGGTATCTTATACTTTACCCCATCAGAATAAACCTTAGTATGACCAAAACCAATGTCTATCCCTAAAACCTTTGCTTTTTTAATTTTAGATTCTTTCTCCATTTTTCTACCCCCCCTTTTTTTAAAAGTTTAAATAAAACTATTTAAGTAACTTATGTCACCAAAGTAACTCAAGTAACTCAAGTAACCTAAGTAAAAAAGTTACCTTGTTTACCTAAATGAAATTGGCTACCTTGTTTACCTAAGTAAAAAAAATTACCTTGTTTACCTAAATGAAATTGGTTACCTTTAAATAATGTTTAATTACAAGCACCCGATTTGTCACATTTTCTATATACAAGCACCCGATTTGTCACATTTTGAAAATTGCTTTCTTAATTGTATTCTTATCCTCTTAATTTCAAGGGCTATGTTTTTTTTAACAAAATATGTGTTATTTAAATTAAATCTTCTTATGGCTTCTCTAATTAAAGTTTTTGCGTGTATTTTTTTGTTAGCGTCTTTTGCTTCCTTTAGTCTTGTGTAAAGCCATGAGGAAAGCTTATTGTTGCAATTTACTCTTGATTGTTCAACTATTTTTTTAATTGTAGTTTTTTTATACCCTGAAAGTTGTAGTTTAATAAAAGACTCTCTTCTCCAAACGCTATGAATCGCAGAAAGCTTTATAAAATCTTCCTCAGTTAATGGAAATTCTATTATTTTATTTTTTATGAAAAACTTAATGTCTTTCTCACGAAACCTTCTGAAATGTTTTATAATGTCTGGTATTTCCATTTGTATAAATTTCAAGCTCAATTATTATCACCTCCAGATCTTTCTTTTTATTCTTAATTATTGACTTTTTGTTGTTATACCAGGCATCCAATAGTTGTTCTGCAGAATACACTCCATGCTCTATATACCACTCTTTTTTATTTTCATAATACTCTGCTACTGCTTTCTCAAATAAAACATATATTTTATGCCATCTCTTTTTGTGTAACTCTAAAACCCCCTTTCTGCAAATAAATGGGCATACTACGCAGCCAAGCCTTGAAAAGCCTTCATCATAAAGAGATGGATATGGCAGTTTATGCATTTCAATATAGTCCCATATATCTGCCTCTGTCCAGAAAAAAATCGGATAATAATCAATCGTCTTTGTTTCAGTGTTTAAATTTATTTTCTCTCTTCTTGCACGCTTATATGACTCTTCCGCACGCACTCCTAAAACTATATGCTTTGAACCTTTAAGTACTCTATGTTTAAGCTTTGAACAACACCATCTTTTTTGTTTTGTTGGTGGTCCTACTCTTTTAACATACTCAAAGAAACTTCTTAACGGACGCAACCATTTTACTTCTGGATAATACTTCAAGATAAACCTCGTTAGTTCTGGTGGATCAATTGTGGTGAAATTGTAATATACCCGATGCTTTACCTCTGCTTTTCTTACCAAATCATATGTAACAATGCTGTCTTTACCACCTGAAAACTTTACCGTATAGCCCTCAGCAGGTTCATTGGCTTTTAAAAAATCAATAGCTTCTTGAATTTTATCTGTAAGAAAAAGTGTCATATAAAATATGACTAAAAAGTAACCTCAAAACTATTAAAAACAACAAAAAAATGTGAAAGCTGCCAAACCAAAACTTATCAAATACTCTACTAATGATCCTGTCGGAATTAATCCTAACCCAAATACTCTTTTTGTCGGATGCAGCAATGGAACACTGGAGCTTAACGAATCTTCAAGAATATGTAAAATACAGCCAAAACAAAAGAAAAAAACCAATATAAAACATAAAATAAATCAGAGTTTCAGAGTTAATTACCTTAAAAACAGAAAGAAACTGAGAAAAAGATACAGTCTCTATACTAATACCTGTCTTTGCTTTCACCATAAACCATAAAATAGAGGCAACAATAAAGTATCCTAAAAACCAGTGGCTTAATCTTCTATGATTTCTCTTCCATCTTTCACTTGCATAATTATGCCCCTCAATGGCATCAGGAAAAATACTGCCTACCATAGCAAAAACGGAAGAAATCACATCGTGTGTTATAAAATAAACAACCGAAAAAGTTGCTACCTTATGGTTAATCCATTTCATCTCTATATCTTCTTTTTACATTAACAATTTTGCACCCTGTTGCTTGTTCTTGTTGTATAAGCATATGCACTCCTTCTTCAATTGCATCCTGCCAGTTGTCCGCCCAAACAAAAAAACTTTCTTGTCCCCCATCTTCTTTTAAAATTGTTATTTCCCACTGAAAACATTTTTTAAAATCTTCACTTTGAAACATAATCCACCCCTTTCTTTTTATTCTTTTTTGATATAAGACTGATAAGGCTGCAACTCCTTCCACACCTTTTGACTGTATCTAACCCTCTTTACTTTTGAACTTGCATTGTAACAACCCACTGCGTCCCATGTATATCCAAATTTTTTAATGCACTGGCTAAGAACCCAAGCTCCTACATGAATGTTATAGCAAGGATTCCAAAGATGCCTTGGGTCCGTTAAGCCATATGCTTTTAATACAGGTATCCATGATGAATTAATCTGCATAATCCCTATATCATAAGAACCGTTAGCGTTTTTATTAATAGCATAAGGATTGAACCTTGACTCTACCTTTGCGATAGCCCAGAGAAGATTTGGATGCACTCCATATCTATTGCCTGCATCTATAAAGCATTGGTTAATGTCTGTGTGATCTGAATCTGAAACATCTGTATTTGCCAAATCAATGAAAACTAAAACAATAGCAATAGATAAAACAAACAGCTTTATCATTTACTGCCCTCTTTTTTGATAGCATTATAAATCGCTGTTATGCCTTTTTCGCATAATGCGCAAATTTTTTTAGAATTGTAAGTTTTTGTACCACAGTAAATACAACTGTATTTCTTTTTCTTAATCTCATCCTTTTCAAACTTTTCTGTTGCTATCGCAGCACGCCTTTTCTTTTCTTTTTCAGAAAGCCTTAAAGACATAAGTTTCTCCTCCATTAAAATGGTTCGTATTCAAGATCATCATAATTAAAAGACGGTTTCTGTGCAGAAGAATTATTGCTTACAGATGTTTTTCCTTTTTGTCTTCTCGGTTCCCATTGCCGCCCACAAACTTCACAGTGTTTGCAATAATCTCAAATTTGCTTCTTTTTTGCCCTTCATATTCCCATTTTCTTTCCCTTAATCGTCCTTCAACCAATACAGTTTTGCCTTTACTTAAATACTGTGCACATGTTTCAGCTTGACTACCAAAAACAATAACATCAATAAAAAGCGTTTCTTCTTTGATTTCATCTCCTTGCTTGTATTTTGTATTAGTGGCTATTGGCATAACAACAACAAATGTTCCAGACTGAGTTTGTCTTGTCTCAGGGTTTTTTGTAAGATTGCCAAGTAGAATTGCCTTGTTATACATTTTATTTCTCCTTTCTTTTTTGTTATTACTTATATAAGTATCGCAGGTAACCATTCATATCTTTGTTGAAAACTTCTCAGTAGTAAAGCTTAAAAAAAAGAGGTAAGTGCTTTTTTGTGCTTTTTTGATAGCTCTTGCCAAGGAGGGTTGCACTTACCTCTTTTAAGTGTTATAAATTGCGCAACTCTAAAGTAGGTGTAAATCGTAGTAATTTTTTCTGAGGCACTTTTACGAGCTCTCCTGTTTTTGGGTTTCTGGCATTTCTTGCTTTCCTTGTTACAACCTTAAATGTGCCAAATCCTGGCAGTTTCAAAGTGTCATCCTTTTTTGCAAGTTCTTTGA